>JAQUUA010000147.1 GCA_028694055.1 Candidatus Methanomethylophilaceae archaeon | reverse complement strand
CCCTGCCCGTCGGTCTTCTGGATTGTGGATGCAAACCTGGAATCATCCGGGACCTGGCATCGCGGTTTAATGTCATCCGCATACCTTACAACATGGGTGCCCAGGAAATACTTGACCTGGGAGTCGATGGCATCATGGTCTCCAACGGGCCTGGCGACCCTTCCCATCCCGGCCTGCAGAAAACTGAGAGGACCGTTAAGGACCTGGCTCATGAGAGGCCCATGATGGCCATCTGCCTAGGGAGCCAACTGGTGGCACGGGCCTTCGGTGGGGATACTTACAAGATGAAGTTCGGACACCGTGGTGCAAACCAATCTGTTAAGTTCGAAGGTCGGGTTTTCATAACGTCCCAGAACCATGGATACGCTGTTGACCCCGAGACCCTGCTGGACACCGGCTTGGTCCCAGACCAATTCAATGTCAATGACGGTACTGTCGAAGGTACCCGCCATAAGGAACTGCCCCTCTTCACGGTGCAATACCATCCCGAGGCCTCTCCCGGCCCTAATGACACCTCGTTCCTCTTCGATCGCTTCCTGAAGACCATGGAGGTGAAAGGATGAAGAAGGACTTCAAGAAGCTGATGGTCATCGGCTCTGGACCCATAGTCATCGGACAGGCAGCGGAATTCGATTTCTCCGGGTCCCAAGCCTGCCAATCACTGAGGGAGGAGGGATACAGCACCGTTCTGGTCAACTCCAACCCTGCCACCATCCAAACCGACCTGGACATGGCCGACAAAGTCTACATAGAGCCTTTGGATGCCACCATCGTCGCCCAGATCATCGAGAAGGAGGGAGTCGATGGCATCTTGGCCGGAATGGGCGGCCAAACCGCCTTGAACATCTGTTCAGAACTGGCGGAAAGGGGTGATTTGGAACGCCTTGGGGTCACCCTGCTAGGGACCCAACCGGATGCCATCGCCATGTCCGAGGACCGGGAGCTCTTCAAGGAGACCATGGAGAGGATCGGCGAGCCCATCTGCCTCAGCCGCACCGTGCACACCTTGGATGAAGCCAAGAAGGCGGTGGATATCATCGGTCGCTACCCAGTCCTGATTCGTCCCGCCTACACCCTGGGTGGGACCGGAGGAGGCATCGCCCATAACGAGGAGGAGCTCCTGGAGATCACCGCCCGTGGACTGGCATACTCCCGCATACGCCAGGTGCTCATCGAGGAGAGCGTCCTGGGTTGGAAAGAGTATGAATACGAGGTCATGCGGGACAGCAAAGACAACTGTATCATCATCTGCAGCATGGAGAACTTCGATGCCATGGGCGTACACACCGGTGAGAGCATCGTCTGCGCCCCGGCACAGACCCTATCCGACCAGGACCATCAACGACTACGTGACTCCGCTATCAAGGTCATACGCGCCCTTCATATCGAGGGCGGATGCAATGTGCAGTTCGCCTACAACCCGGAGAACGGCGATTACCGCCTCATCGAGGTCAACCCCCGTGTGTCCCGTTCCTCCGCATTGGCATCCAAAGCCACCGGTTATCCAATCGCCCGGGTCTCGGCCAAGATCGCTGTTGGACTGACCCTGGATGAAATCCAGAACCGCATCACCGGCAACACCTTTGCCGCCTTCGAGCCCACCATCGACTATGTGGTGGTGAAGATACCGCGTTGGCCATTCGATAAGTTCCGCACCGTTGACCGAACCTTGGGAACCCAGATGAAAAGCACTGGTGAGACCATGGCAATAGGTCGCACCATCGAGGAAGCGGTCATGAAAGGTATCCGTTCCCTGGAGATCGGCAAGACAGGTTTGGAAAGCGAGAATCTGACTGACGAGGAGATACTGAAAGACCTACAGGTCCCCACCGACACCCGCATGTTCTCCATGGCCGAGGCCTTGCGGCGGGGCATGAGCGTGGACGAGGTGGCCCAGCACACATTCTGGGACCCGTTCTTCGTACAGAAGCTGAAGAACCTTGTGGCAATGGAGGAGAGGCTTAAAAAGGGCCCCCTGGATGCCAGTCTTCTCCGCGATGCCAAGAGGATGGGATTCGCCGACATCACCATCGGCGAGTTCTCGGGCATGGAGGAGATGGAAGTACGCCGCATCCGCAAGGAGCATGGAATCATACCCACCTACAAGATGGTGGACACCTGCGCTGCCGAGTTCGCCGCCGTAACCCCCTACTTCTACTCCAGCTATGGACGCATGTGTGAAGTCAAGAAAAGCGACCGGAAGACCGTGGTCATCGTAGGTGGCGGCCCTATCCGTATCGGTCAAGGAATCGAATTCGACTATTGCTGCGTACATGGTGTCTTCGCACTGCAAGAGGAGGGTGTGGACGCGGTAATCATCAACAACAACCCGGAGACGGTATCAACAGACTACGATGTTTCCGACCGGCTGTACTTCGAGCCCCTCACCTTGGAGGACGTCTTGAACGTCATCGAGAAAGAGGATGCAGACGGGGTTATAGTCCAGTACGGTGGTCAGACCAGCGTTAATCTGGCTGTAGAACTGGGAGAGGCCCTCAAAGGCAGCAAGACCGTGGTGATGGGCACCTCCCCGGACATGATGGACATGGCAGAGGATCGGAAACGCTTCTCCAAGCTCATGGACGACATCGGTGTTAAACAACCGGCTTCTGGCACCGGCCACTCCTTCGAGGAGGTACGGGAGATCGCCAGCACCATAGGTTATCCGGTCCTAGTCCGCCCCTC
>JAQUUA010000146.1 GCA_028694055.1 Candidatus Methanomethylophilaceae archaeon | reverse complement strand
TTCGTGCATACCTTGAACGGCTCCGGCGTGGCTCTGCCCCGGACCATGGTGGCCATCCTGGAGAACTACCAGAACGAGGACGGGTCCGTCACGGTGCCAGAGGTCTTGCGCCCCTACATGCGTGGACAGACGCGCATCGGCTGACCGTCATCCGGACATGGCCGCCCGGCGTTTCTCCGGGTCGTACTTCTCCAGGGCGATCCGCAACGGGGTACGGGGCATCTGCCCCCGGTTCTCCATGATGAAGGCGTAGACCTCCTCCGGATGCTTCTTGCTGCATTCCTTCAAGGCCCATCCGTATCCCTTCTGCACCAGGTCCTCCGGGTCCTTCAGCAGGGCCTTGCTCACCCTCAGGACATCCTGGAGATGGTCCTGTTTCCGCATGGGCACCACCAGGCACACCGCCGCGGCGCGGCGTAGCCAGATGTTCTCCGATCCCGCCCAGGCGAAGGTGGCCTCCGTGACGGAACGGTCATGCAGTATGAAATGGTCCAGGATATGGTTGGCCACCTCGTCCGCCTCCGCCCAGTTGTCCACATGGCACTGCAACCAGCGCTCGAAACGAGGAAGGTCTTCCATCTGCAGGGAGCGTTTCACCTTCTGCACCAGATGCACCGCCGCCACCTGATGCTCGAAGACCCGGTCGGCCATCAAGGACTCCGCCAGGTCCAGGACCTCCTTGCAGTCCTTCCCCTCCCAGGCCTCCGGGTGCTGGTCCACGATGCGGCGGGCATCGCCCAGCCTCAGCCCCAGGAAACGCATCCGGTTCTTGAAGTAGCGCTGCTGCCCCTCCGCCCTCTCCGGGTCAGCCTCCGCCTCCAGGGCCTTGACCAATTCCGAACGAGCATGAACCAGGCCCATCCCGCCCACCCCTAGATGTCCATCTTGTCGAAGGCCAGCATCATGCTCTTGAAAGAGAGCCTGTCGGTGCTGCGCTCCTCGATGATATGCCGCAGGTCGTCCCTTCCATGCTGCAGGGTCTTGGAGCTGATACCATAGCGGATGGAGGTCTCAGCCTCCATGTAAGCGGCGAAGAGGTCGCAGGTCTTGATGATGCTCCCGTCCACGGGGTCCAAGGCCTCATCGGTGTCCAAAGGCAAGCCGTCCGGCTGGAACTCCGTCCTCCCATTCTCTCGCACCCGGTCCTGGAACGGATGGAAGAGGAGATACTCGAAATCACGGTGCCATTGGGAAGGGAGCAAAGGCAGGAGCTTCTCCTCCACCAGTTCCCGCTCGTAGCCCTCCAGGACGTCCTCCAAGCCCACGACGCTCTTCTTCACGGGAGATATGATGTCCTTGGTCAGCACCTCTGGTAAGTCGTGGAAGAGGGCGCTGAAGTAGTTGTTGCATGTCCTTCTGGGCCCGAAACCCTGATCCAGGGCGCAGAGGTAGCTGAGGTTGGCCACCATCAGCATGTGCCCGAGGACGGTGGTCCGCGGTATGCGGGGGGAACGCGCCCAACGCTGCTGGAAACGAAGCTGCCCGCAGAAGTCTATGAAGCCGTGCGACTTCTTCTGCAACGATATGCGTTGCACGCCGATGAGGTCGTAATGGTCCTCGATCTGCATCTCGATGTTGCGCATGGTCTCCTCCACCCCTTGCATGCGCGGGTTGGCGGCATAGACCAGGTTGAACTCGTACTTGGTGGCCAGGTAGTGGGCGGCACGCAGGACACGCCTTTCCACGCTCTCGGTATCCTGTTCCTCGAAGTAGCTCTGGAACCGGTGCAGGAACTCCGGGTCCAGACCGGGTATGTTCTCCTGCACTTCCCGAAGGACGTATTGGTTCAGCTCTTTGCCCTTCTCCCTCTTGATACGATGGAACACCGGGGGCTTGAGGTCGGTGAGGACGATCCTCTGCAGGAAGGAGAACATTGCTCCCTCTATGAGCTGGGTCCAGTCCACCGCTTCGCCCCTCTCCCTCTCCTGGAAACTGGCTAGCACCCAGGCGATGACCATCTTGTGGGCCTGTTTGTCAAGCTCGGTGAACTCCACCGGGCGTATGTGGTCGTTCCAGCGCTGCATGTGCGCGGCTTCGAAGAATTTGTACGCCAGGTGCATGTTCAAGGCATCCATGGTCCCTACCTCATCCTACCCATGCACCGATGGACATAAAAATCATTTCCCGGACATCCCGCTGTGCAGCGTGACCTGGCTCTCCAGGTAGTCTTCCAAGCAGTGGTCGTGGAATGGATATGCCCGGTCGCCGTTGGCGATGAACAGGTAGCGGGGCTCACCGGCCTCCACGAACTCCAAGCATATCGGGCAGCGCTGGTCCATGGAGCCGCCATCCTCTGGTCCTCGGAAGCCCGCATAGGATGCCTTGGGATCGATGGTCTCATCCACGACGTCCAGGGCTAGATGGGCCTGCAACGTCCGCTCCAATGCCTTTGCCCTGGCCTTCCATGACTCCTTGTCCATCTCCGCTTCCATGGGTGAACCCTCCATGTTCATAGATGGGACGGAGGGGCTATAAAGCGTTGGATGAGAAATCGATGCGCCCCCTCATCAGCCAGACGTCGGCCTGCTTCTCGTTGTCCACCGCGAAGATGGACGGCAGGGACGACCCGGGCACACCGCGCAGGACCACTCCGAATCCCATGCTGGCATTGCCGGCTGGAAGGCCCAGCACCCCGGAAAGGCTGGCCAGGTTGCATTGCACCATGGCTTGCAGCTCCACGGTCATGCCTTCCT
>JAQUUA010000025.1 GCA_028694055.1 Candidatus Methanomethylophilaceae archaeon | reverse complement strand
GTGGATTGTGGATTCCTCCATTACGGGGAGATTAGTAGGCCTCTGCGCTCGATTCGGTCAGAGGTCGATCAGAACGGTGAACGGAATCCCACTTCTTTCCGCCTCCACCTGGAGGACCAAGACGGATGGTTGTACGAGGTGGAAGGAGAGGTCCGCAAGAAGGCAGAGATGCCTTTCGAAGGAGCGGATGGAAGCAAAGCGGTAATCGTGGAGACTCTGGCCGAATACCGTTGGGCGGGTCGTCGCGGCTACGGCATAGCGGAGTTCATGTACCGTTTGTGACACTGCACATTTATTGCAACACTGACAGGGATACCCCCGACTCCTGGTATTAACGGGGTTAATCTTAAATAGATTATTGCTCATATGAGTAATAATACAAATAGGAAGGTGAAATGAATGCCAGGACAAGATGGAACCGGCCCTATGGGCCAGGGAGCCATGACCGGAAGAAGAATGGGCTCATGCGGCCAAGACGATACAACCACCAGGAACACCCAACCGGGCTTCGGAAGGGGACCGGGTCGTTGTGGACGAGGAAGAGGCCGGGGCATGCGAATGGGCAAGAGAGGGCAGGTGAGCCAATGAGATTGGCCATAGCCCTGGAGGGAGAAGAGGTCTCCGGCCACTTCGGCCATTGCGAGAAGTATGCCTTATTCCAAGTGATGGAAGGCCGGGCAGACCGGGAAAAAGACGTTCTCAGCCCCGGTCATGAACCGGGGAAGCTACCGGTGTTCTTGGCCGACCTGCAGGTAGACATGGTGATCGCTGGCGGCATGGGACCGAAAGCCGTGGAACTGTTCCAGCAGAGAGGGATAGACGTTCTTCTGGGTGTGAAAGGCAATGCCTCACAAGTCGCGGAGACCTTTGCAGCTGGACGTTTGCAACCGGGTATAAGCTCTTGTCATCATTAGATCCGAGGGGTGTGTAAATGAAAATCTGTGTTACAGGCCAGGGAGAAGGCTTGCAGTCCCGTTTCGAAGAACGCTTCGGCAGGGCTCCATTCTTCACATTCGTAGATGACGAGAATGGATTGGAATCTTTGGCCAACCCCTATACGGATGGGTCCGGCGGTGTCGGGCCCCGTGCCGCCCAATTGATCATGGACCATGGGGCGAAGGTGCTCATAACCGGAAGGTTGGGAGACAACGCTGCCAATGCCCTGAGGTCGGGTGGGATGAAGGTCTACACCTCCGGTGGCGACCAGAGCGTGGCCGCTGTGTTGGACGAATACCGGGCCGGAAGGCTGCAACCCCTCCAGTGACATGAGGATCGCCATACTCAGCGGCAAAGGCGGTACGGGAAAGAGCACCGTCGCCGCCAACCTGGCATTCTCATTGTCCCAAACGATGGAGGTCACGGCTGTGGACTGTGATGTGGAGGAACCCAATCTCCATATATTCTTCCCCGACGGAGATGTGGCGGAAGAGGAGGTTCTGACTCTGGTACCGATAGTCGATCCGGATCTCTGCAACCTCTGCGGTGAATGCTCCCGGTTCTGTCGATACGGAGCATTGGTGATGGGACTGAACGGACCCAACCTCAACCCCCAGATGTGCCATTCCTGTAGAGGATGCCGGCTGGTATGCCCCCAGGATGCCATAACTGAGAAGGGCAGGGGCATCGGCAAGGTGAGCATTTCACATCCTCTGTCAGGACTGACCCTTATAACTGGCACCTTGAACGAAGGCGAGGTCATGGCTCCACCGGTGATCAAGAAGGCCAAGGAGATTTCAAACTCTGGGCAACTCACAATTCTGGACTCCAGCCCGGGCATAGCCTGCCCGGTCATCGAGACCCTGCAGGATGCCGATGCCGCCATACTGGTGACGGAATCCACTCCTTTCGGCTTGCATGACCTGGAATTGGCTGCAGAAGTGGTCAAGGACATGGGCATCCCATCGGGAGTGGTCATAAACCGAAGCGATGGCCGAGACCAGCTGATCGGCACATTCTGCAAGGAAAAGTCCTTGCCCGTAATCATGACCATACCCTTTGACCGCAAGATTGCCCAGGTTCAGAACCGAGGCGACCTAATCTCACGATTAGACCCCTCCTGGTCGGAGAAGTTCCAGGAACTATATCGAAAGACCTCTGATCTCAAGGAGGCTGTGCAATGATCAAGTTGGCCGTTATAAGCGGCAAAGGAGGAACGGGCAAGACCATGGTAACCGCTGCCCTGGCCGACCTCAACCAACGTTCCCAGGTCTTGGCAGACTGTGATGTTGACGCTGCCAACCTGCAACTGTTGTTCCAATCCCAGATGATCAGCAGAGAACCTTTCCATGGTTTGGAATCCGCCATAATAGATGCATCCCAATGCCGGGCTTGCGGGCTCTGCCAAGAACTGTGTCGTTTCGGCGCCATCCACAATGGAGGAGTATACCAGGTGGACAGGATGCATTGCGAAGGCTGCGGAGTCTGCGAGAATCAGTGCCCAGAAGGGGCCATAACCATGGCCAAGGTCCAGAACGGTGAGCTGTTCGTTTCTGAAACGGAGAAAGGAACATTGGTGCATGCCCGCTTGTTCCCAGGATCCGGGACCTCTGGACTCTTGGTGCACAAGGTGAAGCAGAAGGCAGAGGAGATGACACCCCATCCCTCCTGGATTCTGGTGGACGGACCGCCTGGGACAGGCTGTCCTTTGATCTCCACGGTCAGCGGCATGGATGCCGTGCTGATAGTGACTGAACCCAGTGTTTCCGCCCTGCATGACCTGCGCCGAGTGGTGACGGTCTGTCGCCGATTCGGCCCGCGAATAATGGTCCTCATCAACCGCTATGACCTGGAGGCTGACGTCTGCCAACAGATTCATGATTACTGTGACAACCAGGGCTTGAGGGTAATCGCTCAACTTCCATTCGACCCACAGGTGATAGAGGCCGTGAGGAAAGGGATGCCCATAACCAGATTTGACTCCCCAGCAGGGAAAGCATTATTACACATCTGGGAGGATATCAATTCGGAACTGGTTGCCAATGAAAGAGGAAGAGGAGAGAAACCACTGCCATAGGAAGAGAGGGCGGCCGCGGGTGTGCCGAACCATCGGCGAGGACATGGATTTCCAATGCTACCGCCCCATGTGCGACAAGGGTGGCTCAGACGGAGATTTCGTGACCATCGACCCGGCAGAGATGGAGGCAATGCGCTTGGTGGACCTCCTGGGCATGGACCAGGAGACGGCTGCGAACACTGTGGGTGTTTCTAGGAAGACCCTTTGGCGTGACCTGCACGATGCCCGCCGCAAGGTCACCGAGGCCTTGGTCCTGGGGAAGTCCATCCGTGTGAGCGGATGCCGGAGACTGGAAGAAGAGGATTGTCCACAACAAGTGTTGATTGAGCATTGATGAACACATCAGGAAACAACTGTGTTATTTTCATGTCCATGCATCTAGACCGAATCAGCGACGGCATCTTCCGTCACCAGGACCGCATCTTCACCCGATCCCTCAATCCAGGCAAGAGGGTCTATGGGGAGCGCTTGGAGATTGTCGATGGCCAGGAGTATCGGGAATGGTCTCAGAGGCGCAGCAAGCTGGCGGCCTTCATCCGATTGGGCGGGGACCCATCCATGATCGGCCATGACAGCCAGGTCTTATACCTGGGAGCGGCCAGCGGCACCACCGCCAGCCATATATCGGATATCGTGGTGGACGGTACGGTCTACTGCGTGGAGTTCTCTCCCCGTTCCTTCCGCGACCTGGTAGGCACCTGCGAGGGGAGAAAGAACATGCATCCCCTATTGGGCGATGCCACACGACCGGACGACTACCAATTCATGGTGGGCCGAGTGGACCTGGTGTACCAAGATGTGGCACAGAAGAATCAAGTGGACATACTCCTTAGGAACATGGAGAGGTTCCAGTCCCATCAAGGGATGATGGCTTTGAAGGCCCGCTCCGAGGATGTAGGGAGGAACCCCCATAGCATCTATAAAGAGGCGGCCAAGAAGGCCGAAGAGAGCGGATACCGGGTCCTGGACCTCAGGCCTTTGGATCCCTTTGAGAAAGACCACGCCATGTTGGTGATAAAGTGTTGAGTACCGTTTACTCCATGGGAGTCAAGGAAGGGCTGTTCCTGATGGTCTTCAACCCCAAACGGAAGGGATGGGAGATGCCGGGAGGGAGTATAGAGCCAGGGGAAACCCCGGCAGAAGCGGCTCGGAGGGAGTTCCGAGAAGAGAGCGGTATGGAACTGGAGGTCCTGGACGTCAAATCCTTGGACGACTGCTATGTGGCCATCGGAAAGGTGGGCGAGAAGACCGGTGATGGGGAGATGGAACACGCCTTCTTCCGAGAATTACCATCTCCTCTGGCTTTCACCGCCGAAGAGTATATTCCCGTACTGAGATGGGGCTGGGAAAGGCTGGGGAGACACCCCTCCTCCAATGAAATCCAGTGAAGCTTTTATATTAGTATAAGGATGGGCAACGGCTTCGCCGCCCATTGCATGATTCAGGAGGATCATAATAATGGCTAAAATGCATACAAGAAGGAAAGGAAAATCTGGGTCTCGCCGCCCCCTGATCAAGGAGAATCCGGAATGGGTGCCTCTGTCCGCTGAAGAGATAATCGACATCATTGTCAAGCTGGCCCAGGATGACATGTCCTCTGCCAAGATCGGATTGGTCTTGAGAGACCAATACGCCGTGCCCAACGTCAAGCTGGCTACGGGTAAGGGCATCGCTCAGATCAGAGCCGAGAATAAGGTCTCCGCCAACCTGCCTGAGGACCTGGGTAACTTGATTGTCAAAGCCATCGGACTCAGCTCCCACTTGAAGGAGAACTCTGGTGACCTGCACAACAAGAGGAGCCTGAACCTGATCGAGTCCAAGATCAGAAGGCTGGAGAAATATTACAAGAGCACGGGCGTCCTGCCCAAGGACTGGAAGTATTCCATCAAGACCGCTGAGCTGTTGCTCAAGTAGGTGTTGAATGGACGAGACGGTCCAAATCCCTTCCAAACTTCTTTCCCAATTATCTTCCGCCGCGGAGCGGGTGCGCAAGCATGATTTCTTCCGCGTCATTTCCCATTACGATGCCGATGGCATCTCTTCGGCCGGTATAATCTGCCAGACCCTACAAAGGGCCGGCAAGGAATACCAGGTCAGCCTCTTCAAGAGCCTCAACAGCAGGGAGATGGAATCAATATCCAAGATGGATGGCGATTGTCTGATCATCTCAGACATGGGTGCATCATTCGTAAGGGAATTGGAGAAGCTGCCTCGTGATGTTATCATATTGGACCACCACACCAGCCAGGATGAGTCTGACCACCTGCTGCATATCAACCCTCACCTGCACGGCATCGACGGAATGACTGCTGCCTGTGGGGCATCGATGTGTATGCTCTTGGCATTGGCGGTGGATGAGTCCAATTGGGACCTCGCTCCTCTAGCCTTGGCCGGAATGGCCGGGGATCGCCAACACACCGGCACCATCCAGGGCATCAACCGATACATACTGCAAGGAGCGGAGGAGAGGGGGCTGACGAAAAGGAGCAACGGCAGCCTCATACCCTCCGGGGACCTGGAGGAAGAGCTGTACCTGTGCACTGACCCTTACATCCCCGATGTCAGCGGGGCTCCGGAGGGGGTTTCCAGACTCTTGCAGGAGGCGGACATCGCTGCCGGATCGAAATTCGAGACATTGGAACTGGAGCAAAGGCGTCGCCTCTCTTCTCTCATCGCCCTCCGACTCATACAGGAAGGAGTGACCTTGGACACCATGATGGAAGTCTCCCGGCCTCGTTACTTCCTACCAGGATGGGACATGGATTCTGAAGGTTTGGCCTCACTTTTCAACGCCTGCGGACGTATGGACATGGAGGGCATGGGGATATCCCTGGCACTAGGTGATGAGCCCAGCATGCGAGAGGCCAAGAGCATCAACCGCGACTATCGTGTCAACATCGTCCAATCCGTCACCCAGGTCAGGGATAACGGCCTGGTGTCTATGGACAACATCCAATATTTCCACAGCCCGTCCACTGGTTTCACAGGCATCATGTGTGGCATCGCCATGCAGTTCTTCGCCGACCCGGGAAAGCCCACATTGGGACTGAGCCGCAAAGAGGAGACCGTACGTGTCTCTGGCAGAGCGACATGGAAGCTCTTGGAGAAGGGCGTGGACCTTTCCTCGGCCTTGCGAGAAGCCAGTCAGAAGGCGGGAGGGAACGGTGGCGGCCATCGCATCGCCAGCGGAGGGGCTTTCCCATTGGCCAACGAGGACCTCTTCCTTCAAGAGTTGAATGCCATAATCGGTGCTCAGCTTCTTACTTCCAGATGATGTCCACCTCATCGGTGCGGAACCTCTGGTTCACCTTGGTGTCCGATATATCCATCCGTATGCCGGCTTGATGCATCACACAGCCGGTCCATGCTATCATGGCTCCGTTGTCCACGCAGAGACGGGGCTCTGGAACGAACATCTCCGCCCCTCTCTCCTCGGCCATCTCTTGGATCATGCGGCGCAGGCGCTTGTTCTGCACCACTCCGCCGCCCAGGAGTACCTCCTCCTTGCCGATATGGGCCATGGCCCTCTCCGTGACCTCAGCCAACATCGAGAAGCAGTTCTCCTGCAAGGAGTAACATATGTCCTCTAGACGTTTACCTTGGGAATGCAGGGCCAGGGCAGCAGTCATCATGCCCGAGAAGGAGACATCCATTCCTTTCACGGAATAGGGGAGGTCCAACAGCTCCTCCCCCTTCGCAGCCAGCTTCTCGATGGCGGGGCCGGAGTAATAACCCAGGCCCAGTTCACGGCCCAGCTTGTCGAACATGTTGCCTATGCCGATGTCCAGAGTCTCACCGAAGATACGGTACCGGCCGTTGGAATGCGCTATGACCTGAGTGTTGCCGCCGGACGCATAGAGCAATACTGGATCCTGGCAGCCGGTGGACACCGTACCGATCTCCAAATGGGCGATGCAATGGTTGACACCCATTATGGGGACTTCTAGCTTAAGAGCCAAAGAGCGGGCAACTGTGGCGGCCGTACGCAGACAGGGGCCCAGACCAGGCCCTTGGGAGAAGGATACCAGGTCGATGTCCTTCGGGCCCATGCCCGCTTCCTCCCAGGCCTTCTTCAAAAGCATGGGAGCCACCTGGGCATGGTGGTTGGCAGCCTCACGGGGGTGTATGCCTCCTTCCGGTGGCCGGTACATGTCCAGGACGTTAGCCAGAACACGGCCTTCTGCATCCACGATACCGACCCCCAGGGTGTGGGCGGTCCCCTCTATGCCCAGAGTGATCATCTCTAAATGCTTCCCGCCAATTCCTTCAGGCGGCTGGTGATCTTGATCGCCCCTGTGACCACTTCCTCATCCACCACCAGGACTGGCATGTCCTCTTCCAGGATCTCATAGTAGGCGGCCTCAGCCATTCCGTCCACAGTCTCGGCATCCACGATCTCCACTTTCAGGCCCTCGGGGATCCGTTCCTTGATGTGGTCACATTTCTGGCAGTCTTGCTTGGTGAACAGGATAATTTCGGTCATAGGTTATCCTGTTCAACGAACCGATGGAGGGATTAATAGATTGCGATATCACCGCTGAGAGAAGACATCGATGAAGAGAAGAGTATCCAGCCAGATGATGAGACGGCTTTCTATTCATTCAAGCTGAAGCAACTGGATGGGAGTCCAGGATAAAAAGGTATAATAATGGGTAGACTATTCCCGAGAAAAAGGGCTCGTGGTCTAGGGGTTATGACGTCGCCTTGACATGGCGGA
This sequence comes from Candidatus Methanomethylophilaceae archaeon, assembly GCA_028694055.1. Lineage (GTDB taxonomy): Archaea > Thermoplasmatota > Thermoplasmata > Methanomassiliicoccales > Methanomethylophilaceae > JAQUUA01. Next base: position 4,549 of record JAQUUA010000025.1, on the reverse strand, counting down.
GGTCGCCGGTTCAAATCCGGCCGAGCCCACCATCCTCTTCTGAATCTTCGTTGGCATCGATCAAGGCATATGGATGTCTCTGGCGTGTGCCATGACCATGCCGCCCACCAACATGGGCTGCAGTCTCAAAACCATCTCCTTGGCCCTCTCCAGTTTGCCCAGATTGTCCGCATGGATCTCCATGAGAGGCTCTCCCTTCTCCACCCTCTCCGATAATTTTCGATGTAGGAGAATCCCGCCTCCCTTGTCCTTAGGAGCACCCGCCGCCCTAGCCACGGCCACCAGCTGTTTGTTGTGAATGTCCAGGATGTATCCGGATCTGGGAGAGGTCATCTCCCATCGGAATCGTCCTAACCTGATGTGCTCAGAGCAAAGGTCAGGACGCCCTCCCTGTGCGGCCACTATCTCTCTGAATTTGGCCAAGGCTCGCCCTGAATCCAATATCCTTTGGGCCTCCTGACGGCCATTGGCGATGCCTCCCATCTCCAGTATCATACCGGCAAGTTCGCATGATTTCTCTCGCACCATATACATGCGAGCATCCATTTCCAGAGTCTGGATGCATTCTCGGGCCTCCAAGGCGGGGCCGATAGCGTAGCCTACTGGCTGAGAGCCGTCCGTGATCGCGCATTCGACCTCTATGCCGAGAAGCTTTCCCAGATCGATGAACTGCCGGGCATAAGTCAATGCCTCCTCTTGGTCGCGGACCTTGGTCCTAGGTCCGGTAGGGATGTCCATAACCAGCCTATCCGCCCCCATGGCCATCTTCTTGCTCATGATGGATGCCATCATCATCGAGCGTGGGTCTATTCCCAGGGGATACTGCACATCGATGAAATGACCGCTGACTGGGGTTATATTCATGGCCCCGCCCCAGGCGAAGACTCCTCCTACCCTCTCTGAGATCTCTTTCAGACGAGAGCCGTTCAGACTGACATCACAGAACACCTCCACGAAGTCCGCTGTGCCACAGGCGCTGCTGATGGCCCGGGAGGAGGTCTTGGGCAACATCAACCCTGCCGCCGCCACTATGGAAACCACGATGGGCGTGACCTTGTTTCCCGGCACACCGCCGACGCTATGGAAGTCAAAAACCGGGTGCCTCTGGAAACTGAGGCTGCAACCAGTCTCCATCATGGCCATGGCCAGTTCCTGCACCTCATGTGTGCCTAAGCCGTTGATCTGTACCGCTGTCAACCAGGCGGAGACCTCTGCCTTGCTAAGCCTGCCATCCATGACATCGGCCACTATGGATCGGATCTCTTGGGCCTCTAAGGCCTTACCGTCCATACTGCGCCGGATGAGACGCACGGATTCAGGAGGCTGGGAGATGGAGAGTTCCACCTGGTCTCCCTCCTGCAACCCAGAGCGGCGAATCAGTTCAGGCGGCATCGATACCGTCCCGGGCGATATGAGGCCCCGGGTGCGATTAACCGTAACCAGAAGCGGGCGGGGTGCTTCCACCAGGACCCGTTCCAGCTCCGACAATTCCAAGAGCCGATAATCTGCATCATGCAGGATGACCCTGCCGTCACTGGAATCCAATGCAGACGCCTTCACCCGGAGAAACAATATCCTACCCTCCATGCCAGCAACCGGTTGTGCAGGCCTCGACGGAAGGGTGATGATTGCCTTCACAGGTTATCATCTTGGCGGTCTTTGCCAATATTCTATGATGCGAACCGTGAGCCGTCAATTCACTTAACATTTTACTATTATTATCTTTGATAATTAAATAGTAAAAGATATTAACTATCTAGATATTGAAGAAATCAGATGAAGGCCGAATGCCACGACGACAATGGTTTCCGCATCCTTTATGTGGATGATGAGCCAGGCCTTCTGGAGCTGGGTAAGATCTTCTTGGAGATGAACCAGGGAATCATTGTTGACACTGCCTCGGGTCCACATGAGGCCTTGACACGCATGGAGAGCCATCGATATGGGGTGGTGGTGTCGGATTACCAGATGCCAGAGATGGATGGGATTGAATTCTTGAAGAAATTGCGAGGAGATGGCAACGACGTGCCGTTCATCATCTTCACCGGCAAAGGACGAGAGGAGGTGGTGATCGAGGCCTTGAACAATGGTGCAGACTTCTATCTGCAAAAAGGAGGAGATGCCCGTTCCCAGTTCGCTGAGCTCTGGAACATGGTCCGGCATGTTCTCGACCGGAGAGCATCCGAGAAGGAGCTTAACGCCTCCCGTTGCCTCATGGACGCCACCATAGACAGCATACCTGATATCATCGGAGTGATGAACACCGATTGCGAGGTGCTTTGTTACAACCAAGCCGGATACGAATACCTGGGGAGAAACCCCGAAGAGGTTCTGGGCAAGAAATGCCATATCGCTGAGAACAAGGACGCCCATTGCTCAGAGTGCGAGTTCGAACAGGCGAAGAAGAATGGCCATCTGGTGGAGTTCGAGCGTTATGACCCGGTGAATGACGTTTACCTGGACTGTAGGGTCAACCCCGTCTTCGATCAAGAGAGTGAACTGCGCTACTTGGTGGAGATAATCCGCGATGTCACGCAACGCAAGAAGTCTGAGGAACGACTGCGCCAGAGTGAAGAGATGTACCGTTCACTGGTCAGCCATTACGGTCAAGGCATTGCAATCCTGAACCAAGGGAATCTCCTGTACGTTAACCCCCAAGCCGTGGATGTAATGGGTTACTCAGAAGATGAGATGATGAGGATGAGCTACACCGACCTGATACATCCAGATGACTTGGAGGCGGTGACTTACAGAATGAGGATGAGAGAGAACGGCGAACCTCATGAGGGTTGCCACCTCCTGCGTCTACTGCCAAAAGACGGCTCCACCATCTGGGCGGAGAGTCGTGCCAAAAGTGTAGAATGGAATGGTTTTGATGCCTCCTTGCTGCTGTTCACCGATGTCACGGACAGGATGAGGATGTCGAAACTCTGGGACGGGGTCATAGGCCTCATCGAGGACCTCCTGCGCGGTTGTGACCTGAACAAGATGTTAGAGTCCATTGCAATGATCAGCCAACGCAATGATCCAGATATCCGATCCACGGTCCTCCTCTACGATCCGCTACATCATTTACTACGCCTAGGGGCGGCACCGCATATGCCTACCGCCTATCATCGACATATGATGCAAGGGATGCAAGTGAGTGATAGCACCGGCTCCTGCGGCGTGGCCGCCCATCGGAAAAGGATGGTTGTGGTCAGGGACATTTTAGAGGATCCTCGTTGCGCCAACATGGGAGCGTTCTTGGACATCGCCCGTGAACATGGGATAAGGTCCTGCTATTCCTACCCCATTTTGGCTGCGGACGGATCGTTGTTGGGAACCATAACCAACTATGGGAGCAGGAGCGGCATCCCGGATGCTGAGGCCATCCATCTACTGGAACAAACCGCCAAAGTAGCAGCCCTGGTCATCAGCCAGAGGCGCGAGGCCTGACGCCCTTTCAGCGCCTTCCGGGAAGCAGGGGATAATCGTTATTAACCTAATAGTCATAAGGCGACTTGGCGACTGTAGTCTAGCGGTTAGGACTGAGGCTTCCCAAGCCTTAAGCCCGGGTTCAAATCCCGGCAGTCGCACTTTTTCCGACAACTGATGACTATTATTAATATTCAGAGTAATATATCCATGGGGGGGAGATTTCGTGTTGGAGATTGATGGCTCTCAAGGAGAAGGCGGTGGGCAGACGGTCCGGACTGCCGTGGCCTTGTCTGCCCTCACTGGCATGGATTTCCATATGACCCGTATCCGAGAGAACCGTCCCACCCGTGGCTTGTCCAAGCAGCACTGCACCGCGGTGGAGGGTGTGGCCAAGATGACCGATTCCCGGGTCTTCGGCAACTATCCCGGTTCCAGGGACATAACTTTCTATCCTGGCGATTCCCGCATGGAGGACCTGGTCTTCGATGTCGGGAGTGCCGGGAGCATCAGCCTGGTGATGCAGGCCTTGCTTCTGGCCGCCCGATTCCACATCAACGGCGTGCGCATGGACATCATAGGCGGCACCAACGTCATGTGGGCCCCTCCAGTGGATTTCTATGGACAGGTCTTGTTCCCGCTCATGGACCGCATGGGATTCGAAGCGAACATGGAGATCATCAACCGCGGTTTCTATCCAGAAGGAGGAGGCAGGGTCATCGTGAACGTGCGCCCTCCGGTGAAGATTGCACCTTTGAACATCACCGAGTTAGGAGACTTCAAGCATATCGAGGGTGTTTGCTACTGTCGTGGCCTCCCAGGGAGGGTGGCGGATGACATAGTCCGTTCTGCAGAGAACCGCCTCAAAGACATAACCACGGATATCTCGATATCCAAAGAGATATCCGAAGGGCGATCCAGTGGGGCCGGCATCTCTTTGGTGGCCGTCTTTGAGAACGGACGTCTAGGCAGCGGGGTCCTTGGATCCCGCGGTTATCCTGCCTCCCAGGTGGGAGAGGATGCCGCCAACGACCTATTGAACGACATCTCCAGCGACTCCACCATGGACGTGCATGCCGCTGACCAGTTGCTTCCTTACATGGCCTTATCGGAGGAGGAATGCCAGTTCCGA
>JAQUUA010000145.1 GCA_028694055.1 Candidatus Methanomethylophilaceae archaeon | reverse complement strand
TTGCTTTTCATTCTCTTTATCTACGGATACTTTGCGGGGTACTTGGCATCGTAATTATGTACTTTCTATTTCGAACCGGAAGTCGCGGTCCTTTGTTGGCAATTGTTGTTGGTGTAGTTTGTTATCTGGTTATGTTTTGGAAGAAAAAAAGATTTGTCGCCTCTTGGCCTTCTTCTATTTTTGTGTCTTCTTTTCCAATGATATTCACCACATTCTATATTCCATTGATTTACTTATATAGTTTAATAAGTCAGGGCGGTTCAAATACATATGATTACAAATCAATCGACTCTCGTTTTTCTGTTTGGGTTGATGCCTATCAAGGAATTATGCGCTTCCCGATTTTAGGAAATTACTCCAACCTTAATGGTAATTTCCAATATCACAATTCTATTCTTGATACTTGGGTGGCATATGGTCCAGTTGTGATGATTTTAACTTGTTTTTTTATATCAGTCTTATTCATGTATTACACAAAAGAGTATAAAATTGTAAAGACTTCGCAAAAAATAGCCCTTACTGCATTTATAGTTTCCATGATGACCGGTATTGTTGAGGCCGCGGTATTGTCTTCTGGGTCTGGATTATATGTACTTAACCTTGTTTTCTTCGCTCTTGCTTTCCATCCAATTAGCAAAAATGTTCTTGAAGAATCAAATTCACTAAAAAACCTTCACCATGAATCAATCGTGCCTCTGGATGCGCTCATAATTAATAATGTTTATGGTCAAGGAAGCACTGGAAAGATAATCAAAGAGCTTTATAACAACCTTCTTGTAGATGGTTACAAAAGTGCGGTAATCTACGGCCGTAATCATTACAATGGCGAAGAAATAAATGTAGCAAAGGTCTGTTCAGAAACAGAAGCGCATATTTCGCACTTTATTAACAACATCACGAAAAATCCCTATGGCATGAATTTTTTCTCAACTTTTGAAATTATAAGAATTATAAAGCAAACAAAACCAAAATTTATCCATTTGCATTGTTTAAACGACTATTATGCAAATAATTATATTCTTTTAATGTTCTTAAAATCGTTGGATACTCATGTGGTTATTACTCTTCATGCCGAGAATCTCTTCATTGGTAATTGCGGGGGGCATTCTTATTCATGCCGAGAATGGAAAAACAATCCTGGGTGCATTCATTGTCATTTGGCACCACAAAGTAATACACCCCATAAAATTTGGCAAAAGATGTATCGGTCTTTCGATGGTTTTAAAAATTTAGATTTAATTGCCGTTTCTCCTTGGCTAAGGGATGAAGCTATAACTAGTCCGATTTTTAGAAATTACAAAATTAATACGATATTGAACGGCGTAAGCAAAGATTTTAGATTCGATGAAGAAGCAAGAAAGATATTGGCGAATAATTTCGGCGTCTTTGGCAAAAAAATTATTTTACATGTAACTGCCTCATTTCATAACGAAATGAAAGGTTCTAAATACTATATTGAACTAGCAAATAGATGTCAGCAAAATTCAAATTACATTTTTTTGATAGCTTCTCTTGATCAAATAGCCGAGGAGTTGCCCAAAAATATGATTAAACTCCCACCAATCAAAAACCAATCCGAATTAGCTGCTTTTTACTCATTGGCGGATGTAACAGTAATTACGAGTCAGTGGGAAACATTTTCAATGCCGGTGGCTGAGTCTTTATCATGTGGTACACCGGTGATTGGCTTTAAAGCGGGAGGTCCAGAGACAATCGCGATTCCAGAATTCTCTTCGTTCGTGCCTTTTGGCGACGTTTCTTCTCTTACGAGGGAATTGCATAAAGTCATAAATCGCCCAATTCTCAAAAAGAATATTGAATCGAGAGCAAGAATTAAATATTCTTCGAATAGAATGTATCAGGAATATAAATTAATATATGAAGGCGGAATCATTAGTGATTCAGACAGAGAAAAAATATTTAAGAAAATAGAGGCAGACGTTATAAATGCTTCATACCTATCAATGGTGGTTTAATTTATGACTAAAAAAATATTCGCTCCCCTTATTAGCGTTATCATCCCTGTCTTTAATGCTGAAAATTATTTGTCGAGGACGTTCGAATCATTGAAATTTCAATCTTATGAGAATCTTGAGTTTCTTTTTATCGATGATGGCTCATCAGATAATAGTAAAGACATGATTAGAGATTTTATCAATAAAGACAAGCGAGGAAGGCTGCTTTCAAAAGAAAACGGTGGGCCTGCTTCTGCAAGAAATCTCGGTATAAAAAGTGCAAATGGTGATTTTGTTGCTTTTATAGATGCGGACGATTCAATTGATGTGAATTATATCAAGATTTTATATAGCAACATTGAGGCGGCAAATATTTGTGTATGCAAGTATGAGAAAAACAATATAAATGGTTCGTTTGTCCCGAATTGGCCAGATCAAAAATTAGAATTATCGGGAAGAAGAGCTGCGTCAAAGATATATGAAAATGATTCGCATGTTATGTGCATAAGTCCGTGGTGCAAACTTTTTAGATACGAATTTATAAAAAAATATAAATTCCCTGAGGGAATTATGGCAGAAGATGAAGCGTTGGCATATATAATTTTTTATGAAGCTAATCGGGTAGTATTTTTGCCCAATGTCCTATATAAATACTATAGTAATGTGAATTCTGACAGCAATCGATTTATCGCAATCAAGGCGATAGATATGTGTTCTATCTTCTTTCGTCAATATACATATTTTCAGAAAAA
>JAQUUA010000144.1 GCA_028694055.1 Candidatus Methanomethylophilaceae archaeon | reverse complement strand
GCGATTGTGTCGGGGGTGTTTTTGGGTGGTGGATTGGTGGGGGAGAAGGGAGTGAATCGGTTGATCTGAATTACATTCATTTTTTGTTAATGCGTGGTGGAAATGCGTAATGACATGAAAATCTAAAAAGGAGATAACTGGTAATGTTTTCAACTTCGAGACACGGTTCAATAGGTATATTTAATGAAGAAACATTTCCATTTTAAGGTTCATCTAATGTCAAATTATTCAATAAATGAAACTCAAGAGTTACCTCAAGAAATTCTTGACGCCATCATTCAGAAAAAATTGGTCATTTTTATCGGAGCGGGTGCATCTCGAATTATCGGTTGCAAAGGATGGGATGATCTATCAAATAATTTGATTAATTTGTGTTTCAACACTTCAAAAAAAAATCCACTTGAGGGTTCACTTATAACGTTTAAGGAGAAGGAATCTTTAACTAAAATTGGTGACCCTAAAAAAATTATTACGATTTGTAAGAAAATTCTAGAAAAAAATGGATTCGGGGAAAAATATTTTCAGACATTAGAAGAATCATTGAATGGCCAAAAAGAACTCATTTCACTTCGTGACATTTATAAAGAAATTTATAAAATTCCTGCCATCTTCGTCACAACAAACGTTGACACACATTTACACAAACAGTTTGCTCCAAGCCTTGACTTAGTAAATGTTGTCTATAAGGAAAATGATTTTAATCGAAGTGTAGAATTATCGAAAATCTATCAAATCCACGGAACAATTTTAGATAAGGACTCAATGGTTTTTACAGTATCTGATTATTTGAAGAGATATAACGGGAAAATTAAGAATTTTTTGGAAGATATCTTCAAAAACTACGTCGTTCTCTTCATTGGCTATGGGTTAAGTGAATTCGAAGTTCTCGATTTTTTAATACTAAAGGGCGACCCATCGCAAAAACCCGGAGTAAAAAACAGAAAATATGTTGTATTACCTTTTTTTTCTGGTGAGGAAAATATTCACGAATTCATGGATTATTATTACAGTGATCTTGGAATCGAAGTCATTCCCTACGCTATTGATAAAAATGGATATAACCAACTCTACGAATTGATTAAAGACTGGAATTCTCAAATTCGAAGCAAGTCACCAATAATTATTGATTTAAACAAGAAATCGGATGAGGTTTTGAGCAATTTTGATCCACAGAAAGCAGCGGAATTATTTGGATACCTAAGACCTAATTCACCGCAGGAAATATATTTCCTTACCCAACTTGGAAAAATCGAAAATCCTAGCGTTTGGTTTGAATTATTAAATGCGCAAGGGTATTTTGATCCAAAGTACAATCCGTCAGGAATCGAGGCTTCTCGACGCATATGGTTGATACTAATTTATCTGGAGAACTTTGCGAAATATACCGTTTCTCATCCATCGGATGAAGGATATCAATCGTTGTTAGGAATAATCGATTCAATAATTGATTATAAAGATGCCTCAGGACAAAGGGTCGAAAATGATTTTACCGAATATAAAATATTCTGTATTGTATTTTCTCTTCCGTCCGAAAAGATTTCCGATAAATATTTTGAATACTTCAAAGATTGTCTTGTTTCGAAAAATTCACATACTTTAATTTCATCTGAAATTTCTCAAAATGTTTTATCGAAATTTCTAAAGAAGGAAGATCGAAAAATCTGTTTAAAATTACTTGAGATAGTTTTTGATTTTAAAGAAAGTTCAAATTCCGATTTATGGCGAATACAGTCATTAGTGTTTGATAGTGCGATTCAAGAATATTATTATCTGAAATACTCAAAAAATATTCAGATGAAATCCTGAATGTTTGTGGTGACACCGCTTTTAATCTGGCGCTTACAAAAGTTGAGAATATTGCCAGTACTAAACCCCAGTTCCTTGAATATTTTATTATCAGAGTTATCGCTGCTCCTACGGAGTATTCGCATGTTGAAAATTATCCTCAATTATTGGTTCAGTTCCTTGCGAATTTTTTGATAAAATCCGAACCATCTCAAGTCAGTTCGATAATTGAGGATTTTATCGGCCGAGATCATTCAATTTTCAAACGGCTTGCCCTTAATACAATTAGCAATAATTATAACGATTTTCAGAATATATTTTGGAAATTCAAAGGAAATCCATTTGAAGTTCCTGAAATAAAGGCAGAGTTGTATTATTTATTAGAAAAAAATTGTTTACTATTCAGCACGCCAGAGCAAAATAAATTGGTTGCCAGGATAGAATCAATAGATTTTTCTTGGCTTACAGAAAAAAACCTTGGTCCTCTTGAAATTGAAATGTATAAAGCGCAGTCGAAAAAAACCTGGCTTAACGCATTAGTAAAAACAAATAATCCCGTCATTCTTGAAAAAATTCAAGAATACAACAAAATCTCTCCAGAGGAAATTACCTCCCCCATTCAAGAGGATGTCGCATATGCACATTTTTTGGATAGTAGTCCAATTGAAGCAGAGTCTGAATTATTGAGAATGACAAATGAAGATATTGTAAAATATCTGAATAATTTTCAAGAAGAAGGTTTTTTTAAACCAACGAAGATCGGGTTAGCTGAAACTCTCAAGAGGGTCGTTTCGTTAAATCCCAAAAAATTTACCGACAATATTTTGCCATTTTCGGAGATTCCACGAATTTACATTCGTGGTTTACTATGGGGCTTCTTGGATGCTTGGAGAACAAAAAGAGAAATCAACTGGTCAATCATCT
>JAQUUA010000024.1 GCA_028694055.1 Candidatus Methanomethylophilaceae archaeon | reverse complement strand
AGGGGCTTTCCTTTGGGTGACCCCCAACGTTGCCGTGCCAACCACGGGTCTCGTCCCGGCTTCTCTCAGTTGGAGAGGGAATGGGCTGACCTTTCCAAGGTGGAATACGGATTGAAGTGCGCCCATCGGGGAGATGTCCTGGTGGAGAAGAAGAAGCCCGGCAAGCTGTCGGTTTTCGATTTTCAAAAGATATGTGAAGAGGTGGAATGATTGAAGATATTCATAGACCCGCCGAATAGCCTCATACTGTTCGATTTAGTGGAGAGATTCGGGCACGAGCCCCTCAGCACCATGGCCACCATCCAAGAGAGGGTGGACAACCTGGAGATCGACATGCCACCGCTCAATGTCACCCTGGAGGACATCCAGAAGGGGTTGAAGTATGCCGGCATAGAGGTCCCTTCGGGGATCCGAGGACGCATGGCTGTCTGGGGGCCCCTCATCGACGAGGCCGAGGCCGCCATACTCATGAATGATGCCCCTTTCGCCTTCGGCTGTGTGGGATGCCACCGGACGAACCTTTTGGTGGATTACCTGGTAAAGAAGAGGAAGATACCCATAATAGAGGTGGAGTATCCTCAGGATGAGGATGAGGGCCGCGATCTGGTCTTGAAAGTCAAGGAGTTCTTGGAGGGGTTGAAATGATCAAGATCGCTCAGCTCTCCTGCGGTACGGAATACAGTTCCGTGCAGTACGAGATCGAGAAGGCCGCCCGCAGCGTGGGAGCCAAGATGGTCCATCCGGATGTGGAGGCTGCCGAGATAGAGAGCTGCGTGGAGAAGTTCGGCTTCAATCCCGTGTCTCCGCAGCTGAAGCTCATGATCGCCCGGGCAGTGCATCTCGCCGAAGGCAAGTACGATGCCGATGCGGTGTTCATCGCCACCTGCTTCCGTTGTGCCGAGGGCGCCCTGGTGCGGAACGAGCTCCGTCGTTACATCCAGGAGAACACCCGTTTGCCGGTGGTCACCTATTCCTTCACGGAGAGGATGAAGTCCTCCCAGCTCCTTACCCGCATGGAGGCCCTGGTCACCATAGTCAGCCGCAAGGAGCTGCTGGCGAGGGAACGCCAGAGCGGCATAACCGTGGGCATAGACTCGGGCTCCACCACCACCAAGGCCGTGGTCATGGTGGACAACCAGATCGAGGGGATGGCATGGGGACCGTCCGGCGAGGTCATCGAATCATCTTCCTCCTTGTTGGAGGAGGCATTGCAGCAGGCCGGGGTGAAGATGAGTGACGTGGAGGCCATGGGCACCACCGGTTACGGTCGCTTCACCATCGGCAAGCATTTCAACGCCAAGCTGGTGCAGGAGGAGCTCACCGTGAACTCCAAGGGGGCGGTGTGGCTGGCCGACCGGCAACGGGGCGAGGCCACCATCATCGACATCGGTGGAATGGACAACAAAGCCATCACCGTCCGGGACGGTGTCCCGGACAATTTCACCATGGGCGGTATATGCGCCGGTGCTTCTGGACGTTTCCTGGAGATCGTATCCAAACGTCTGAAGCTGGAGGTCACGGAGCTGGGAGCGATAGCCGATCAGGGCGATTGGAGGAACGTGCGCATGAACTCCTACTGCTCCATCTTCGGTATCCAAGACCTGGTGACCACCCTGGCAGAGGGCAAGACCCGCCCGGACGTCGCCGCTGCCGCCTGTCACAGCGTGGCGGAACAGATATACGAGCAGCAGCTGCAGGAGATCGACGTCCGTCAACCGGTCATCCAAGTGGGCGGCACGTCCTTGATCTCCGGCATGGTTAACGCTATGGGGGAGATACTGGGCACCCAGCCCATCGTCCCGCCCCATTCCCAGTACATCGGTGCAGTGGGAGCGGCGTTGCTGTCATCCGGCTTCCTAGAGGTCGTCTGATATGAACATAAAGATGGAGGGACCGGACGAGTTCGGCAATGCCGCCTATGCGGACCTGTTCCAGAAGATCCTCACGGACCTGGGCAAGAACCGCACTGTGGAAGAGGTCCGCATCGTGCAGCGCCCGGCAGACCCGGTATTCATCTACTCCATCCGCCTGCGCACCAAACCGGAGCGGCGCCTTCTTTCTGATGTGGCCAATCTCCGGGACGAGCCGGAAGGGGCCCGTTTGACAATCAACGAAGAGGTCTACGCCCCGGCCATTCTCAGCCTGCTCTGGGAACGTTACCGCCGAGAAAGAGTGGATCAGCTCACCCGCTACGAGGTCTCGGTGAAGAACGTCCCCGTTTCAGAGCTGGAGAGCTTGGAGGTCTTCTCCGGCGAGAGGGTGAAGAACGAGATAATCGATGCCATCTGGCGCAGTCTGCCGGAAGGCATGAAGGCGCGGTTCAACCTCACCGACGACAACGTCATCACCATCTTGGCCACCGAGGACAAGATGACGGATGACTTGAAGGATGAGGCCCGGGAGATGCACCGCAGCATGAGAGGTGGAAGCGATGTATGAGGTGCTGATGTATGACGGGGGCGTCTATCGGTCCGACGAGCTCTATGAGCTCATCGACGACGTGGGCGGGGTGGTGATCAACAAGAGCCGTAGCCAGCAGATGCTCATGGTCACCATGGCCATCCCCGGAGAGGAGGTACCGGTTCTGGAGCGCTTCTGCCACGAGATCGGGGGCATCACCAAGGAGGTCCCTCTGGCTGGCACCGAGATCGCCGTCGTCGGTCCCACCTTGGGACGGCATCACATGCCTCATCCCATCTGTGACATCGCCGAGCAGCTCCGGCAATTGGGAGCCATCACCGTGGTCATGGGTTTGGCCCGGGGCCGGGGGAAGGAGAGGTCCCAGATCATGGCGGAGGAGAAAGCCATCATCAACGAGTACGATGCCGCCATCTTCATGTTGGGGAACTTCAAATCCTGCGTGGAGAGCAAGAAGCACCTCTTCGACCAGATCGAGAAGCCGGTGGTCCTGGTCACCGGTGCCAAACCCGAAGGTCTGGATCAGGACTGCGAGGCCATCATCAGCGGCATCGGCCGCAAATCAGAGCGTATGCGTCGTCCAGAGGAGAGGAAGAAGCTGGATGAGACCGCGGAAGCCACGGTGCAGGTGGTCAAGGACCGCCGCCGGGTCATCGAGGAGGACCCCTTGTTCGTTCACCCTGCGGAGATCAAGCAGCTCCTGGAGGACATCGATGCCGTCTCCTACAACCTGCGTCCCGCTCCTATAGTCCTGCACTTGGACGGCCTGAGGGTGAAGATACCCTACAAGGAGCATGTCAAGGAGCTGGAGGAGATCCAGATCTACGGTCGCCGTCTGGGCGACGTGGCGGAGATCAAGCCATCCCGCATCAGCGACAGCAGCACCATAATCCGTATACTCTCCCGTTCCGAGGTGGAGTACAAGGACCAGGTATGAGGCGTCCGGGTTGTTACATACTCATCCTCCCCCTGCCTTCCGGTTTCCAAGGCCGGATAGGCTCTTTGGGTGTTTGCAGCCTCCAAGCAGGGGTCTACTGTTACACGGGGTCTGCCCTGTCTGGGCTGGACCAGCGGCTGCAACGTCATCTAAGGAAGGAGAAAACAATGCGCTGGCATGTCGATCGCATCAGCTTATGTGCACAGTCCCCCTGGGCATTGGAGTTCTCACAACCGTACACGGAATGTCGTTTGGCCCTGGAATTGGAAGCCCTGGGGGCGACACCGGTTATCCCCGGTTTCGGCAGCTCAGACTGCAAATGCCACACCCATCTCTTTTTGGCAACCTCCGAAGCCCTTTGCGGCATGCGGGCAAGGTCGAGCGGCATATTCCCATCCGACCATGTTGCGGTATAGGTGTCGTGGCACAGTCGAGATGTATCGATAGTTAAATGGGCCTTTATAACCGCTGGGATGTCTGGCAACTTCGATTATAACAAAAGTTATAATTAAGATAAACCTGATTCCGAATGCAATCCAAGTCACGTTCAGCTTAGGAGGATTACTTATATGAAAGCGAAAGGGGAAGAAAACCTATCCCGTACCGTCACGCCAGAGATCATTGCCAGTTTGGAGGAAGCCATCGGAAAGGAGAACGTCACCACCAGCGACATGGACCGGTTGATGTACAGCCATGACTTGGCTCCTCTCCCGAAAGAGACCACCATTGCGTTCAAGAACATACCGGACGTTGTCGTGAGGCCCAAGACCGTGGAGGGTCTGGCCACGGTGATGAAGATCGCCTTCAAGAACGGTGTGGCTGTCACTCCTAGGGGTAACTCCACATGGGGCCTGGGAGGTTCCATGCCCACCTTCGGTGGTGTACTTGTGGACTTCTCCAGCGGCCTGGACTCCGTCATCGAGATCGATGAGACCAACCTCTTTGTGAAGGTGGGCGCTGGTTGCACCTGGAAGAAGGCTTATGAGGCCTGTGCCAAGAAAGGCCTGCTTCTGGGATCATATCCCAGCAGCTTCCCCGCCGCTACCGTGGGAGGATGGGTCTCCACCGGAGGAATCGGCATCGGCGGCTACAAGTATGGTGCCGCCAAGGACAATGTCCGGAATATGGAGGTGGTCCTGTCCAACGGCAAGGTCATCAACACCGGATTCGACAAGTTGGCCGACAACATGGCCGGCTATAACCTCAACCAGCTCTTCGTGGGCGCTGAGGGCACCCTGGGCCTGATCGCCACCGTCACCCTGAAGCTGCAACCAATGGGCATCGTTAAGCCCTTGGCTTACGAGTTCGATAAGCTCTCCCAGATGGGTGGCCCCATCAACGCCATCGTCAACCACGCTGGAATCAAGCCCCTGCACATCGCCTGGTCGGACGAGTACCACTTCATCAACCAGAGGAAGGCCGGATTGCACGCCCCAGACGTGAAGAACCTCTTCCTGGTAACCCTGCAGGGCGACGAGGAGTTCGTGGCCCTGGAAGAGAAGGTCGTGGACGAGATCGTGGCCGCCGCCGGCGGTAAGAAGGTGGACGACTCCATTGCCCACAACGAGTGGGAGGAGAGGTGCTACGAGTTCCGCGCCCGCAAGGTGGGCGTAGGCGCCATCCCCGCCGAGGTCGTGGTCCCGGTGGCCAACTGGGCGGAGTTCGCAGACCGTTGCTACCAAGCCTTCCAGGACATGAAGATGGACACCGGGGGCATAATCGGCATGATCGCCGACCGCAGCACCGCCATGTTCATGCCCTACTACTTCATGAACAACGAGACGCCATTGGGCATGCTGGGATTCTCCTTCAACACCCACCTGGGTGCCATCTCCGCCGAGTACGGTGGCCGGGCCCTGGGGTTGGGAGTGTTCTTCGCATCCAATCTGTCCAGCTACCGTGACAACGCCGCCATCGAGGCCATGAAGGACATCAAGACCGTCCTGGACCCCCACGATGTCATGAACCCCGGTCACATGCTCTGCGGCAAGACCCGCTTCGGTCTGACCCTGGGCAAGAACCTCATGGGTGTGGCCTTCACCTTCCTGGAGACGGTGAAGAAGCTGGTCCCTAAGGACAAGACCTTCGACAACAACGTCGACCGGTTCGAGTTCGATGAGATCGAGCACAAGAAGCACAAGACCCGGAAGATCTGAGTCCGTAAACCACTTCCAGAAACCTATTACCTTTTCTATAATCCGACAGGAAACGTTTTGGATGAATCAGAGCTGACTTCGAAGCTCGGTGATGCTAGGTATGATGGGGAATCCGTTACCGAGTTCCCGCCAGTCCTCCTCATCGTAGGTCCCGGTGAGGACGGCTATGAATCCGGCTCCGGATGATATAGCGCAGTCATGATCGAAACGGTGATCGCCCAGGTATAGGATGTGGGAGCATTCCGTGCCCAATGATTTGGCCAAGTGCTGCATGGCCATGGGAGAGGGCTTGGCCTCCTTCTCCGGATGGTCGTCCCGGCATACCAACGAGTCAATGAGTTCCCATACGCCGGCGGTCTTGAGGGCGGTGGTGGCATATTCCCTGCTGCCCCGGGTCAGTACCCCGATGGGGATCCCCTCTTCCCGTAGTTCATTTAGAACCTCTATGGCACCTGGGAAAGGGCGGGCAGCATGCACGTTCTCCATCTCGATGGCTGTAGCGGTCTTGTTGATACGTACCTGCATATCCCAGAGGTCCTTTTCTCGCCCTCGTTCGATCAAATATTGGGTACCGCTCTCAATATTGAACTTGGAGCCGCCACTGCGGTCCAGGACGTTCTCCGGAACTCCCATGCGCACCATCTCATCGAAGAGGAGGTCGCTCATCTTGCTATAGTCAACCCGGGTATCCAGAAGGGTCCCGTCCATGTCTAGACCGATAGCTCGAAAAGTGCGGTCCATGCTGGCAACAAAGAAAAAGGAATAGATAAAGGGTTTGACGTTCAGGCGCCGTTCTTCCCGGAGGGCTGCATGGCACCGGCGAGGTACCTCTCGTAGCCTCCCAGATCGAGCAGCCCATGTCCGGAGAGGTTGAAGACGATGACCTTCTCCTCATTCTTCTTCTTGGCTTCCAAAGCCAGGTCGATGGCGGCCTTGATGGCATGTGTGGACTCCGGGGCAGGGATAACTCCCTGGGCCCTGGCGAACAGCAGACCGGCATCGAAGGTCTCCAATTGGTCGTAGGAGACTGCTCTGGCGTATCCTTGGTCCACAGCGGCGCTGACCAAGGGGGCCATGCCATGGTAGCGAAGTCCACCGGCATGGATGGAGCTGGGCACGAAGTTATGTCCGAGGGTGTACATCTTGAACAGCGGCGTCATGCCGGCAGTGTCTCCGTGGTCGTACTCGTACTTCCCTTCTGTGATGGATGGGGCGGCCTTCGGCTCTGCAGCTATGAACTCGCAGTTGTTCTTGCCTTTGATCTTCTCTCCCATCATGGGGAAGGTAAATCCTGCGAAGTTGGATCCTCCTCCGACACATCCTATCATGTAGTCCGGTTCCACATCGATCTTCTTCAGTTGCATCATGGTTTCTTGCCCAATCACTGTCTGATGAAGCATCACGTGGTTGGCGACGCTTCCCAAGGCGTACATGGTGTCGGGGTTCTTGGCGGCTATCTCCACAGCCTCGGAGATGGCCATTCCCAGCGATCCAGAGGTGTCAGGCATGGTCTTCTGTAATAAGCGGCCGTATTCCGTCACCGCGCTGGGAGAGGAATGGACGGTGGCCCCATAGGTCTCCATCACAGTTCGGCGGAAGGGTTTCTGGTCATAGCTGACCCGGACCATGAACACCGTGCACTCCATCTCGAAGATGTTGCAGGCCAGAGCCAAGGCAGCTCCCCATTGGCCGGCACCGGTCTCGGTGGTGAGGTTGGTGATGCCGTCATGGCGGTTGTAGTAGGCTTGGGCCAAGGCGGAGTTGGCCTTATGACTCCCCACCGGGCTGAGGTCTTCTCTCTTGAAGAAGATCTTTGCCGGGGTCTTCAACATCTTCTCCAAGCGGGTGGCCCTTTGTAGAGGGGAAGGTCGGTTGATGAGGATGTAATTCTCCCTTATCTCGTCCGGGATATCGATGTACCTCTCGGTGGACATCTCCTGGGCGATGATGGAAGGTGGGAATATGAGGCCGAGTTCCTCCTTGGTCACCGGCTCCTTGGTGCCCGGGTTGAGGGGCGGGGGGACGGGTCGGGGGAGATCCGCAGCGAGATTATACCATTTCTTGGGAATCTCTTCCACATCCAACTGCACGCGGAAATCGGAGATTTCTTTCATGAATCGAGGAATAATGGTGAACTATATTAACATTATCGTCATTAATGAACATAATTATACATTACTATACAGAATCTAAGAAATCAAGCGGCTATCCAATTTCCACTCTTGAAACATCCTCTGCAACTCATCTTCGTGCAGGGGCCCGTTCTCGGTTATCACGGCTGTTACCAGTTCCAACGGGAAGGTCTCGAACATCTGGGTGCTCCGGAAGACATCCTTGGCTGCCGGTTCCCGCTTGCAAATGTTCTTCTTCACCTGCACCGGGCATATCTTCATGCTGTCGCAAGCCACGAAGACTTTCTTGGAGGCCAGGTGGGCGGCGGTGGCGATGGCCCTGGAACCCATCTTGTTGAAAACGCCAGTGGGTCCGACAGCATCGGCACCGCAGATGAAAGCATCGGCTTTATCCATCCATTCAAAGACCATACTGTCGGATATGATCTCGATTTTTATGCCACAGGATACCAACGCCTCGGCGAACATGGCTCCTTCACCCATGGGCAGGGATTCAGCCACTGTGACCTTGAAATCTCCCCTACCATGCATGGACTTCAGTATCTCCAAGACCGTGGAAGAATATGAGTTAGTCAGGACCCAGTTAATACCGTCTTCACCTACGATATGACGAGCTATAGCTTCTCGAGGATCCGGTCTCTCCAAGAGTCCAGACATGAAATCAGAGATCCTCTCGTTGAATCCATCATCTTCCAGAGAAAACAGAAGTCCATTGGCGATGTTGAATATAGCCGCCATCTCCGGCTTGGCCTCAACCAATTCCAGCGCCAATGTCTCCCAATCCTTCTGATCCATGCTTCCTGTGGAAGCCTTCTCCTGAATATCCCCAGCTATGTACTTGATGATCGATGAGGCGGAACCACGGTCCTTCTCCACCCGTCGTAACAATTTGGAAGACCAGGAGAACATGGATGAACATATGATACCGTGGATATAATGATATCAATAATGTTTCTAGAGGAAATCTGAAATCATTGATTTTGTCCAAGGTAGCGGATAGCTGAGGCCCGCCTCCTAGCCAACTGTTTCAATTATCAAATCGGACAGTTTAGAAAAGGGAGTGTCAGGTGAGGGTAGTAGGCCCCCTTCTGTTTCAAGCGACATTCAACTACGCACTCTACCCGCCGGTCCCTGGGCGGTCATACCGGCTGTCTGAGCTTGCTCCGGTGGGGTGTCGCCGTTTCACCAATTCCTCCAGGAACGTCATCGTCAACACGAATCATCCTTGACTGGAGGCTGTGTCGTTTCTGAGCCCTTGCCCGAGATCTCTCCCGGTCGGATTTCCCGACCCACCTGCCCTGTGGAGGAGGGACCTTCCTCAGCTGGACCGAAGTCCTACCGTCAGTCGCTCTCCCTCTCCTGACAGGATGACGATTACATTCTAAGATTTAAACTGAACTGAACCGTCCAGACATTTGCATTCCGTTGATTCTTCAAGTACCAGAGTCCATGTTTGAAAGTTCATGTCTTTAGGAAAGCCAACTAAAAAGAAAGGGCCAAAAGATGCTTGTTCGATCCAATGATGATGTGTATTCACTGATTACATTTAGATGGAACATCAAATCGAAGAATATCATCAATCGAATAGATTTTAAGGCCGTTAACCCATGTCCCCTTTCCATGGACACAGAATTCGATGACCTTCAGGAGATGGTTCTACGTGATGCTCGGAAAAAATACTCTGAGATTACCATAGAACACTTCATGAATCCTCATAACTTTGGTGAGATGTCCCAGTCTGACGGGCACTCTAGTATTACTGGCCCTTGCGGTGACACCATAGAAATTTGGTTGAAGGTCTCAGATGGAATCATAACTGAGGCTTCTTTCGAGACTGATGGTTGCGGAACCAGTATCGCTTCCGGCAGCATGGTCACTGTTCTGGCCAAAGGAAAAACGCTAGATTCCGCTCGAACCATCTCCCCTGAGGACATCCTGAAAGCATTGGATGGCCTACCGGAAGAAAAACAACACTGCGCTCTGTTGGCATCGAATGTACTCAGGGCCGCTATCGATGATGTGTTAACGGCCGATGTCGATTGAACCATGTTGACAACTTTCTCCCAGTTGTTTATTGACTTGATAACATTTTATTATAATTTATATAAAATCTAGGTGTTTTCCATCTAGAGCTTAAGGCTCACTGAGACGATCATAACAAAGAACGTCCATTATAGCGCAGAGCAATTTCTTCACAAGTCCTATATTTTTGAATCCCTTCTCATCTGAGAACAGTATTGAGGAGGGTTATGCAGGACATTAAATCATAATTTAGAATCCATACACCACAACGGTGATTCCGATCTATAGGTAACTATGGCATTATTCCAGGCAGCTTCCATAAATAATGACTCATATAACAGTGTGGCCATTAATGATATTAGTTCATAGAAAACCCTTTGAAAGTCAAGGCAAAGCTTAATAACAAAGTGCCTATTCCAGAGAACAAGGCAGGGGTAGTCAAGCATGGCCAACGACGCAAGGTTGAGGGCCTTGTCCTGCAGAGGTCCGTGGGTTCAAATCCCATCCCCTGCACCAATTCACTTATCCAGTTCGTGTCTCCTTTGACACTTTTTCTTTGTTTTGTTTTCCACCTACTGGTTTTCAATAGGAATTAGGTTCGATAGTCGATGCCATTCTTCAACCGATGACACAGTTCCACAATCAACTGTCAAGGTCTTGATTTCGCAGATTGAGTGTAGTTGTGGCCTGAAACTTTGTTATAGTGCTTCGGAGATTGAATGGGCATGGAAAGGCTCCCTGCCACCGGCCCCGACGTTTTCGGTCATTTCCTCAACCTCATAGCTGACAACACCGTCAGGACTGTGGTCCGTTTCCGAAAACGCATGCAGAGGTCTCATCTGGTCTTGGTCTTGGAGTCCTTGTTGAAGGAGGAATCCATCCTGTCCTGTCGATTGGTGCAGGATGGTGATTGGATGTATTGGGAGCCCCAGGAGGGAATTGATCCAGAGGATTACGTGCATGAGTTCTGGAGCCAGGATGAAGACCCTTTCCCATATTGCCATAGCCCAGTGCCGGACCACAGCGCTCCACAAATTAGGATAACCCTGATCCATGGCCCAGAGATGGACCATATGATATTGTCATGCAACCATTCCGTCCTGGATGGGAAGGGAATGAAGGAATTGACACGGATCACCTTAGAACGTTGTGCCGGTCGAAAAGCAGACTGCTTTCCCTCCCATATTCCGAATCGATCGGAGATGCCCATATGGGATGCCATCCCTGATGATTGGATGCTTGGTCATGAGGAGGATTGGCCCTATTGTCGCTGGCCCTCCCTATATTCTCGCATGGGCAGGGTGGATGGGCGGATAATCATGCGGGAGGTCTCCGTGGAAAAGATGTTGGACATAAGGAGGTCATTACCCTTCCGGGCCACCATCCATGACCTCCTCATAGCTTCCTTCTATATGGCGCTATTAGAAATGAGAGGAGGCGAGGAAGGAGGTGTGGTGTCATCCACGGTGGACGACCGACGGTACATGAATCCCCCTTTCCCGTCCTTAGCCAACATATCGTCCAATTATGGTTTGGAACTGCCTTATGCCGCCACATTCCTAGAGGCATTGAAGGAGGTTTCCAAAGGTCACGCCCGAATGAAGGAAGATTACATAGGCCTCCCCAACCTGGCGGAATTCAGCCGGATTAAAACCGTCACTGAGATGGAAGACATGGTCCTCTCCATGCGAAGCGGTTGCGGTACCGATGAAGCGCAATACTTCATCTCCAACCTGGGACCGTATGATGTGGATGAGGAGACGGTGCGGAGCTTGGGTATAGAAAGCCTTTTCGGCACCTATAACGGCTCCGAGCCTCCCACTATCGGCATAACGGTGTCCACTTTCCAAGGGGTGATGAACATGAACGCCGGATACTTCGCTGGAATAGACAAAGATAGACTTCAGGCATTCATGGACCGCATGGTCCGTTGTCTGGAGCAAGGAGAGTGAAGGTCATGAAAGGTTCGGATCCAATCCACATGATGATTGAGAGGAAGTGCCAGTCCATGGATGTGCCCATGGTGGGTTTCGCACCAGTATCCCGTTGGGAGCAGGAGAAGTACCACTATATACCAACTGAGTTCCGGCCAGAAGCACTCTTTCCTGGTGCTAGGACAGCCATCGTCTTAGGTATCCCCATCTCCCTGCCGGCCATATCCAATGCCCCTTCGGCATGGTATAATGAGGTCTACAAGACCGTCAATGCCCTGCTGGACCAGAGCGCCTACCGTCTGGCCACATTCCTGAACCAGGAAGGCCTCCCCAGCGTGTATGTCCCTCGTGACGGCTATCCCAGTTTGGACTATCTGCGTAAGGGTGGCAAAGTCATGTTCTCACATCGTCACGCCGCGGTCATGGCCGGTCTGGGCTCTTTCGGTTTGAACAACACCGTGGTGACTCCGGAGTATGGTCCACGTGTGCGTTTCGTGACCGTGCTCACTCGTGCCGATTTGAATTACGAGATGCCGGAGAAGGAGAATGTCTGCAACAGTTGTGGGCTGTGCGTGAAGAGGTGCCCGGTGAACGCCATCAGTGGTGTTGATTATCCCCATGGCATCATCGACAAAGAGGCGTGCGCTAAACGTAGCCAGGATCTCAAAGAACGAGGGATAGCTCCCTGTGGCATCTGCATCGCTGTTTGTCCTATAGGCCAGGACTGTGTCTTCTTCGATTCCAGGAAAGACCTATAAGCATCATCCGTAATGAGCAGGCGGAGGAGTCCCGCTGG
>JAQUUA010000143.1 GCA_028694055.1 Candidatus Methanomethylophilaceae archaeon | reverse complement strand
TGCGTGTAGCCCAGAAAGGAGATTTTTCAAACGGAATTACCTCGATACAATGTATGTATGCCCCCGAATTTTCGGCACATTCCGAAGGAATACGGGTGAAAGTTACCGGATAGGTAATTAAGAACTAACAGGTTTTAACTATAAATGATTACGAAAAATTTATGATGTAAACCTGTTAGGTGTTTGTTGAAATATTTACTATTTTAGTAGCTTAAAACCAAAACATTATAAAATGTTTGCATTTGGAAATAAACACCCGTATCACGAGGTTGTAATTTCAACACAGATTAAGAGCAGCAGCCCTGTGGCAATAGCTGTTCATGAACAAAGACCATATGTTGTAAATGCCTCAAAACTTTCTACTTTTTGTGGCAGCATGCGTTCGGGCGTGGGCATTCCATATGATATTACCACTAAATCAGGGAAGCCTCTGGCTGAAGATATGCTGGAAATTATTTTAACTGCTTTTTCAAAAGCAGGAGTTAAAGCTATCCCTGTTACCACTCGCTCAGGCCTTTCAAAACAAGCATTTGTTGATGAACTTAAAAAAGCTGAAGCTGCACGTTCAATTTATATCAGCATTCTGGAATGGAAAACCGATACTTATATGAATGCCAGTTTACATTGCTTATTACACCTTGAAATATTTGATAATACTGGAAAAACAATTGCTGAAAGCAGTGTTAAAGCAAGCGGTGAAAATTTCGGCGGCAGTTTCTGGAATCCGAAAAAAGCTGCCAAAAAGGGCTCACTCAAGGCGATGAAACTAAAGCTGGAAGCATTGCTGAATGTCCCTGCTGTTATAAATGCATTTGATTAAATTTCAGTGAGTGTACTTAATCCGTAAGTGTAAATATTGGATAACCCTTGTATTTTTTTTCTGCTTTGTAAAATTAGTAGCTCAGGAAAATGTAATTCCTGTAAAATGCGATAGCGTTTATTATGTTACATTACTTGATTCTCTGAAAAAGTCATTTTCTAATTGCATAAACATTCCTGAAGAATTTGAGTTGTCATTTTATACTGCTATCTCCCATTATCCTGAGCTTAAAGAGATTCATATTGATATGAAACTGAAACAAATGAATTTCAGTATGGCAGCCAGGCCCGCAAAGAAATTATTTGCAGAAAGAAAAAAACGGGGGTACAGAATATATGCAAATATAAAAAAGAATTTTAAGGGAATACTCCCTGTCAAACTCAGCTATAACCAAAAAGTGGGCATATTGGGGCATGAGTTAGCACATATACTTGATTATACTAATAAAAGCTTATGTCGTATGGTAGGAACAGGATTAGGGTATATGTTTATTCCATACCGAAGAAAACTTGAAGCTGCCACTGATTTAGAAGCCATAAAACATGGGTTGGGCTGGCAAATTTATGATTACGAAAATTATATTATGAATCTTTCAGAAGCATCTGAAAAATATAAAAACAAAAAAAGAAAAATTTACCTGAATGAAAAACAGATTAAAGAAATTATAATTAAATATTACCCCGAATACTAATAAAAAATCTCATATCTGTATACTGTAATAATATTGCAACATGAAAAAGTATCACACTCCCTGTAAGTTTTTAATATTAGTTTTCTTTTTTACATTATTTATCCAGGCATATTCCAACAATTATACAGTAGTAAATACATTAAATTCCGGGAACGGTTCACTGCGAGAAGCAATTACCAATGCAAACAGTCATGCCGGTGCCGACACAGTTGCATTCAATATTCCTGCTACCGATGCCGGATATAACAGTGCCACCGGGACATGGACAATCACACTTATTTCCTTGTTACCATATTTGGCAGATATGACCGGAGGGCTTATTTTTATTGACGGAAATACTCAAACTATCAATCAGGGCGATTCAAATATTTATGGTCCCGAAATAATAATACACAGCAATACTTCACTTTATTTTTGTTTTGCTTTGGCATCGCCTAACAGCACCATTCGTTCCCTAATAATTAATGGTTTTGCTAATGCAGTAGTGTTCAGTAACAGCACCTGTATCAACTCGACTTTAAGAGATATGTTTATTGGAACTAATTTTGATGGTTCATTAGCAATACCAAATAGCATTGGAGTTATTATTAATAATGGAGCATCAGCAAATAATATTCTTAACTGTTTAATTTCTGGCAATACTGATTATGGAATTGCAATTTCCGGAGCAAACAGTAATAATATTAAAGGAAACAAAATAGGTTCAGACCTTACAGGTTTAAAAAAATTATCAAACCAATATGGTGTTGTTATTGATACTTCTAAAAATAATGTTATTGGTGGTACAACAACACAGGACTTGAATCTTATATCGGGGAATTTGGTGGCAGGGATTGTTATCAATGGGACAACTTCTTCCGGGAATCAAATTAAAGGGAATTACATAGGCACTGATATCAACGGAACAGATAGCCTGCCTAATGCAAGCGGAATAATACAGGCCGGGGCGAATAATACTACTATCGGAGGAAATACCGCAGGCGCAAGAAATATTATTTCCGGTAATTATCAGGCGGGCATTGTGATGAATGGAAGCGGTACCCGTTTAAATAGCGTGAAAGGAAATTATATCGGCACTAATAAAGACGGGGATAACTTTATAAGCAATCATACCGGGCTTATACTCAAAAGCAACAGTAATAAGAACATTATTGGTGGCACTTCTGTCGGCGAGCGTAATATTATTTCCGGAAATATTGAAATAGGAGTTTATATAGAGGCCTCCGACAGCAATACAGTTCAGGGAAATTATCTGGGCCC
>JAQUUA010000142.1 GCA_028694055.1 Candidatus Methanomethylophilaceae archaeon | reverse complement strand
TCTTCCGGGATAATGGCTGCATGGCCAGAGGAATTGAGATAAATGGAGATGTTCTGACATAAAACCTGAGGAGGGGTGTTGTCAACAACTGTAATCAGGGCAGTGCATGTGCTGATATTATTGTTTGCGTCAGTTACGGTTAATGTAACTGTATTGGCGCCTACATTGTCGCAGATGAAAGTATTTGGAGAAACAGTCATTGTAATGCCACAGGCATCGCCTGAGCCATTGTCAATATCATTTGCAGTTATGCTTGCATGGCCGGTATTATCCAATCCAACAGTAATATTTTGACAGATGGCAACAGGAGGTATATTATCTTCTATTGTTACTTCAGCTGTGCAGGTTGAAACATTCCCGTTGACATCAGTAACTGTGAGTATAACATTGTTTAGGCCTACATTGTCACATGTAAAAACGCTTGGCTCAACAGTTAAGCTTGCTATGCCACAGGCATCACTTGAACCATCATCTATTTGTGATGGAGTAATTTCAGCATTTCCGGTTGCATCAAGTTGAACCGTGATGTTCTGGCATAATGCAATTGGAGCAACATTATCAATAACAGTAATCTGAGATACACATGTTGAAACATTCCCATTAACATCTGTTACTGTCATCATGACTGTATTGTTGGCGATGGGTTCTTGTTGAACAGGTGCACCGGGGCTTACCCATGCCATGGCCGCATCCATAGAAACCAAAGTTGAACTTGCGCCACCTAAAACATCAGTAACAACAGTGCCGCTTCCATTCTCTATGGGGTAGTATAATGAGAGTTCAGATTCATTACCGGTAAGTGTTAAATTCATATTGGCAAAAATTTCTGACTGACTTAAACCTCTCTGCCATACTCTTAATTCATCAATTTGTCCTTTATAAAACCTTCTTGTTCCATAGACAGAATTATCATCATTATATTTCCCAACCCATAGATAGTTTCCTCCATTCAAAGGTGCCTGAATATAATTTGTGTTATCTTTCAGAACACCATTTAAATATGTTTTTACATTACCGGGAGTATAGACAACAGCAATATGTTGCCATGTATTTGCTATTAATCCTGCATTATTTATTGTTATAAATCCGTCTTCATATTCCACGGTGATTTGATTTAACTGAGAATTGATATTGGCACCAAAGCCGTGTCCATATTGCCCGGGAATGTCATTGCTTATCACATTGCTTGGATACAAATTAGTTATTTCTGAACGAATTTCAGGTTTCACCCATGCTTCAATCGTTAGTGGCAATACTTTGATGGCGTTTGTTGTTCCGCTTTGCAAATAATCGTCGATACCATCAAAATTCAGTGCAAAGTCATTAGGTTGTGTGAGTTCAATATCATAACAGTTAAAATCGTAATCATCAAGAACGATGGAAGCAATGCCGCAATTATCATAACTTCCGTTGTTTATTTGATCTTCGGTGATGGTTGCGCTGCCGTATTCATCCAGTTCCACAGTGATGTTATTACACAGAGCTGCGGGAAGCATATTGTCTTCCACAGTAACAATAGACTGGCATGTCGAAATATTCCCATTTTCATCGGTTACAGAAAGTAGTACATTGTTTGTCCCAACATTTGCGCAAGTAAAAGTGTTTGGAGTAACAATCATGGAAGCTACTCCACAAGCATCAGATGAGCCTGTAGTAATATCTGCTGCAGTTATTGTGGCATTGCCTGTTGAATCAAGTTCTAATGTAATATTCTGGCAGTTAACTACCGGAGGTGTGAGGTCAAGAACCGTAAGGGTTGCATTACAAGTGGAAGAGTTACCGCTCATGTCTGTTACTGTCAAAGTAATAGTATTTGCACCAACATTATCGCATGAAAACTGAGTAGGAGACACTTCCATATTATCTATGCCGCATTCATCAAAAGAACCCACATCGACCTGTGATGCTGTAATTGTCAGATTTCCAGTAGCATCAAGAAGCATAGTAAGGTTTTGACAAAAAGCTTCTGGAGGTGTAATATCTTCAACAGTAACAATAGCCGTGCAGGAAGAAACATTTCCGTTAACATCTGTAACAGTCAATGTAACATTATTTTCTCCAACTTCAGAGCACGTGAAGTATTGTGGAGATACAGTAAGTGAATGGATTCCGCAAGCATCATATGAATTGTCATTTACCTGGCTGGCTGTAATGACAGTAAATCCTGAAATGTCAAGGGGTACTGTAATATTTTTACAGACAGCAACAGGGGGGATATAATCTTCAACAGTTACAGTTGACATACAGTATGCCTGATTCCCTCCAAAGTCTGTAACCGTAAGTATGACTGTGTTATCGCCAATATGTGAACAGGTAAAATGAGTGATATTCGGAACATAAGTTGAAATACCGCACATATCGTAGGAGCCATTGTCAAGCATGAACCCTGTGATATCTGCGTTTCCGGTTGAGTCAAGCTGAATGGTAATATCTTTACAGAATGACAAAGGTGGAGTAACATCGTCAAAAGTAACAACAGCAATGCATGTTGACACATTGCCATTATTATCTGTTACAGTAAGTGTTACATTATTATTGCCTATATTGGCGCAAGTAAAATGACTTGGTGTAACAGTCATGGATGATATGCCACATGCGTCGGAGGAGCCATTGTCAATATCTGCAGCAGTAATATCTGCATAGCCCATAAAATTCAAGGGTACATAAATATCCTTGCAAACAGCTACTGGTGGTGTATTATCCACGATTGTAACTGTGCCAGAGCAGGTACCCGTATTTCCATTTAAATCTGTAACGCTAAGTATAACACTATTAACTCCAACATCGGCACATGTAAATGTGTTTGGCAAAAC
>JAQUUA010000141.1 GCA_028694055.1 Candidatus Methanomethylophilaceae archaeon | reverse complement strand
TACTTAGCTCAGCGCGATGCGGACTGGATGGGACAAATATATCGTTTCTTAGGTCTTACCGTCGGCGTTAATATTCGCGATAAAACAAACACTGAAAAAAAAGAGGCCCATCACTGCGACATAACGTATACAACAAACTCTGAACTGGGTTTTGATTATTTGCGTGATAATATGGCGCAAAATGCCAAATCTCGTGTCTTGCGGGGTCTTAACTTTGCTGTCATTGACGAAGCCGACTCAATTTTAATTGATGAAAGCCGAACCCCATTAATTATTTCTGGTGGTGCGAAGGCGAGTGCCTCGCAATATACGGTTGCCGATCGATTTGTTAAAACACTTAAAAAGGAACGAGACTTCGAAGTCGACATTAAAACAAAAACATGTAGCTTAACTGAAGATGGTAACTCTCGTGCCGAACGAATGTTTGGAATTCGCAACCTATATGATCCTGAACATCAGGACCTCGTTCATCGGATTGTTCAAGCCTTGAAAGCTAATTATATTATGGCTCGCGATGTTGAATATTTGGTCGATGGCGAAAATCAAATTCAGTTGATTGACCAGTTTACTGGTCGTATTCTAAAAGGCCGCGAGTATTCAGATGGTTTGCAACAAGCTATTCAAGCAAAAGAAAACGTCGAGATTAAACAGGAAACGATAACGCTTGCGACAATCACTTATCAAAACTTTTTCCGTCTTTTCAAAAAACTATCTGGTATGACCGGAACGGCCAAAACCGAAGAAGAAGAATTTAGAAAAATTTATAATATGCGCGTTGTAGCAATTCCAACAAATCGCCCGGTTGTTCGTGATGATGCCACTGATTATATTTATGCTCATAAACCAGCGAAGCTAGTTGCACTTATCGAAGAAGCAAGAGAACGTCACGAAAAAGGTCAGCCAATCCTTATTGGTACCGTTTCCGTAGAATCGTCTGAAGAAGTGAGTCGTTTATTAGCACAAGCGGGATTACCGCACGAAGTGTTGAATGCCAAGAATCACGCTCGCGAAGCAGAGATTATTGCGCTTGCCGGTAAAAAAGGCGCGATTACGCTTGCGACAAACATGGCGGGCCGTGGCACCGACATTAAAATTGACGATGAAGTTCGAGCCATCGGCGGATTAGCCGTGCTAGGCACCGAGCGACATGAAGCTCGCCGTATTGACAATCAACTTCGTGGTCGTAGCGGTCGTCAAGGCGATCCAGGATTTTCACGTTTCTATGTCTCATTTGACGATGAATTAATGCGTCGTTTTGGAGCCGATAACGTTCAAAAGCGAATTGAAACACTAGGAACTGAAGCTTTAGAAAGCCGTCTATTTTCTAACTTTATCACTAGTGCCCAAAAGCAAATCGAAGGAAAAAACTTCGATATTCGTAAAAACTTACTTGATTATGATGATGTTATTGCAAAGCAAAGAACCGCTATTTACGAAAAGCGCGATTCAATTCTTTTTGCAGATAACATTAACGATTTAATCTATGATTTCTTTCAAACAACCGGATTATTTCTTGCTAGAAAAGCTATTTCAGTCGACTCACGGGATGGCACGATTAATGGAGACAACCTTCGTAAGATTGTCGAACCACGGTATATGGGCGAAGGAACATTTAGAGCTAATGCCTATGATGAAGCCCCAGCTGATGAAGCGGGACAAGATTTAGGTGATACGCTCTATGATCGTTATTTAGCCAAGCGTAAAGAATGGGGCGAAGAAATAGCCAACCAAGTTGAACGTCAAATCGCACTTCAAACAATGGACCAAAACTGGACACGGCACATCGATACTATGTCGCGTTTACGCGAAGGCATTTACTTGCGCTCGTATGCTAATACAAACCCCCTACAGGATTATGTTAATGAAGGTCATGCCTTATTCCGCGATATGCTTGATAGGGTGTCAGCAGATGTTTGCTTAAAATTATTAAATGCAATTATCCAAATTAAGAAACCGGAAGAAGTTCCAAAAGACGATGACAAAGTCATTGATGCTCCTCAGGAACCAACATCGGTAAAGGAAAAGGAATAATGAAAGAGCTCCAAGAACTGATTTTCGTTTTTAGTGAATTAACTAAAGCGGTTTACCGGCTCGGTGATTCTCTTTGACCTCGCTAGTTTAGAAGCAAAAAACAAAGAGTTAGAAGCCATTCAAAACGAGTCTGATTTTTGGAATGACCAAAAACGGGCTGTTAATATTGTTAACGAATATAACAAAGTCAAAGAAATTTATGATTCTTATCAAAAGATAACCAAAAACCATGCTGACTTAAAAGAACTTATTGAAGTTACAAGCGGTGGCGATGAGGATATGGTTTTACTCATTGAAGAAATGATTAATGAACTCTCCCAAGATGTAAAAGGCCTTCGCTCCGAACTCTATTTTACAGGTAAATTTGATCGTTTAAATGCGATTGTGACTATTCATCCTGGTGCTGGCGGCACTGAATCGCATGATTGGGCCGATATGTTATATCGAATGTACGTAAGATGGGCCGAGAAACATCGATATAAAATGCAAGTTATCGACTATCAAGCCGGAGAAGAAGCCGGCATCAAAACCGTGACGATTACCATTCGTGGCAAAAATATCTATGGCTTGTTAAAAGGCGAAAAGGGCGTTCATCGTCTTGTTAGAATTTCACCATTTGATTCAAACTCCAGACGTCACACCTCGTTTGCCTCTGTTAATGTCGTGCCGGAATTCGATAATGAAATAAACATTGAAATAAATGAAAATGATTTAAAGATTGATACTTATCGAAGCGGCGGCGCAGGCGGACAAAATGTCAATAAGACCGAAAGCGCCATTCGTATTACCCACCTTCCGACAGGAATT
>JAQUUA010000140.1 GCA_028694055.1 Candidatus Methanomethylophilaceae archaeon | reverse complement strand
CCCAGCCATGGCAGGGCGGCTTTGATGGCCCCGTGCCGCAGGGTGTTCTTGATCATGGGGCCGTAGTCGAACTCCAGCCAATCCAAGGCCTCGGGGACATGGCTGAGGTCGTTGACATGCACCTTCCCGGAATCGTCCTTCCAGGTCAGGTTGGGCACTTCGGAGAGATCGCCTCCCTTGCTGAGGACGTCCATCATCTGCACCGTGGGCAGCTCCGTGGAGTCCCCGCGCATCACCAGGTCCACCTCCGGATAGCGGATGAGTTCCTCGTGGTAGTAGGATGCCGAGAAGCCACCCATCTCCACCTTGGCGTCGGGATGGTGCTTCTTCACCAGCTTGGCCACCTCGATGGCGCCATGGGCGTGGGGCATCCAATGCAGGTCGATGCCGTAGACGTCGGCCTCCAGCCTCTCGATCTTCCTCTCGGCATCGAAATCTGGGTCGGCCAGCATCTGCACCGCCAGGTTGGCGATGCGGGTACGGTACCCGGCCCTCTCCAGGTGGCTGGAGAGGGTCATGAAGCCGATGGGGTACATCTCGAACACCGGGGACGAGGGCACCACATCGCTGACGGGGCCGTAGAATATGGGCTTCTTGCGGAAGTCGTAGACGCTGGGAGCGTGCAGGAATATGATGTCTGACCTAGCCAAAAGGCGCGCCTCCGGGGCTCAGTTAACGGAAGAATCTACTTAAAGGATTCCCAGAGGCTCATTTGCCGTAGCGGCGACGGCGCTGCTGATAGGAGCGCACAGCCCGCAGGAAGTCGATGTAACGGAAGCCGGGCCAGTAGATGTCCGTGAAGTACAGCTCCGAGTAGGCCATCTGCCAGAGCAGGAAGTTGGATATCCTCACCTCGCCGGAGGTGCGCAGCACCAGGTCTGGATCCGGTACGTGCGAGGTGTACATGTGCTGGGATATGACCTTCTCATCGATGTCGTCCACCTCCAACTCCCCCGCCTTGACCTTGGCGGCCACCTGCTTCAGGGCGTAGACTATCTCCTGGCGACCCCCGTAGGCGATGGCGATGTTGTAGTAGTACTGGTCGTATTCCCGGGTGCGGCCTTCCACATAATCGATGGCTTCCTTGACCCCGTCCGGCAGCAGCTCCCGGTCGCCCAGGACCTTCACCCGGATGTGGTTCTTGTGCACCCTCTCATCGTCTCCCAGGGCACGGAAGTTCTCCTCGAACATCTCCATCAGGAGCTCCACCTCGTCCTCGCTGCGGGAGAAGTTCTCCGTGGAGAACGCATACACCGTGAGGATGCGGATACCGGCCTTGTGGCACCATTCGATGACCTCCTCCAGCTTCTGCTTGCCCTGCACATGGCCGGAACCAGTCTCCATGCCCATCTCCCGGGCGAAGCGCCGGTTGCCGTCCATTATGATGGCCAGATGCTTGGGCATCTCATCCTCGAAGACCTCCTTCTCCAGCTTGGCCTCGTAGGCGTTGTAGGCGGTGTTGGAGACGATCTTGGAGATTTCTTTCTGTAGTGGCATCTGAACCTCAGAGGACGTCCTCGGGAAGGCCGGCGGCCTTGAGTCCCATGTCGAAGCAACCGATGGCGGCCACGGCACCGATGGTGCCCTTGTCGCCGGTGACCTCGATGATCTCCACACCATTGCGGGATGCCACGTCGATGGCGTCCTGCACATCGAAGAGGATGTGCTTGCACTTCCATCCGAACTCTTCCAGATCGGAAGGTATCTTCAGTCCGGAGAACACGGTCATGACGGTGTCCTCGGAATAGGTGTTCTCAGCCAGGTAGTCCTTGGCGAAGGCCACCAGCTCCGGTATCTCCGATTCCTTGACTGCGAAGGAAACCGCCGTGGAGCAGCAGTTGGTGGTCTTGTTGGGGGCCTTGGGGTTGAGCTGCACGATCTTGTGGTCCAGGAAACGGCCCACCGGGCAGTCTTGGCCCAGCTTCATCATCATGGACCAGGAGGCCCCCTTCTCCTTGGTGTCGGTATCGTCAGCGCCGATTATCACCCGCACTTTCTTGGCCGTGACGATCTCCACGCTGGCCCGGTGCGCCCCTCCCATGCGGAAACCGTCCGGGTAGATGGTCTCGATGACGTCCTTGGACTGCGGTATGCAGGCACCGATGCCCACGGTGGCGCCGGCGAGCCCTTCCCAACGTGTGCGCACACGGTCACCTTCCACCAGGAGGGCGCTCATGCCTTGGCCGCCCAGCTCCGCGGAGACAGGCCCGAATCGCAGGGGCTTCTCGCCGATGACGGCGTCCATTATCAGGGTATGCCCGTCCACGCGCACATCGGTGATGACGCCGCCCGCCCTCTTCCGGTTGACGGCGTCCCACTCCACTGGGCCGCGGGCGATGCATTTCTCCACCACCTGGGCGATGCCGTTCCGCTCATCCACGATGGTGAAGAAGCCGTTGCAGAACATCCTGCCGTACCTCTCCTGCACCTGATCCGGACGCAAGATCTCACTCATATTGACACCCATCCTTTCCAGGGCAATGCCGTTTAACCTTAATATCGTTTTCAAAAGAGGGTGGTCTGACCGCAGCGGCTGGGGGTGGTCCCTAGATAACGCGAAACCACATCCGAGAGGTCCAGGAGCTTGGGCTGCCCGGTCTGGTCCCGGTAGGCCAGGAAACGGCCTTTGACTCCAAGCACGGGGCCGCGGTGCCTGCCCGGAGTGGGGACGGGGATGGGCGCCCGCTCCAGAACGGGCATGGGATAGGCGTCCAGGACGGTCAACCCATGCTCCTCCAGGTCGTTGTCCCGGAGCATGGCCTCGGCCTTGGCGATGATGGCGTCATAGCGCACAGGACGGACGAGGGAACGGGCGAAGT
Source organism: Candidatus Methanomethylophilaceae archaeon (assembly GCA_028694055.1). Classification (GTDB taxonomy): domain Archaea; phylum Thermoplasmatota; class Thermoplasmata; order Methanomassiliicoccales; family Methanomethylophilaceae; genus JAQUUA01. The sequence goes on along the minus strand of JAQUUA010000140.1, from coordinate 59 downwards.
CCCGGGAGTTCACGGTCTGGCGCACCCCCATGGCCGCGGACAGCCTCTTCTCCTCCTCC
>JAQUUA010000139.1 GCA_028694055.1 Candidatus Methanomethylophilaceae archaeon | reverse complement strand
TTCTCCCCCTCACCAAGCCGACGGATGTCCAGATAGTAGTCCTCGATGATCTTCACGGCATCCGGCGACAGCACGGGGATGTTGCGTTTGGAGTAGGCGGCATACTTGCGCAGGAACTCGATGTCATAGATGGGACAGATGTCCACCGTCTCCTCCAATATCTTCGCCAGCTCCTTGTCCATCTCCTCTCCTCCTTGATAGCGCCGGGCTTGGCCACGGCGGTGGGCCTTGAGGATGTGTTGGGTGATCTCCTTGTCCCGGTTCCTCTCTGGATGGTCGGTGAGCACGAAGATGAGGTCGAAACGGGACATCAGGGCCGGGGGCAGCTCGATCTGCTCTGCGATGCTGGTGTACTCCTCGAAACGGCCGTACTTGGGGTTGGCAGCCGCCAGCAGGGAGCAACGGCACTGCAAGGTAGCGGTAATCCCGGCCTTGGCGACCGAGATCTTCTGGGACTCCATGGCCTCATGCAGGGAGGAACGGTCCTGGGTGGACATCTTGTCCAACTCGTCGATGCAGGCCAGGCCTTTGTCCGCCAGCACCAGGGCGCCGGCCTCCAGGGTCCAACGGCCGTCACCGAAATCGTCCTTCACCGCCGCAGCGGTGTTGTGCACATTGAAACCGTTCCCCAGGAAGGAGTGCTCATGCTCCACGGTGAGGTCGTAGACGAATGGCGGCAGGTCGTCCTCCAGTCGGTTCACTTGTGACAGCGTGCCCCAGCACATGGGGAAAAGCGATGGCCCCTTGGGGTTGTACATGATGGCTTGGTCGCCCACTTCCAGGTCCTGGGCTCGGTGCCAATCGATGCAGGCCTCCTTCTTGGCCATGATCTGGGTCTCCCCCGTTAGCACCAGCCTAGCACCCTGGTCGGTGACGATCTCCACAAGAAATGAAGGGGTCTTTATCTTCCAGACCGCCGAGACCTTGGGACTGCGGACGGTCTGCGTGGACAGGGAGAGGACCATGTCCCCGGAGACTTCTTGGCGCCATACGCCGGGCTCCACCTCCACCGGGTCCTGGAGGCGAGGCTCCACGAAATCGGCGATGGGCATCTCTCCTTTGTCAGTTACTATCATGGTGTCCGGGGCGACGCATAGGCCGGCAGCGGACGCCGATTTCCCGGAGGCATAGATGCCCCGGGGGGCGAGGTTGCTCATGTAACGCAGCAATTGGCTGTTGTGGGACACCACGCCGTTGCTGACGAAGTTGTGGGTGCCCTCCACCTCCAAGTCATAGACGTGCGCTTGCGGTTCCCGCTCCTCTTTGATCATGACGTCCTCCCAATGCAACCGGGATTCCTGGACCACGGCAATTCTATCTCCGACCCGTACGTCCCGGGCCCGGCGCCAGCGTCCTTCGGGGCTGAGCAGTGGGTGGGTGGGTGTGACGGTGATGTCCTTCCCAGACTCCGTGACCAGACGGTACATGTGCGAGGGGGCCTCCCTCTTCCACACCCGCACCGCCTTGCCGCGGCATAGAGAGCCGTCGCGGTCCAGGGTGACTATGTCCACGTCGGCGTCAGCATAGACGCCGTCGTCCACGGGCAACGGCGTCCCGTCCGCCAAGGTCCGGTCCACCAGGTCACCGATTACGGCCTCGCCGCCGCCCCACAGGGAGACCTTGGTGTCGGCGGACACGCACTTCGCCACTCCCGGGTCTCCTATCAATAGGATATGGATGTCGCCTCTGATCTTCGTGCCGTCGTCCATGTCCTTATGTGAACCGCCGAAGAGCTGCAGGGCGATGGCCTCCTTCTCGTTCTCCAGACCGTAGATGGTTGGTGACACGGATTTGACGATGTTGTTGAAGAGCTCCGGGTCCTTGGAGGCCTGGATGATCATCTGCTCGTCCTCCTCCGTGATCTGGATCTCATCGTACTCGTGCTGGGCGAACTCCATGGAATGGACGTCCATGTGGATCTCGAAGAGGGTGGACTTCTCCCGTCCCCCCTTCTGCAGGGAGCGGAGGATGCCGTTGAGCGTGAGGCGGTTGCCGGGAGATATCTGGCCGGCGATGTCGTCCTCCAGGAAGCCTGTGAGACGTTCCGGCTGGGCACCGCCGCGCAGGCCTTCCGGGCTCTCCTGGATCTCGATTTTTTGAGTGTCGATGAACAGGCTGTTCTCCTGGTCCAGGATGAACTTGGTGGCGGTCTTGTTGCAGCTGCCCTCCGGGTTGGTGCACATCATCGGTTCCTTGTACATCATGCCGGTCTGGTCCTCCCAGATCTCGGCATCGCAGCGGGCGCAGCGGAACAGTCCTTTCACCATGCGGGGACGGACTTCGGTGGCTTTGCGCACCAGGCCCTCCACGGCGATGAGCTTGCCCAGGTGTTTGGACCTCAGGTTGCGTATCTCCACCCGGGAGTCCCGAGGAAGGCCACGGATACGGATGTTGACGTCATAACCCTCCTTGCCGGGAGGCATGAGGTTCCTAACGGCCTTCTTCCCGAGGGCGAGGGAGAGGTCAGGATGGTCCATTATGTGCATGGCCATGTCCGGGTCGTAGCTGTCCAGATCGCTGTAGTCGATGTTCAGGCTCTTACGGTCCGGATACCCGTCGGCGATGATCAAAATCTCCAGCTTGTAGGCGCTGGAGGAGAAGAAATCCTCCCACTTGGCCACCAGATCGGCTTCAGTGTAGTTCATGGACAACGGTCATCACATCCTCTATGCGGGGAAATGAGAAGCGTAGGCGATTGATAATGATATCGAATTCAAACAAGGTACTCTTCCTGTATGCGCACCACCTCGCTGCTGTCGGCAGCTTGGGAATAACGCTCCAAGAGCTCTCCGTTGAGACGGAGGAACTCCTCACCCCATGCGAACTTCTGCAATAGAGCGTCCGCCTGTTCCTTCTCACCCAGGATGATGAGGGAGGCGGCCAC
>JAQUUA010000023.1 GCA_028694055.1 Candidatus Methanomethylophilaceae archaeon | reverse complement strand
CCATAAACATACTTTTAATTCATTGAATTCTTAACAAAGTTATATTCCATGATATGTTATGTGATTATGAATATTCTTATATATGATTACTCAAACCGCAATTCATCTTCAAAAACCTGTAGAGAGGCAGATTAGAACGGATGAGTGGTAGTATCATTCAATTAATCAGAATCAATATAATGGTGTTATAACCTTATTATTAGAGAGGGTAGATGAAGGAAGAGCGATACAAGATCCTAGTGATCGAGGATAATCCCAATCATTTGGAGCTCATGTTGCAGTACCTACCAGATACCCTTTTCGACATTGACACCGCCATGAGCTACAAGGAAGCTCTGGAAAAGGTGAGGAAGAACGATTTCGAGATCATTACAATCGATTACTATCTTCCAGACGGCAACGGGATGGACCTCATGAAGGAGATCCATTCATCCAAACCCAAGCAGAAGATGATCCTTGTGACTGCCGAGACCGATCCGGAGCTGAGTTTCGAAGCCCTTAGATCCGGAGCCTTGGATTATGTGGTCAAATCCTATCAATACTTCAAGCAACTGAAGGATAGGATCATGGAGAACCTCGAGGAGGATGATGAGTATTGAAGTGGCGGTCATCTTCGGTAGCGGTCGGCGACATGGAAACAGTGAGGCGGCAGCAGAGGCTGTGTTAACTGCCCTTCTGCAACCAGGGGACAATGTTTCCAGGTTCCATCTTTGCGATTTAACCGTGTCTCATTGCCGATCGTGCAACACCTGTGCGGGTAACGGAGGCATATGTATACTGAATGACGGCATGGATGACATCTATGAAGCCATCCTTACTGCCGACTTATTGCTTCTAGCCACACCCATCTACTTCTCTGGCCCATCTTCATTGTTGAAGCAGGCCATAGACCGTTGTCAATGCCTGTGGTCCCGAAGGTCCTTGGACCACGGAGGCCGGTGGGGGGCTTTGATCATGGTGGCGGGACAGGAGAAGGCCAATTTTCGGAACACAGTGTCAATTTCCCGTTCATTCTTGAACAGCATCCCGGTGCAATGGGCGGGGGACTTGTCCTTGGCCGGTTATGATGAGCAAGACGATGTGGCATCATCCTCCAATGCTTTGCAACAGGCAGCCTCTTTCGGGGAAACGTTAGGAAAGATGATCAGAGGCCTTCCAAGTCCATAGAAGGATGTCCAGTAACACGAGGTATGCTGCTTCGGCTGGTTGTCGGGGCCTCGCTATGCCACGGCATATCTCCCGCTGGAGCCATGGGCGGGATTTGCACATCACGGATGGCGGTGTCGAATCCCCAATCCATTAGGTAAGGGATGTCTTTCTCGGTTATCCCTCCGGCTGGAATGACCTGGGCCGTTGAGGAGGGCAGGTCCTTGAAAACAAGGTTCCCTGGCCTCACCCTGTGACCTAGAGATGAGAGGTCCATGAGCACAAGTTCTGGGAAACCCATATCATCCACTTTCCTCAGGGCCTCGGCCACTCCTATCTTCTTTTCTTTTAAGAGGACCTTACGACCATCGAACATAAGCATCGGCGTACAGGAATCGGAGATCTCGTGTGCTTCCTCCAGGACATCCCAGCTATGCAATGAGAGTGTTGAGACCATCAGGCGATCCACATCCAAGGACAAGGTGTCGAACACATCATCCAATGAACGAACGTTGGAATCGAACCACCTTTCCACACCCCTGATCCTAGTGTCTTTTATGATGCCATAGTCCGGCCCCTTCTGCACATCGGCCCAATCGGCCATGAGCCAAGGAGTGCCACGAGCCAGTTGACCTTTCAGCCATTTGGAATATAGACTAAAATCCCAAGACAGATCGTCATAAATGAAACCGCGTCGATCCTCCCATGTGACCGAGGAGACTCTTGCGGTGTTCCCAGAAAGGACGCCTCTCTTATGAAGAGGCAGCATAGGGAGGAGCCGGAAATCGGTATAGTCCATCTACCCTCACAACTGGCTTCGGAATGTGGTCAGGAACTCCTGGGCTTGGTTGGATTTCATGATGTCGCTCTCGTTCTTCTTACGAGGGACGATGGTGGAGCTCACATCCAGCAGGCCGAATAGGTTGCAGATGTTGCTGGTGTATCGGATGGACAGTCCATGGTAGAGGATATGACCTTCGATGTTTCCACATGGGAAGACGAAAGCCATTTTCTTGTCCGTCTGCATCCGGGATTCATACAGGACACCTTTACGTTCTGAGAAAGACAGGAGGGCGTACCATCGGTCGAAGAAGGTCTTGAACAGCCCGGTGCTGTCGCCGAAATAGACCGGACTGCCCATAAGGACGAAGTCCGCATCCTCGATCATCCCGTAGACCTTGGCCATGTCGTCATCCAGAACACATTGGCCGGTCTCCTTACATCGTAGGCATCCGTGGCAAGGGAGGATGTTCATATCGATGAGGTCCAATCTCTGAGGGCTGTAACCCGCTTCCTCTGCCAGTCTCCCCGCTTCCTCCAAGAGGGTGGCGGTGCTGCCGTCTTTACGCGGACTTCCGTTGACTATCAGCATACGGGCGCTCATCATCCGCCCAGAGTGTTTACCGGGATTTAATCTATTTCCTCGTTGGCATGCCAAATTTTAATACATGGCAATTGGATGGCTTACATGCTTAACGGGGTTACATCAATCTTCCCGATCTAGCACTGGGTTACCGCTGAATGCGAGGTAATATTATGCCTGTGAGGAACGAAGTGTATGTCTGTGAGACCTGCGGCAACGTCGTCGATATGATTGTCGGAGCCAAAGGAGTGTTGTACTGTTGCGGAATGCCCATGGTCCATCAGAAGGAGAGGACCGAGGACAAAGGCATGGAGAAACACGTGCCGGTTGTGGAGAAGGTGGATGGCGGCTTCATGGTGAAGGTCGGCAGCGTCCCTCATCCCATGGAGGTCGAGCACCATATTGTGATGGTGGAGATCTTCGAAGAGGACGGGAAGATGCAACGGAAGTACCTCAAGGCAGGGGACGAGCCCAAAGCCTTCTTCCGCAGCGATGCCTCCAAGGTCACTGCCAGGGAGTACTGCAACCTGCATGGCCTCTGGAAGGCCTGAACCTCTCCTAAAACCATTTCCAGAAACATTTTCCCATCGAGGTGAAAAGATATGAGTTCTGAAGCAGTCCGTATTGGAGTTTTCTTGTGCCGATGTCATGACAAAGGGTCCTGCGATATGCTGGACTTCGCCCGTTTGCGCGATTTCCTGCAGGGATACGAAGACATCGTGTTGGTGGAGGAGCACGACCATCTGTGCTCTCTGGAATCGATGCAGGAGTTCAAGAAAGCCATAACGGACAATCAGATCGACCGTATCATCCTTGGCATGTGCAGTCCCAACAAGCACCTGGAGGAGTTCCGGGATGCGGCGGGAGAGGTGGGTGTGAACCGTTACATGGTGGACAGTGTGAACATCAGGGAGCAGATTGCATTCATACATCTGGACGAGCCGGAGGAGATGCAGATCAAGCTCGCTGACCAGTTCGCCATGGCTATCGCCAAGTCCAAAGCCACCAGGCCGGCCGACAAGGTCTACGCTGTGGTGGATGACCATAGATGCAACGGTTGCCATATCTGTTACACCGTCTGCGACAAGGACGCCATAACTATGGTCCCCGATAAGCATGGCCGGGTATCCGAGGTGTCCTTGGTGGACAAGGAGAAATGTTGGGGCTGTGGCGTCTGCGTCACATCCTGCCCTGTGGACGCCATCGACATGACAGTGTATTCCAACCGCGAGATGGTCGCCCAGGTGGATGCATTCATCGAGCGCATGCGACCGGATGCCGTGAACGCATTGGTTCTGAGTTGTCATTGGTGCGCCTACCCGGCCGCTGACGGTGCCGGGAGCAAGAGGATCCCCATCGACCCTCACTTCCGGAGCATCCGTACCCTTTGTTCCGGAAGGGCGGATCCGGATTGGATCCTAAAGGCCATCACTAAGGGCGCCGATGGGGTGTTGCTCTTGGGGGGCAAGCCGCATGCCTGCCATTTCGAGAGCGGAAACATCCGCACCATGTCCCGCATGAAGCTCATCAAGCTGCTGATGTCACAGCTGGGCCTGCACGACAACCGTTTCCATGTGGAGTGGGTGGATCCTGAGGACCCAGAGCACTACGCACAGGTGGTGAACGACTTCATCTCCGAACTGAAGAAGCTGGGCCCCAACCCCCTGGTCTCCTTGGAGAAGGACTACACCTCCGCCAAAACCAAGAAGAAAGGATGAGGGCGGCCCCTCCATCTTCTTTTTTTTTCTCAATTTCATTGGAATCGGCTCTGGAACTCCAGACGCCTCAGGAAGTTTTTCAGAGCCTCTTCCGCGGTCCCCTCCTCATCGAAGGAGACCTTCAGGCCAGCCTTGGTCAGGATATCGTAACCGTGATGTCCAATGCCGCCGACGATGACCGCATCCAGTCCCAAGCCGGCGATGGCGTCGGCCACCAGCATCCCCACTCCCTCCGCCGCATCCTGGTGTTCATTCCTCACCACATGGTAATCCATGGTCTCAGAGTCCACAATCAAGAAGAATGGCGCCCGACCGAAGTCCTCCGCCACGTAGGATTGCAGGTCCTCGCCCTCAACAACGATTCCGATCTTCATGCCAGAACAATGAAAGGGGATGGATGAAAAGGTTTCGATTCAACTCTTCTCTACTTTCTTGCGCACCGCATCCACTATGCGCATGAATGCTCTTGCGGCCTCGGAGTCCGGACGGGACATCACCACAGGCCGTCCGTCGTCACCGCTGACCACCACTTCGGGCTCCATCGGGACCCGTCCCAGGAAATCCACTCCCATGTCAGCGGCCGTCCTCTCCCCTCCACCGCTCTTGAAGACGTCCACCACCTGGTTGCAGTGGGGACAGACCATGCCGCTCATATTCTCCACGATGCCCAGGACCGGAATCTCCGCCTGCCGGGCGAAGGTCACGGTCTTGCGGCTGTCCAGCAGGGAGACGTCCTGAGGCGTGGTGATGATGATGGCACCATCGGCCTTGGGTATGAGCTGCACGATGGATAACGGCTCGTCACCGGTCCCAGGAGGAAGGTCCACGACCAAATAATCCAAGTCGCCCCACTTCACATCCTCGATGAACTGCCTTATGGCACCCATCTTGACCGGGCCCCTCCAAACCACTGGGGAATCCTTGTCCGGAAGCAGGAAGGCCATGGACATGACCTTCAGACGAGGCGGGACCTCCACAGGCATAAGGCCGTCCTCCACGCCGATGATGTGCTCGTCCTCGATATGCAGCATCTTGGGGATGTTCGGGCCATGGATGTCGATATCCATGATGCCGGTCTGGGCGCCGCTCATGGCCAATCCCATGGCCAGGTTCACGGATAGGGTGCTCTTGCCCACGCCTCCCTTGCCGCTCATGACTATGATGACGTGTTTGATGTGTGAAAGGCTCTCGTTGAGCTTGAAATCCTTCTCTGAGATCATCGGTTTACCCTTGTCTGCCATGTGAACTCTCCTGTTAACACCGTATAGGAAGCATCCTCTTTATCTTTGCCATCAGTTTTTTATAGTTCTGATGGAGGAAGGCCGTTTTCAGGCAGTGGATTTATGCCAGGAAGTGCATGCCCTACCCATGCCTTTAGGAGATCCGATGGGAGGGGATTACGACCACCCTGAGGCGGTGCGCATCAGCGGCATCGCCATGGTATCCATACCGGTGACGGACCTGGAAAGGGCCACAGAGTTCTACGAGGAGGTCCTGAACCTGACGGTGCTGGACCGGGAAGCGGACTGGACCATCTTGGCCTGTGGGCTGCAACGGCTAGTCTTGAAGAGGAGCGATAGGGGCGGTGGGGACCAAGGCCTTTACCTATCCACGCCCAGCATATACGATGTGCAGAAGAGGCTGGCGGACATGCCGGTGGAGATATTGCAGCCCCCCATGAGGGGTAAGGATGGTTTGGTCTCGGTGATAATGGACGATGACGGCAACATCATCCACATCATCGAGACCATTCAAAACGTTTAATTGCCTAGGTTGGCGGAGCTCATGGCCTCGTCGATCTCCTGCTTCAAGGCATCCGGGAGACCCTTGATGCCGCCCTCCAGGAAGCCTCGGACTATCATGCCCACGGCATCGTCCTCGCTCAAGCCTCTGGCCATAAGGTACTCCACCTGTTCACGGGCGATCTTGCCCACTGCCGCCTCATGCGTCATCTCCACATCCGGGACGGAGGCCTCCAGCTCTGGGATGGCCAGGGTTATGCCCTGTTCCTTCATGATGAGGCTGCGGCACTCCAGGTGAGCCTTGACACGGGGGGCGTTCCCAACCAGTCGGCCACGGGCGATCATCTTGCCGCCCATGGTTATGCTGCGGGAGACGATCTCCGCCCCGGTGCCCGGGGCGTTCAGGACCGCCATCGATCCCATGTCGATCTCCGACCCAGGGTGGGAGACGCAGATGCTGTTGAACTTCACGGACGAGTTCTCACCGTTCACATAGGCCACCGGGTAGCTTTGGATGGAATCCACTGGGCGGAGAAGAACGTAATTGTTCACGAATTGAGCGTTGGCCCCCATCTGTATGGCGGTGCGGGGACGGACCCCGGTCTTCTTCCCCCAGCTGTGGATCATGGAGAATGTGAGCTTCCCACCGTCCTTGATGTAGATCTCCGACATCCCCAGGTGCAGGGATTCGTCGGCATGCTTGCCCGTGGAGCAACCGGTGAGGATGTCCAAAGAGGCACCCTCCTCCACCACGATGATGTTGTGCACCTCTTGGGCCTTCTTGTCTGAGCCGATGAGCATGCAGGTCTGAACCGGCATCTCCACCTTGGCCCCGGCCTTGACGCGGATGAAGTATCCATCCGCATCCTCCAGAAAACTGCGGGCGGTGTATTTGTCCTTGTCCGGCGAGACCAGACGCCAGGAGTATTCTTTCAAGCCGTTGTACTTGGCCAAAGCCTGTCGGGTGGACAGCATCTCCAAGCCATCGACCTTCCGGGTGGAGCTGTGAACCACGGTGTTGTCCATGAACAGCATGCTCCCGGAACGGCCCTCACCGGACGGCAGTATGCCTACGTTGACCATGCTCTTCTGCACGTCATCAGGAATCTCAGAGAGGTCATCCACCGGGCTGAGGTCCCGTGGCGCGGCATCGTAGCGGTCGAGCTCGAAATCCTTTCCATACGTCCCTTTCTTGGCCAAGGCCTCTTTGGCTTTGGCCCTCAGATCTTCACCATTCTGCATGCAATGCACTCCCCGTAGCCCTTGTCCTTGATCTCTTTCAACAGGTCCATGGGTCGGCCGGAGCAGCGGATCTTCCCATCCCTGATTATGTATGCGCAGTCCGCGCCTATGTATTTCAGAACCTCTCCCGTGTGGGTGATTATGAGGGCGGACACGCTCTCGTTCTCCTTCTCCCTGCCGCACTGTTTCGTATCGTAGAGAAGGTCGTGGATCTTCTCCCCCACCAGGTCGATGCTCTCCATGTCCACTCCCGATTCCGGTTCATCCAACAGCAGGAATCGGGGGTTCTGGGCGGTGAGCTGCAGGAGCTCGGAGCGTTTCAACTCCCCGCCGGAGAATCCCACGTTGACGTCCCGGTCCAGGAAGGCCTTCATGCGGAAGTCCTCCGCCAAATGGCTGACATCCACGTCTTGGCAGCTGGCGGCTTTCACCAGGTCACCTAGTTTTAGGCCCACCACGTTCGGCGGCCTCTGCAAGAGCATACCGATGCCCATGCGGGCCCTCTCGTCGATGGGCATGTTCGTGATGTCCTTCCCTTGGAAGAAGATGCGGCCCTGGGTGACCTTGAACTGGCCGAAGCCCATGATGGTGGCCAGCAACGTGGACTTACCGGAGCCGTTGGGGCCGAAGAGGACACAGGTCTGACCGGGCCCGATCTCCAGGTTGATTCCCCGCAGGACCTCTCGGCCTTCCACCTCCACATGCAGATCCTCAATCTTTAACAATAGACACACCTGCTACTCTAAAGGACTCCCGAGATATTAATTATGCGCGGATTGACCAAAACGGGTCATCCTGAAACAGGCCAGGGTTATATATCTCCAGCTTGTTCTGCCCTTCATGAGGGTAATCGGCATCAATGGCAGCCCCCGCATCATCGGTAACACCTCCACCGCTCTGAACATCGTCCTGGATGAGTTGGAGAAGGAGGGCATTGAGACCGAGCACATCCAGCTCTTCTCCCGAGAGCTGTTGGCATGCAACGCCTGCATGTCCTGCAGCCTCCGGGGCGATGGAAGGTGCATCAATGAGAACGACGCCCTCAACGAGTATCTGGACAAGATATTGGAAGCGGATGGGATAATATTGGCCAGCCCGGTCTATTATGGGAACATGACCTCCATGATGAAGATCTTCCTGGAGAGGATCGGCCTGCCATCCAAGTACGCCAACAACCAATTGAGACGGAAGGTGGGTGCGGTCATCGCTGTCCAAGGCAGGCAGGGAGGGCTCTCCGTCCATGGCGACCTGGTTAACTTCCTGTTGGAGAACCAGATGGTGGTATGTCCTTCCAGCGGCTGTGTGGTGGTAACGGCGGAGAAACCCTCTGACCTGGACAAGGACAAGTTGGGTATCAGGCTGCTGCAGGACCAAGGCCGGGAGATGGCCTGGCTCCTGCAAGCGCTTCGGCGTAATGACGATTAATATAAATAGCCATCCAGACAATCCAGAACTATTGGAACTTTGAGCTTCAGCTGGGTTGGTGTCGGCGATGAGGAAATTCAATAAGAAGGGATGGAAAGGCAATCGTTCTGCCGTATCCGAGATCCTCGGTAACATCCTCATCCTCGGTATCACAGTGGCTCTGTTCACCAGTGTGATGGCCTTCGTCAGCGCCATACCGGAACCGCCGGAGCCGGTGAGCGCCACCTTCGATGCCCAGCTCTCTTCCGATATTCTATCCGTAACACACACCGGTGGCAGCGACCTCATCTACGGTAATGTGATGATTGTCGTCACCGCAGACGGTATTCAGTTTTCCTTCATGCTTTCTGAGGGGGCGTTCTCCGTATCGGATCCCTCTTCCCTTTGGAAGCAAGGTGCCACCTGGACGCTCAACCTGACCGAGAACAATTTAAGGTTCGAGAGCAGCGACGATCCATACATACCTGTGTCATTGCATGTGGCAGTCCGTTACATAACGTTGCCGGAGTACCTGTGGTCCAAGACCCTGAAGACGGATGAGGTGTTGCCCATCCAGATAACCAATTTCCACATATTGGATGAGATGGGCCACACCAGCAACATCATCGCTGTTGGCAGCAACTTCACCGTCCGCATGAATGTCTTGTCCCCGTCACCGGATGTGCAGGTGCAGTCCGGTGGGGTGAAGGTGAATCTATCAAGCGTTTACAACAACACAGCCAGTACAGTGACCTTGGCTAATGTGGGTGGCTCATTGTACTCTTATACCAGCACATCCCCGCCCAGCAGCGGCACCGGCACCTACACCGTGCGCATCAGCGTGGAGGACAGCAACGGCAACACCACCCAGGAGTTCCGCCAGGTTAGGATAATAACGGAAAACAACAACCAGACTACGCCGGTGACGCCTGTGGATCCATCGGAACCTGATGGGCCAGCCAATCCAGGCACCAATAATACTGGGATGATCAACGATTTTTACATACTAACAACCAGTGATTGGAGTTCTTTCTCAGCCTCAGATGGTACAATAGCTGTTCCTGACACCTATGGTTACAATGCCACGGATTCTTTTGTAATCGCTTTCAAGGGCGCAGGGGTTCAGTTACCAAGTAATCCCAATTGGGGTACGGGTCGGTGGACATATCAATGGCATATTCAGTTCTACAACGCAGAGGGAGGGGCGATATCCAATGATCACGAAATAAGCGGACAGGTCGCAACTTTGAACGGGTCTGTATGGTATTATCGGACAATAAGCCTGGAACCCGCAGAACAATCTTCCTTGAATTCCAAAGGACTTTATGGAACTTCTATTTTGGAGTATAGGGCTGGAGGTAAAAGCTACGTGGACCAGATGAAAGCCCACTTCAATATATTTACATATGCAAATCCAGGTATATATGCCAAAACATATGGTGCCGCGGGACAGAACAAGTCGATTTTTGAGATCGGAGACACCATCACCGTCAAGATTTATGCAAACGATTTGAATTATTTCTGGGATGAATCCAGTTCAAGCAGTTTCAGGGTGGCATCTTTCTATAATCCATCATCGGATAAGAATATTAACGCCTCTTGGGCGGGTAACTATTCTGTTTACTCAGGGAACCAAAAACCATCAGCGGACGGTGAGGTTTTCACTTTTACTGTCGACACGTTTGAGTTGGTTGGAACATACATGAGTATATCCTCTACATTCATATATTGCGAGAATCTTGTGATTCATTCTCCCTTGGGTGTCTCGATCAGCATCAAGGTCGCTGTTAAGGTGTACTTAACCGAGGATCATATTGTATACAGCGGAAATACAATTCAGAGTGCTATCAATGCCGCATCTCCAGGGGATACAATAAGGGTTTTCGATGGTATATATCCTGAATATCTATTCATATCAAAGAATTTGACATTATGGGGGAATGGAACTTCCGTTGTCCTTACTCCCTCCTCATTAACCATAGTTATTCAAATTGTGAGTGACGGTACAGACATTAGAGGTTTTTCTATGAATCCCTCATCCTGGAGTACCGTCAATTCTGTAATTGATGTATCTTCGGCGGATTCTGTTTACTTAGGCAATCTTGCCATTAGTACAAACAATGGAAGGGTAAGCGTCATCACTCTAACAGATTCAGAAGACTGTCACATTGAAAATATAACGATGTCGAGCAGCATAGGGAAGAATGGAATCTCGATATATGACTCTTCAAATATAACAATTGCAAACACAACAATTTATTCTGGTTATAATTGGAATGCGATTCTCATTCAAGATTCTGATAATACTACAATTATCGATTGTTCAATTAATGATGGCAGTACGAGGATTTATGTGTTGAGCAGTATTAATTTTTCTATATCAAGCTGTAGTATTGCTGGTGGTAACTATGCCGCTCTCGATTTGATTGATTCCCACTATGCAAGCATACAGAGCAACACATTCACCGATTATAGTAGTGGTAGGATTAGATTGGATAATTCTCTAAATGTAATTATTATAGGGAATACAATAACCGGAGGATTGTATCAACCATGGCTGATACCATCTAACCCTTCGGGCGCAACGATAATCGGAAACAACGTTAATGGCGTCATTTATTATTGATGACATGAAGAGTTCTACAACTTTTCCAGTTTTATCTAATCTGGTTAACTAATGGCTTTTTACTGATTCAGTATTAACAAATTTAATATTACTAGGTAAGTCTCAGATTTGCTCGATCAAGTTTATATTTAAGTTTGTAACAATATTAATATTTATTATAATTATATAATGCCGACATCCAACCCGAGTAATACTATTTACATCATAAATTCTCCGGGATATGAAAGAAATGGGAATAGTCCAGCTCCTTGATTCTCTTCCGCTAAACACACTCGTTAATTATTATAATGGACATCCAGTATTGTGTTCGCCCTGATTGTTCATGGCCTGAGCAGCCGTGTGTTTGAGGAAACCAATCGATTACTGAATTTCTTGACTCGATTCGGTGAAGTGACCTGTACCGCCGTTGGTACTTCATGCATCAAACCAATACACGATTTGGGTTTACAAGATCGCATCACGTTCTTCAGCTACGATACGATGTCCGATGCAATCATATCACTCAGCGAACAATGTGAGGCCATAATATGCCATAATGAATCTAAGAATCTTGAAAGCTCAGAGAGGTTCAGGTCAATCATCAAAACCAGAATCGCTTCCGTTAGACGTCCAGTTCTCTACATCGATAACCATGTCGCCTCATACCTCACAGAATTCCACCATGCCATTTTCGAAGAAGTGCTTGACCAAGTCGCAATTCAACTAGTGGAAACACCACTCAGGGAAGATTATCTCATCCGGGAAGTTCACGGGGCACTCGTAGGGGAGAACATCTGGGTCAATGGCAATGTTGTGGGGATGGTGGTTAACCCCTATCCAAAAATATGGAAAGACGAAAATAATGAAATCAAGTACGATGGGATCAAACTGAAGGAACACGGATTATTCCATGTCGGAGATTTCAACCCAATCGATGCCAAGATAAGAACTGGATTCTCTACATCAAATGGATCAAAACCTCATTGTTCGAAAACCGATAAGAAGCAAATAGCTTCCATCATCGATCATGATGCGGAGAAAGGTGTACGGTTTTCATCACATGCTCAATACGCCGTATCCATAGGTGATGACACCACCAAGAACGCCTCATCCCTCCTTTACCGTTTTTCTGTCCCTGTAATCGGAATAACCGACGGAGATGAGGATGGGATATGCCTTGAAGACATTAGATACCCCGGTTCCGTCATATTCAAAGTCATACCCGGTCACGATGATATTGTCGGGTCCGAGGTTTCTCAAGAGTTGTTCCGAGGCGCCACAACAATCAAGGACCCTCCGGGCATAGAAGCCATGGCCGATATGATTCAAGATTTGATAGGGGACCGTCTGGTCTCCCGTTACGATGAGACTTTTCATTCCGATAAACAGATAGATTCAAACAGTTGAAAGTACAATCTTCGACTCGGGTGGGTTCTTTGTACTGGCGGGATGAATATGAGAGGAAGGTGACCAATGCCAAGCGAGCCATTTCCAAGATCAAGAAGGGGAGGTCCATCTTCATCGGCGGCGGTTGCGGCCAACCGCACACCCTGGTGGATGAGCTGGTCAAACAGTCCTGGGCGTTGGCCGATAACCGTATCATATCCCCGTTCACATTCAGCTCCAGTCCATTTGCGGCCAAGAGAGTAGCTGACACCAGTCAGATGAACGCCCTCACTCAGGCCTTAAACACCGAAGGCCCCCTCCTCAATGATAAGACCGACTACACGCCGATGCACATGTCTGAGATACCCCGCATGATAGATGCTGGGCGAATACCAGTGGATGTGGCGTTGATCCAAGTGTCCCCTCCAGACCTCCACGGCTATTGTTCTCTGGGTGTTTCTGTGGACATGACCAAATCCGCGGCAAAAGCCGCTAAACTGGTCATCGCGGAGATCAACCGTCAGATGCCCCGGACATTAGGGGATTGTTTCATCCATGTATCCGAGATCGACCACATAATCGAAGTCGACTACTGTGTGGCGCATGAGTTGGAGTTCGACGAAACCGACAGCGAAGTGTTGGACAGCATCGCCGCTTCCGTCGCCACCCTTGTGGAGGACGGCGCCACGCTTCAGATAGGATTGGGAAGCGTGCCCAACCGGGTCCTGAAGTTCCTTGGGGAGAAGAAACACCTCGGTGTGCACACGGAGATGTTCTCCGATGGCATAATAGACCTGGTGGAGAAAGGAGTCATCACTGGGAAGAGGAAGACCATCCACCCGGAGAAAATCGTCACCTCATTCTGCATCGGCTCAGCCCGTTTGATGGAGTTCGTGGACAACAACCCCACCATTGAGTTCCATCCCTGCAGCTATACCAACAATCCTCTGGTCATCGGTCGAAATCGTTCCATGGTGGCCATCAACACCGCCCCGTTCGTAGACCTCACCGGTCAGGTGTCCGCCGATCGGGCTGCCATCGATTATTTCTCCAGCCCAGGGGGCCAGGAAGATTTCGTACGCGGAGCTTCAT
>JAQUUA010000138.1 GCA_028694055.1 Candidatus Methanomethylophilaceae archaeon | reverse complement strand
CTTTATATGTGCACTAGTGTGTGTTTAATTCCAAATGCGATCAGCAAAGCTTGGGTGGTCAATAAAAGGATTGCGATTGCCTTGTTTAGAAAAAGCGATTTCGTTACGATTCGTCTCTTCACTACTAACCGGATCTTCAGCATTCCATTTACGAAGTAACTTAAAGCAATCGCTCATACTGTTCGCCCCAATAACATTGGTGATATAAAGCTTTCCGGTAACGTTAGCTTTTGTTGTACCACCAAAATCAGTTCCATAGTGCATATAAACATACATGATGATGCGGGCGACATCACCCTTGCGTGAGTCAGCGGGTTCGGTCACGCCATAGTTATTACCCGAACCAAATTTTGCTACTCCACCACCGGTATAATTTATCGTTCTTGGCGTTCCAAACATCGGAGCAAACATTGTACTTCCTCGATAGGAATTATATTCATTTATTGACGCGCGAATATGATGAATATCTGAACCCGCGTAAGATTCGCCGAACAGTTGAACGTTTCCATCTTTTGATTTAGCTTGCGGCCAAACGTGTTCACGATTAAAGGAACTATAACTTTGCCCAGAATAAAAGCATTTGCTGTCCGTCGATTTAAGTGTCGTGGTAAGACTTGAATAAGAAACATAAGTGCTGTGAGTCGACATCATTAAATTATGAAGTTTTTGTCCCAAGGAGGATCCACTGTCGCTAACGGCTATTGAATTATAATATGAGCCCGAATAAGTTTCGGAAACGGTATATGACTTGGCGGTCACCACACTTAATCCATTGCTAACTATTCGAGTTGGGTATCCAGAAAATTCCGGAACACCATAACTGCTTGAATAGGCATAGAAAGTAAAAATTCCTTCAAGGGTAATTTCGTCCCCGGCACGGATTCCGGTACTCGAAAACGAATCATTATTACTATAGGAATAAGTACTTCCTGATAATGTAATGCAAGTGTTTTTGCTGCTGACGCCATAGGCGACTATCGTCCAACCATCATCAACTAAATCAAAATATCCTTTTTTATAATAGCCGGGGTATTGAGCAATACCGGTTACGCGATAAAGATTTTTGTTATCGCTTGCTTTTTTCTGAGCTAAGGTTTTAACGGTTGTAACGACAGCTTTCGGATTTTCAGGGTTTGGAGTGCTGCTCGTCGAAGAAGATTCGCTTGAACTCGTATCACTGCTAGTATCACTAGAAATATCGGATACACTATCCGAAATATTCGTGGGTGGATTATTGTTGCCACAGCTAGCGAGTAAAAAGCTGTCAATGGCAAGAAAAAGCATGGATCTATTTTTAATTTTCGTAAGTTAGATTATACAATATCTCGACATTATGTCGAATTAGAAAAAGAGCAATGGGAAATAGAAGCGAATTAATGATTAAACCGATCGTCAGTCAAAATGTGAAATAAGGCGATGATTTGTGTTAATAACAAAGCGCTTGCGCCAAGAATCGGCCCATATCCTATTTGCGTGCCGGTAGTGACAAATCCCGGGGTGGCAAAACGTACAACATAAGGCATAAAGATCATCGAGAACATACTGATGAACGCCATAACAAGGGCGAAGATTAAATTTGTTTTCTTGCGATTTGACAAAAAGAAGGCCAAACAACTTAAACCAGCCAATTGGTATGTAACCAAAAGATAAATATTAAGATGGAAATTCATCGTGTAGGCTTGGGTTAAGTCACTAAAGTTATATTCACCGCCAAAAACAGCAATCCAGGTTGGATAATAAACAACCGTTCCGTCTAATAAAGTTTCGCTGGCGAAGGGAAAAATAATTGTGACCAGGGAAAAGACCGACAGTAAAACGGCTATCCATTTCGTAAATCTGATCAGACGATTTTTTTTGCTCACGTTTCTTCTCCGCATTAATATAGATTAAACCAACGCATTTGGCAACCACTTCTATTGTTTAATAGTGTTTGAAAATGAACCTTATATATAATAAACTATGTAAGCGATTGGAAATATTGAAAAAAATGAAAAACTTTAAATTAATTATGAGGAGCCTCATTAACAATGATGCTTGTATAGAAGGCGGTCGCACCAAGAGATGGTTTTTTGCCGTTATCTTCGTTGTCTTGTCTTTGATCATGGCGGTCTTACCGATTATGGTTACTTCCCTCCAAGCTCAAGGCTCAAATTTCACATCTTCTAATTTTTTATATAACTACGATAACGCGATTGTCGCTTTTAGCGATCACTTAGTCGATAGCGATCTTTCAATGATCGTCAGTGAAGACGCGAATGGACGCTTTTTAGCGGTTGATAAGACAAATTGGGAAGCCGTGCATAGTGGCGAGCAAAACTTATACAAACAATATATTCACCTAAACAATGATAACAAAGTCGATTTTGAAGTTTACTATACGGACAAAGTCGGTCAGGATTTCGTTGATTATTATACTCTTGTCTCCCAAAACAAGAGCCCACTTGATGGTTCCTGGCGCGAAGCGGAAAACATATCCCGCAGCACGAGTTATCTCATTTTTGGCCGCGACAGAATGGTTGGTCAACTCTTTCAACCCGGTAATACAGTTGCCATCTCCGGCGTTTCGGGCGACTATTTAAAACTTGATTTAGGTTTTGATTTTAAATCTATGGCCATCGTCGATATCGACGGCGTAACGTACGCAACGAGTCAGGACGCGAAATTCAGTGAACCATCCGGTTTTCTTAAAATTGATGAATACCGGCTCCAAGTCCAAAACAAATGGAATGCCGCCTATGATGATATTTATTACAATTCCAAAATGATTACGGCCCGCGATTCAACTTTAATTATGCTCGGGGTGGATGCCTTATTAATCTTCTTCATGGGCTTGATGGTGTTTATCTTAACCCGTGGAAAACGCAATCCCTTCCGCATTTACACTTTCTGGGAAACGCAAAAAATTGCCTATTGGGCATCGTTCACTCCTTCGCTTTTAGCTTTGATCTTCGGCTTCATCTTCACTGAATATGCCGTGATGATTT
>JAQUUA010000137.1 GCA_028694055.1 Candidatus Methanomethylophilaceae archaeon | reverse complement strand
CTATGTAGGTGCAGGTGTCTGCATAAGAGAGCAGATGCTCGCCCTCCACCTTCACCCCTTTCCCTCCCGTGAGTCCGACCGGTTTCACGACCAACTGGTATGGGGCGTCCTCAGCGTAGGCCTTGGCGCTCTCGGCATCCGAGAAAGCAGCGAATCCCAAGTTACCGCCGATTCCGTGGTCTTGGACCAGCTGTCGCATGAATGTTTTAGAGGTCTCGATCCTCGCCGCCGCCTTGGTAGGCGAGGCGCAGGGCACCCCCATGGCCTCCAAGGCATCCACAATGCCGGCTTCCAAAGGGGCCTCCGGACCGACGAATGCCAGCTCCACCCCGTTCTCCCGAGCGAAGGCGCAGATTCTTTCGATGTCCTTCTCATCCGCCAGCAGCACCTTCTCCGCCAGGGAGGATATCCCCGGGTTGCGGTTCTTCATCACGGCGAACACTTGGGCACCGGAGCGGTGCAGGGCGTCCACAGCGGCATGCTCCCGCCCGCCGCCACCTATGGCCAATACCTTGGTCATGGTCCCACCTAGAACCCGAGGGCGCCCAAGAGCTCTTCCAAGCCGTCACCGTTCTTGACGCTGATGCGGTGCAGGATGCGGTCCCGCCGAATGCTCATGTAATCGTTCTCCACCAAGGAGATGTCCATGTCCACATAGGGCGCCACATCCACCTTGTTCAAAACCGCCAGGTCAGAGTGCAGGAAGATATCCGGGTGTTTGCGCACCATGTCATCCCCCTCGGTGACGGAGATGACCACCATGCGCAGGTCTGTGCCCAGGGGGAAGTCCGCCGGGCAGACCAGGTTACCGACGTTCTCGATGAAGAGCACATCCACCGCGTCCAAGTCCATGCCTTCTAAAGCATGCTCCACCATGTGGGCATCCAGGTGGCACTCCTTTCCGGTGTTGCAGTTCACAGCCAGTATACCAGCGTTCCTCATGCGTTTGAAATCATCCTCACCGGTGACGTCACCGGCTATGGCGGCCACCCGCAGGCCTTTGGCGATGAGCTTCTCCGCCAGACGGATTATCAGGGCGGTCTTGCCGGCCCCGATCGAGCCCATGACGTCCACGGAGCGTACGCCGTGGTCCTGGAGGTGATGGTGATTTCGGTGAGCGAGCCTCTTGTTCTCCGAGAGGACGTCCAACTCCATTCCGATTTCAGTGATCTTGTGCACGAGCGATAATCAGGGAATGACATATTAACAGTTGCTCTCCTTCCCTATTTCATCCTTGACGGCCGCGGTATGAGCGGCAATTAAAATATGCAGGGACAAATTAGGGGAACGGGAAACATGACCTATTCCGAGACTTTGAGCCAGAGACTTCAGGCCATGGGTGCGGTGGAAGGGGCGCGGCTGTCCGTCACCGTGGGGGGCCTGGTATACGAGGGCACGCTCATGCCCCATCACCAGTTCAGCGACCCAGACGTCATCGTGCTGAAGATGAAGAGCGGGTACAACGTGGGGATCAGGGTAGGTCAGGAAAACGAACTAATAGTCATTGAGAGGCCCAGCAAGGCGGCGCGCCCGCAACGGGACGCCCAGAGGAAGGAAGGCTTGAAAGACCTGGTCCTGATCGGCACCGGCGGCACCATAGCATCCTATGTGGACTACCGTACCGGTGCCGTGCACCCCGCCCTCTCCACTTCTGACATGGTTAATGCCGTGCCAGAGATCGGTGAGGAGGCCAATATCCGCGCCAAGGTACTGTTCTCCATCTTCAGTGAGAACATGTCCGTCCAGCACTGGCAGGAGTTGGCAGAGGCCACGGCCGACGAGCTGAACTCCGGAGTGGAGGGAGTCATAATACCGCATGGTACGGACACCATGGGTTACACCGCCGCCGCCCTCTCCTTCATGCTGGGCGACATCAACCGGCCAGTCACCTTGGTAGGGGCACAGCGCTCCTCCGACCGACCTTCCTCCGATGCATCTTCCAATCTCCTGGCCGCCGCCCGATACTGCGTCCGCAGCGATGCCGCTGAGGTGGGTGTGCTGATGCACGACACCCCTTCCGACGACCACTTCGCATTGCATCGCGGCACCAGGGTGCGGAAGATGCACACCTCCCGACGGGATGCCTTCCAGAGCATCAACTCCCCTCCTCTGGCCAGCTTGGATGCAGAAGGCTCAATCCAATTCAACATCGATGACTACCGACGCAAGGGCCAACGGCGGGTGCAGGCCCGCACAGGGATGGATACCGAGGTGGCGCTCCTGCAGTACTAGCCGGGCATGAGTCCGCGGAGGTTCGAGTCATTGTTCCTGGAGAGCACGGGCGTGGTGGTCTCCGGGTCCGGTCTAGGGCACGTGAACGACGAGATGCTCCATGTGCTCCGGAAGGCGGTGGACAAAGGTGTGAAGGTGGTCATGACCTCGCAATGCCTCTATGGGCAGACCAACCTCAACGTCTACGCCACCGGCCGCGACCTGCTGAAGGCGGGAGTAATCCCGGTGGCGGACATGCTGCCGGAGACGGCCTATGTGAAGCTCATGTGGGTGCTGGCCAACCACAAGGATACTGATGTGGAGAGGGTCATGCGCACCCCGCTCTGCGGCGAGATGGGCGACAGGAGGGAGATCGATGTCTAAGCTACCGGTGGTCTGCGGCATCGAGATCCATCAGCAGCTGAGCACCAAGAAGCTGTTCTGCTCCTGCGACAGCGAGCTGGTGGAGTCGGATGCCAAGACCTACTATCGACGTCTGAGGCCCACAACCAGCGAGATGGGGGAGGTGGACCGCGCCGCCCTCATGGAAGCCTCCAAGAAGATGGGCTTCCGCTACCAATCACCTAAAGGGGTCAGCTGCCTGGTGGAGATGGACGACGAGCCGCCGCATGATGCCGATGCCGATGCCATCGACACCGTCCTGACCTTCGCCAGCATGATGGGCTCCACCATCGTGGACGAGATTCATTTCATGCGCAAGCTGGTCATCGACGGCTCCAACACCTCCGGGTTCCAACGCACGGCATTAGTGGCCATGGGG
>JAQUUA010000136.1 GCA_028694055.1 Candidatus Methanomethylophilaceae archaeon | reverse complement strand
GGGTGACGAAAGCCCTCACTGCCGTGGCATCGGTGTAATATCGAGGGATGTCGTGAGCATAGTAATAGTAGCAGAGATGGTTCTCGATGCTGAGGTTCAAGGAGTAGCTCTGTCCTTTGAACTGCCAGTCTAAGCTGGCCACTTCTGACATCGGCACCGCCTGCACGGAGAAATTGATGGTGGCCTGCACGGAAGCGTACTCCTCCGGCAGAGCCGTGGACTGATTCACATCCAGAGAAGGCGAGGAGCCATAGATGTAGCTGATGTTGTCCTCAATACCTTCGGGATCCAAAGCGAGAGCGCCGTCCAATGAGCTGTTGCTGGGATGTGAGGCCCAGATGGAAAAGGATAACGAACCTTCTTCCAGATCATCCGGCACATCCACAAGTACAGAGCCGTCCACAGACAAGGCCTCTCCTGTGTCCAATGTCAGGTTGTCTCCTGGAAATCCCCAGACATCCCCGTTGACCACGATCCTGACCTGCACTTGGACGGACGAATGACCATGGAATTCCTGTAGGAGCAGGACCTCCTGTACGGTTATGAGGAGGGCCCCTTCATAATCCGGGAAGAAGTCCCAGCCATCCCTGATGGCATCATTGTCCCGATCCAAGGGGAAGAGGTCGATACGGTCCGGGATCCCATCACCGTCTCGATCGGGATCCTCCGTATCAAGGAGACCCGTCAGCACCAAACCGCCCACTAATAGGATGGAAATGGTGACCGCGATGATGGCGGGCCAGAAAATCCTCATCCGGTAACTGATGGACTCCGCAATTAATAAATCCACCCTGGCCTTGGCCTGTTCGGAGGTCGATGGCTTTGGGAGACAGCAAGAGGGTTTCGAGGATGGACTATCTAGGCAGATTCCTGGATGGTGTGGATTTCGTCCTTGGTGGCCGGAAAGGCGGCATCATCGAGGACCGCTGGCTGGTACGCAACTACGACCCCCATTTCTCCGACATCATCATCAAGCACCTGGAGCACCAAGACCCCCGGGTACGCTCGGAGTCCGTGCTGTTGCTGGCGGAGGTCCGTGAAAGGGCGGCCGTGGACAAAATCAAGTGGATGCGGCGCAACGACAAGGAGATGGTGTCCATGTCCTGCCTCTCTTACCTGAACCGGGTGGAGGAGGCCGACGACCTGGTGCCGCAGCTGCTCGAGGTCCTGCGTAGCGGCAAGGGGGAGGAGTTCCGACGTGCCGCGGTGAAGATCAAGAGCATGGGCAGATCGGAGGACATAAAGCAGTTACGGGAGATCCATGGAGGCCTCCGGGATGAGCGTGCCGGCTTACTGCGTGATGCCCTGGAATCCATCATCGACCGGAGCCCGGAACTGCAAGGCATCAAGGACCTTCTGTTGTCCAAGCCCGTCTTCCCCAATGAAGACGCCTACTCCCGTTTCTTGGACAAAGCCCTGGACTACATAGGCACCCGGTACAAGGAAACCATCTCCCCTCGCAGCCGCATCAACCTGTCCACCTACAAGAACATCATCAAGGCTTTGGGAGACATCCGCATCCGGCTTTACAACGAGGATGAGAACCTGGTGTACTATCATCCTGCCGATTCGAAGAGGCATAACGACTTGGTGTCATTGTTGGAATGGGCCTACACCGACCTAGGGAGGAAAGAGATCGTGGATTCCGATTCACGGGCGACCATGAACAGATGCCCGGAATGCGGCAACGACATGCGTTTCCATAACGGCGGATGGCTCTGCGTGGAATGCGGCTACCGTAGCCGCTGAATCTCAGATCCGAATATTGATCTCTGCCCTGGCACCATTACGGTTGGACAGGGACAGGGTGCCTTTCAGCTGCTTCTGCACCAGGTTGCGCATCAGGCTCATCCCCAAGGAGGGGCTCTCTGTCGTCTGGGGGTCCCACGGGTAACCAGGCCCATAGTCCTGATAGATTATCGTGAATCCATCCTTCTCCTCCAAGACCTCCAGGTGTATCCTGCCCTTCTCGTTCGCCCCAAAAGCAAACTTGAAGCTGTTGGTTAGCAACTCGTTGAGAGCGAGGCTCAGAGCGATGCTCTGATCCATGTCCACGAACTGCACCTCCCCCCTCTGCACCATCTCCAGCTCCACTTCCTTCTCGAACTCCTTAGCGGTCTCGTGCACCAGGGCCTGAAGGTGTTGAGCCAACCTGAAATAGGTGAGCCTCTCGGAGGAGTACAAGGACTGATGCACCTGGCCGATGGTCTGGATACGGGACTCCGCCTCCTGCAGGGACACCCTCGCCGCTCCCTCTTCCAAGAGCATGTGCTGCATGCCGATAACGCCTTTGATGATCTGCAGGTTGTTGTGCACCCTGTGATGCACCTCTTTCAACAAGGCCTCCCTTTCTCGCAGGGAGTCCATGAGCTCCATCTCCATCCTCTTCTGTCCACTGATGTCCAGGAATATCTGCGCCACCCGGTCCGGACCGGTGGAGAAGACGAAGACGCTGTACCAACGGTCCACATCCGCCACGTAGTTCTCGGCGTACTCGGAACGTCCGCCCAACGCCACCCTCACGAACATGTCGAACCAGAAGTCCTCGAAATTGGGCATGACCTTGAGTATCCCATTACCGATGACGCTACGGGGCAGACCGGTCTGGACCTCGAACGCCGGGTTCACCTCCACGTACTCCAGGTCCACCACCTTGCCGTCCTGGTTCCGCACCACCTTCTGCTCAGCCATGCCGGTCTGCATGTTCTCGAAGAGGTTCCGGTACCGGGACTGTTCCGAACGGTACCATTCGTGCACCTTGAGGACCTCGCTGCGGTCATGCATGACCATCAGAACGGTCGGACCTTTGGGGTGCTCGAAATACGTGAGGCAGAGTTCGCAATGGTAGCTACCGCCGTCCGGAGATTGGATGGCGACATCGGGCATGAGCGTCTCCCTCCTTTGGATGGCTACCTGAATGGCATCGAAATCCGGGAAAACATCCTCTATCAAACCATTGTCATCCTGGGGGTCCAGACCAAGGAGGATGCGGGTGG
>JAQUUA010000135.1 GCA_028694055.1 Candidatus Methanomethylophilaceae archaeon | reverse complement strand
TCCGATCTAGAATAGGCAATCCTGCAAATTCGATAAATTTACAAGTAAACCTTCTATCATCATATTCTACAGTACCTGGATAAATCCAGTGTGCATTGTTTGTTCCGTTATATTCAATTGTATTAACAGTATACCCGGAATCTGAACACTCAAACAAACTGTATTCAAAAATTTACCATAACTACTTTCTAATTTTTGAGGCAAATAAAAACTAATATAGTGATAGCCAGTAGTATATGGATCGATGAAAGTACTGTTACCTCCAAAAATTGTACGCAAAGAATCTGGGTGATCATATTTATCGAATTTACTATTTAAAAATGGATTAGGCATAAAACCTCAACCTCCTAATATAATATTAAAATCATTAATAAATATTTAATGATTTTAATGGGCAATTAATGTAATGCTAATGACTTCAATAGCACCTGTAACTCTCAAATCAATCACAACTTGGCATCTATTAATTTTCTTATCATAATCATTAGCAAACACTTTAACGGAATACCATTCTAATGCTCTTCTGGACTGAAGATCGCCTAAAAATTTATTAACATTATCTTTAATAATGCTGTGTGTATAAGAATCATTAAATTCGTAAATAAAATATTTTAAGTTCCATTCAAGTACTCTTTTAATATAAAGTAAGCAAAGTACAACGTGTATATTTTGAAGAGAGCTTGGTCTGCTCTGACAAGTCCAGTTACCCCAAATGGTATCTCCACCTTGCGCCCATCTCATAATAGGATTAAGTTGGGATAGTTTAAATTGATCTTTATATCCACCTACAAGTCTATATCGCACATCTTTAATACCGTTGCAAGTACCTCTATTTAATCCGGCGAACGGCCACCAAATAGCATAATCTCTTTCTGTTTTAGCAAATGCACGAGCTACATGATATACAGGTGTCATCCATATATATTGGCCAGTAAATGTATCATAAACTTTTGTATACATTTCATATAATGCGGCCTGATATGTTTGATAATTATGAGTAACAGATCTTGTTGTAAGCGCGGTTTGAGGTCTGCTATTGTCCCCATTATCTAAGAACGCAAAGCAATCTGTTCGAGATTCGCAAAGGTCAATAATTCTATCTTTAACGGGTGTTGGATATCCAGCATCGAAAACAACACTAAACATTAAACAATCTGGATCGACAACTTCTTCACTAGTTTCTCCTGTTAACGGATTAACAGTTAAACCAACATACGCATTTGCTAAATCATTCTGTACAACATCCCAATTTAATTTACCATAAGCATCATACATAGAACCATCTGTACCACCAGAGAGTGGAAGCCAAGAACTAAAAGGTAATTCGAAGTGCCAAGTGTCCCCAGCTAATGGATCTATTCTATCGCTTACAGATGCTCTAATATATTCGCTGTACCTTTCAAGTACGTTTTCAATAAACATACTTTCACCGCTTACATCTTTCATATCTCTATTAAAAGATACTGTAAAAGATTCTATTAATGCGGGTACATTAACATTTTCGATAGCTTGATAAATATCAATAACGTAAGCATTTTCATATGTAAGTGCTGGTGTGATTTTTACAGATAAATTGTTATACCAGGAACCTCGCCCAACAGGATAAAATACAACATCTGCATCGTTGTTAATCAACATGGCATCTATAACAGATTTAAGAGAAATAGTTGAAGAAGGTACGATATTTGTTAATACGTCTTCGTCGATACCATCACTATCTAAATCTGTTGTATCGTGTTTCAAACAAAGCACAGAATATGTTGCGTCTGAAGGAGTTACACGCATTGTATATAGATTACCTAAAATACCCAAATACTGCATCGCAACATACCAACCCTGTCCATACTTTGCAGGATCGCCCTTACCATATGTTGCAATTAAATCTTGCGGTCCTGTAGTCATACGAACTACATTATCCGGTCCCTTTTCTGAGAACATACATATAAAACCGATTGCTCCAGGTAAAGGTTGGACATAGAAGGACTCGTCCCTAATAGTTGTATAAACGCCTGGGAAAATATTGTACGCCATTTGTATCTACCTCCGACTATAATTTGAGTTGCTTTCGAAGACAATACAAATAATTTTAATAATAGTATTTAACCTAGTAATGAGATGCCCCTAGCACTAATTTTTTGCCAATCTTCATATCCAGCAACTTTACCATCCATGTAGACGCCAAACAAACTTTGTGCTAGTGGTTCTGATGTTACAAATAATTCTCTAAAAATAGGTGTTGGAAACCTATATGAAACTACATTCGTTGTATTAATTACATCGTATGCGTTTTGTAATGCTTCAAATTTTAAAATTTCTATTTCATTCTCATCTAATATATCTTGTGATAAATTAGCTATTCTTTTATTTTGATTATAAAATAATATTTTTAATGTTTTATTAAAATCTATAAACCATTTATGGTATATATCCAATGATGGTTGATCTAATCCCATTTGCGCTAGCTTTGGTTCTATTTCTAACTTATTGTAATTAGAAAATGTACCCAATATCTTATTAATTCTATCTTCTGTAAATGATAAATTTCTATACATAGGCATTTCAAATTGTTCGAATATTAACCACATGTATGGATAGTATAATAATATAGCGGCTTGCCTCGGCATTGTTGTTAACTGTCCGCTATAGTAATATATATTTCTATATAAAAATTCTATATACCATCTTTTAGTAGTAGAATTTTTAATAAGTTCTCCTCTATTAAATCTATTATAAATATGTATACCATAATATAATATAGCACCAATAAACAATCCTAAATTACTTCTAGACAAACCTTTAATATAAGATTTATCTGCCATCAATCCTGTTTTATTTTTTAAATAATTGATAATTCTAGTTATCGTATTACTTTGTAATAACGATTCTATTGTTACAGCATTAAGTAATATTTTATTACTATCCATATCATAAAAAACACCAAATGGTGCTGTTTTTAATGAAAATGAATCTACTATAATATTATCTTCCTCCAATTGTCCTTCTATAACGTCAAC
>JAQUUA010000022.1 GCA_028694055.1 Candidatus Methanomethylophilaceae archaeon | reverse complement strand
ATATCGCTCCGATCATGGGAGAGAACCAGCTTACAAGGAAAACGGATTGCAGGTAGTAAGCGAAACCCACACCGCCGAAAGTGGTATGGGCGATTCCTCCGCTGATGAAGACTATTCTCTTCACCACCACGAAGGTGCCGATGATGCCGCAAGCTAGGCTGGCGATGATTGCGGCGATGAACATGTTTTGCACCAATCCGATAGAGAATATCGTGGCCCAGTCAGTCATGGTCGTGCACCTCCAGAACACGATGAGGGACCCCATGGGCCAATAGCTCCATGGGACAATGGAAGCCTAGTCGCATCATCTCTGGGGTAATCTGAGGTTCGTCATGCACGATGATGCTACGATTCAGGCAGGCCACCCTCTTGACCTCGGAGGAAATGATGCCCATGTCATGGGTTACTATCAGTATCGCCACATCCTCGTTAATATCCCGTAAGGTATCGTAAATGCAATCCCTGATGCCTGGATCTAAGCTGGCCATGGGTTCGTCCAAAAGGAGTATGTCCGGTTTAGGAGCCAAGGCTCTAGCCAACAAAGCCCTTTGCAACTGACCGCCGGACAAGTCGTTGATCCTACGTCCAGACAACTCTGAGATGCCAGTGGCCAGCATGGCCTCTTCTGCCATATCTCTACATTGCTGGTCGTAAAATGGACGAAGGCCTTTGCGAGAACGTAGGCCCATCAAAACCACCTCCTTGACGGTGATGGGGTAGGATGGGTCGAAAATACCTTTTTGGGGGACGTAACCGATTCTATTGATGGATTTCTCTGGTTTCTCCCCGAATATTTCAATCGATCCAGACATCGGGCTGAGCAGTCCCAAAATTGCTTTCAGAAGGGTGCTCTTCCCGCCTCCATTGGGACCGATGACCGCCAAGAAATCTTTTTCTCGCAACTCTAGGTCGATGTTCTCAATGGCTACGTTGCCATTATAGCCCGCGCTTAGACCTTTTATCACAATGGGTTTAGACATAATCAGCCCGTCCCTTCTATCCAGCTATTTTCTAGAGCGGTTATGAACCTTTCCAGTTCATCCAAGTAGTCTATGGCCAAGGGATTCGCTTGGAGGACTGAAATCCCCCCGCTCTCTAGGAATGATTTGGCCCCGTCCTTCCAAACAGGGTCATCAGGTCGGACGAAGATGGTTTCCATGCCCTCATCGGCGATCGTCTGACGGATCTGCACGAGGTCCCCGGCCGTCAGTTCACCACTGTAATCGCTCTCCATGGAAACCTCTATGAGCCCGTAGTCATTACAGAGATACCTCCAGGCAGCATGCCAAACCAGGAATTTGTTTCCCTCGTTGGCACCAAGCACGTCATCTGCAAGATCTCTGATATCGTTGACCCTATCCACGTAGCTAAGGAAACCAGCCTCGTAGATCACAGAGTTCTCTCCATCCAGTTCTATAAGCGCATCCCGGACGTTTCCGGCCATGATGAGCAGATTGGCTGGAGAGGTCCATACATGGCCATCTATGGTCTCGTGTTCATGGTCGTCATGACCGTGTTCGTCACATTCATCCTCGGCCGCCAAGAATGTCAGGCCGGTGCTCATATTTATGAACGGCATATCGGGGAAGCTGGACCTTAACAAGGGGATGTTGGTGGTCTCCCATTCCATGTTGGCACCGATGTAGAAATATGCAATTGACCTTGAAGCGGACACCAAGTCGCTGACAGTCCCCTGGTCTCCGCCATGGGGGTCTGCCCCGGGACCAACGAATTGTGTAACTCTTACCTTTCCACCCCCTATCAAATCCAGCATTTCTTTCTGCCAGGGTAAGGTGACGCAGATGTTGACATCGTCCGAAGCATCAGCGCTGTTGGTCACGAGAACCAAGGCTCCCGCCATTGCCAAACAGCTAACAATCACAACTGTCAACAACTTGGTGGATTTCATATCAAAATGAGAATCCCGCATTCTAATTAATAAAAATGTCTAGAACATTATTAATAATCATATAGAATTCTTGAGAATCTTAATAATAATTGGAGTATGGCCCATGGTGATAATGAGTATCTCATTGAAGGACGAGAATGTGGAGCTTCTACAAAACATCCAAGACCGGATGGGGTTGGGTAGCAGGAGCGAGGCCATCCGAGTCTGTCTGCGGGCGGCAGAGAGTCAGCTGAAGGAGCAGGAAGGGATGAGCGGACCCTTGGAGGGCGTTTTGATTATCGTGCATGATTCACACATGGATTCGTGGATGAGTCTGATTCAACACCGCTTCGAAAGGTTGGTCAGGACCCAACTGCATTCCCATCTCCAGAGCGGGAAATGTCTGGAGGTAATGATTTTAAAGGGAGAATCGGACGACATCTGGGAGATGATCCGCGAGTTCGGGAAGCAGGAGAAGGCCGAATATGTGAAATTCGTGAAGAGCTGAACGAATATTTTATAACACATGGCATTAATATCTGCAAATAGTACCCAGAGGAGATTATCATGTCCGAAAAAAGTCAGGATGTCGCTAAGCAGGCGGGTTTGGCCGCTAAGAAGGCTGGAAAAGTGTTGGGCGCCGGCCTCAGCAAGCTCGGTAAGAAGGTGAAAGATACCAGCAAAAGCTTCAAAGAGGGTTTGAAAGAGGACGAGCCTCAGGATGCTCCCGTACAAGAAGTAGAGTACGGAGGGGACGAGGCTTCGGAATCTGAACCCGTCAAACCGGCTTCTACTCAGACTGACTACTCTTTGGATGAGTAGAAATAAACCCCTTTCTTTTGTTACAAAGGCTGCATCTCCGCCTAATTGGCATTTCTGCCAGGAGATTCTCATTTGATGCATAATCAATGCTCAAGGTAATATGGCTTGTTACAGTCTGGACATGTGGAAATTTTGAATTTCTTGGTAAAGGTTCTTAGCATCCAAGGGATTCGTTGCTATACTATGTTCATAGCGACAAAAAATGCATCTCAATATGAAAAGTGCTGCTCTTTCAATCGAAATGCCCTTATATTTCCTCAATATTAGTCACCTTGACAGACATGGCGGATTTTGAGATTGGAGTCGTGCTAACACAGCTTTTCGTACTCTTCTTTTTAGCCAAAGTATCTGCCATTATCGTCAAACGTTTTGGGATACAAGGGTTGGTCGGTGAGATACTAGCTGGTATCCTTGTTGCAAATCTTGTGGTGGGCGATTGGTCATTGATGCATTTCCTAGGTTTAGAGAATCTAGCGTACGAGCACGTCATCATGGTTCTTGCTGAACTCGGGGTTATCTTCCTATTGTTCACGGTGGGTTTAGAGACAAAATTTGAGGATATAATCAGCGTGGGCAAACCCGCTGTCTATGTGGCTGTAATCGGTGTTATACTCCCATTTGTCTTGGGTTTCGCCTTGATAATGGCCCTGCATGACATGTATATGGAGGCCCTGTTCATCGGTGCAGCAATGGTAGCTACATCCGTTGGATTTACAGCCAAAGTTATCCAAGAGATGCGCCTCTTCCATGCCATCGAATCTAAGATTATCATTGCCGCCGCAGTCATTGATGACATCTTGGGAATGATCATCCTCGGCGTCGTGGTTGGTATAGCCAATGCCGATTCCACCGGCGGTGGTATCGATATTGTCAGTATACTGGAAATCGCTGCCGTAGCCGTCTTTTTCGTTCTAGCAGTCATTTTCGTTGGCGTTGTGGGAATACCCAAGGCCCACAAGCGGAGAACGGCTCGTCTTACTTGTGACACCTCATTAAAACGAAGCGATCATTTCCAAATTAGTCCATTCGCACTTGCCTTAATCGTATGTCTGGGCCTTTCCGCCTTGGCGG
Source organism: Candidatus Methanomethylophilaceae archaeon (assembly GCA_028694055.1). Lineage (GTDB taxonomy): Archaea > Thermoplasmatota > Thermoplasmata > Methanomassiliicoccales > Methanomethylophilaceae > JAQUUA01. Next base: position 10,215 of record JAQUUA010000022.1, on the reverse strand, counting down.
ACATTATGGGTCTCGCTGCCATAATCGGGGCTTTCTTGGCTGGTATGCTTTTCACCCAGTTTGCTGACGTCTGTTCAGATCTGGAAGAGCGATTCACATCAGTCAATGATTTCTTGTTGCCGTTCTTCTTCATTCATGTGGGTTTGATGGTCAACCTTGATTCCTTTTTGGATGTCGAGTTGCTTTTGCTTGGTGCAGCAATCATATTATTGGCAGTTGTGACCAAGTATGTGGCCGGAATCATAGGTGTGCGCCTTGGATCCCCAAAATTGGGCAAAGAGAGTGGAGCCATCGTAGGGATAGGAATGGTTCCTCGTGGTGAGGTGGGCATCACCGTGGCTTACATAGGCCTCACCGCTGCTGTGGTGGCTCAGGAGATGTATGCCCTGGTTGTGTTCATGTCCATTGTCACGGCGTTGATCGCACCTCCATGGATGGCTAAGGTTTTCCGACAGAAATATGGTGATTAAACCCGTTTTTATACTCATACTGGCTTAATTATCATCTACCACTGAATGGTTTAGTGGATTAATTAATTATAAGGAATCCATAATGGCAAAATGGGGTGCAACTCATGGGTTTTATGGATGATGTAGGTAACTGGCTATTCGAGTTGTTTGCAAACATCACGGATATGTCTCTGATGGGTGCAGTCCTTTTTCAACTCTTCATCATATTTCTCCTGGCAAGAGTTTTTGCCGAGTTATTCATAAAATTCCGTATGCTAGGCCAAGTTGGCTAGATAGTCGCTGGTATTCTAATAGCCAACCTCTTCATCGGGGATTTTACATTAGCATTGGGTCTAGACATTGCCTGGGATCCTGTGCACCCTTCTGTGTATCATGAGATATTCGAGGTCATTGCCAATCTAGGTGTTATCTTCCTGTTATTCGCGGTAGGCATGGAAACCAAGATCTGTGACCTACGTTCGGTGGGAAGGACGGCTATGTGGGTAGCTGTTTTGGGTGTAATCATCCCATTCATCCTCGGTTTCACATTGGTGTTTGGATACGAGACCATCCTCTTTCCGCATGACGATTGGTTCATCCATGCTCTTTTCATGGCCGCCGCCATGGTTGCTACTTGTATAGGAATAACCGCCAGGGTGTTGACGGAGATGAAGGTTATGGACTCCATCGAATCCCGCATAATCATCGGAGCGGCCGTAGTGGATGACATATTGGCCATGATTGTGCTTGCCGTTGTGGTGGGGATCGCCGGCTCCTCAATGGGCGGCGGAGAGTTAAGCTTAATCAGCATCGGTTCCACTATCTTGATTGCTCTTGTCTTCGTGGCCGTCGTTCTGTTGCTCTGTCTCAAGATGCCCAAGGTGAAGGAGAAGCGGGTCTGCCAGATCACCGAGCGGGGAATCAGCTGTCAGGATCGAAACTGGCCTCTGAGCGTGGAACCCTTCCCTCTGGCCATGTTGACCTGTCTCGGTCTTTCCGCCATGGCCCTGTCTTTAGGTTTGGCGGCCATCATCGGTGCTTTCCTGGCAGGTATGCTGTTCGCAGAGTTCGCCCACGAGCGTCTGGAGAACAAGTTCAATGGTATCAATGCCTTCCTGGTGCCCTTCTTCTTCGTCTATGTGGGAATGCGGGTGGAGCTTGCCGGCTTCACGGACATCCTGCCTTTGGCCATCGGCACCATCATCCTGGCAATACTAGGTAAGTATGTGGCTGGATACATCGGTGTCCTCAGCACCCAGAAGAAGAAGGACAAGAAGACTGCAGATATTGTCGGTATCGGCATGTCTCCCCGTGGTGAAGTGGGCATCATCGTTGCTGCCATAGGCTTGACCGCTGGTGCGATATCTAGGGACATGTACACCGTGGTGGTATTCATGTCCATTGTCACTGCGCTCATAGCCCCGCCATGGTTGGCCCGGTCCTTCAAGAAGAAGTACGGGGACAAGCTCTTTGATTCTGGTAAGGCTTGAGCCGGATCAAACACCCTTTCTCACTTTTTCTCTTGTTGGGTCGAGCATAGCTAGAATATTATAAAGAGTTGATGAATAAATTCTGTCTTCCTGCTGAAAGATATCGGTGATGAGGGTTGAAAACCAGTTTTCAATGCTCACATGGGCCAAAGGGTCTGAAGAAGTATGATCGCTATAGATAAGGCGATACCAGCGATGATGACCGCATAAGGGTTGATCTTGATGGACTTGTCGTCCTCGGTGTCGAAGTACCGTATGAGACCGGCGGCGGATTGGAAGCCCTCCGATTTCTTCTTGCTAGCCATCGGTAGCACATTTGGCAACCGGTATAAATATTTGATTCCAGAACGGCAAGTGAAAGACATTAATACCCTTTCGATATTGCCACGCCTGATAGTATGCACTGGGCCGACGTCATCGCCAAGGAGCTGGCTGAGAAACACGACCAGCAGCTCATTTCTTCCGGAATCAGCCCCACCGGACTGATCCACGTGGGTAGCTTGAGAGAGGCAATAACCGCGGAGGCTATACGCAAAGCTATCAAACAAAAGGGCCAGGATGTGAGGATGATCTACCTCATTGACTCCTACGACCCCTTGAGGAGGAGGTATGAGTTCCTACCTCAACAATTCGAGGAGGAGGTAGGCCGTCCTATCAGTGACATCCCTTGCCCATGTGGCTGTCATGACAACTATGCACACCACTTCATACAGCCCTTCATGGATTCCATGGTGGAGCTTGGTGTGAACTGTGAGATCCACTGGACACACGAACTCTACGAGAAAGGAATGTTCGCGGAGTGCATCGATGCCACATTCCAGAAGAGAGAGAAGGTAATGCAAATCCTCAACGAGGTCACAGGACGAGACATGCCTGCTGATTTCTATCCCTACAGCCCCCGTTGTGGAGGCTGCGGTCGTTTCTCACCTAAGATAGTTTCTTATCAGTTCCCCTATGTGGAATACCGTTGTGGATGTGGGCATGAAGGTAGATCGGATATTCGAAAGGGAGAGGGAAAGCTCTCCTGGAGGCTGGAATGGCCAGCGAAATGGAAGATATTCGGAGTCACATGTGAGCCCTTCGGCAAGGATCATGCCGCCGCAGGTGGATCCTACGATTCTGGTGTCCGTCTTGTAGATGAGATTTATGGAGCCAGGGCCCCATATCCGGTTCCTTATGAGTTCGTTCAGCTCAAGGGAAAGGGTCAGATGCACAAGTCGACCGGCTCCTCGGTCACCGGTGTCGATGCTATACGCATGACTCCTGCCGCTGTTCTGAACTATGCGTTCCTGAGAGTCAACCCCGAGAGGCACATCGATTATGATTCCGAGATGGGCATCCTGGACATGGTGGATGAGTATGACCGGGTGGAGAGGCTCCATTACCAAGGGGGGTCTGGAGACAACGACGAAGACCTGGTCCGTGCCTATGCATTGTCGCAGCCTCATGGTTTGAAGGAAAAGATGCCCCTGCAGGTTCCATATCGTCACTTGGTAAACGTTGTTCAACTGACCCAAGACTTCGGTGTATTGTTGGATATTCTTAAACGTACAGAGGACCTTGGAGGATCAACAGTTGAAGATCTGAAGATTCTGCAGCAACGTACGGATTGTGTCCGTTATTGGTTGAACGGATTCGCTCCTGAGATGGTTAAGTTCTCGATTTCTGAAGACCTGCCGGATGTTGATCTGAACTCGGAGGAGACAGAATTCCTCCGCAATGTGCACATCGCTTTATCTGATACGGAGTGGAACGGTGAATGCATCCACAATGCCACTTTCGAGGCCTCAAAGCTGAACGGAATAGGGGCCAAAAAAGGTTTCCAGACTCTGTACCGCATCTTCATACAAAGACGCTCTGGCCCCCGCATGGGACATTTCCTGGCCACCTTGGACCGTGATTTCGTATTGAAACGAATCAAGGAAGCGTTGGAGAAGAAGCAGTAAGGCCTACATCAAACCCATATCTCCCAGCTTCTCGGGTAGATAGGTGTCGGTGACGAAGTCCAAACCGTATTTAGCCAGGGCCTGTTGCTCAGCCTTCTTTTTCATCTTCAGCATGGCTTCGATCTCCGAGGTCCAAAAATCATCCTGGAATCGAGGGTCGGCCAATTCGCTCTTCAATGCCGCTATGTCCTGGTCGTTCAATGAGTCTGTCGGCAGGTCGTAGTGAAGGATGTCCGAGGCGGTTATGCCCACATACTGGGCGGATGGTGTAGCCAGGTAATCAGAGATGTGTGCTGTCTTGATGGCACCGTAGGCAACGGAGGCATAGATGCGGAATGACCAAGGGTCGCCATCCAAGAATACCGCCACGGGTAGTTTCAGTTCCTCATTTAGCCTTTTGATGAACCTGCGTGTACTACGTGCCGGCTGCCCTTTGAGATGCACCAGCAGGGCTCCGCTGTTCTCATCGAACCCATTCTCCACCAGACGGTCGAACATACCACCGGTCTCTATGGCCACGATGAACTTCGCTCCGGAGGACTTCAAGTCCACCTTTTCGCTTTCCACGTTGTAGGGGATGCTGTATCCAGAGTCGCCAACGTCATCTCGGCAATTGATGGTTTTCCTCTTTCCTTTTCGGTCGGTCTCTATCAGGGTGAGGTCGCCGATGACCCTGGCACCATCCTCTTCTGGCCGGAGCTTGAAATCTTCTCTCAGGCTCTTGGAGACAATCTCTAGGTCCTCAGCTAAAAGGTTACTTTCGTCCTGAGAACCGAACTTCCCATGACCCCACCCTTCGGAGATGTAATACATCTCCCTCAAGGTCGAGGACTTGTTGCTGGAGACCATGTTCTTGATGAAATCCACCATATGCAAGGTCCTCAGCAGCATCTGGGCCCCCCTAATGCTCTTGGCGTTTCGGTCAGTGAGCATGCTCCCGTAGCGCCAGACGTTCTCCCGGGTGTTGAATTCAATGTTCTTCTTGGAACGAAGGGAGAGCTGCATATTGGGAACCGCCCCCTCGTCCAACTGGTCGTAGATCCGCTCCACTATCTCCATGAGGTTGTGGATGGCCTGTTCATGGCGTTCATTGGTCATCCTCTAGCACCTCCTCCTCTTCATCATCATCAGTATCATCGTCCACATAGTCTCCGTCCCCATTCTCCAGCTCGGTGACGTCCATATCCGCGATGCTCCAATCCCCCGGCAGAGGGTCGGCGCCCATCACCATAGCCGGGTTCAGCCCAGATATGTAGATGTCCTCCTCATCGAAGACGTCTGACATGTCCCCATCCAATTGGAACTGCAGGGTGAAACGGGCTGACGGTGCCAGACGTTCTATGGACCAGGTGACCTTGCCCTCTTCGCTGACATCTACCAGTTGGTCTGAGATGATGGTCTCGTTAAGGCAGCTCCGTGGAAGCCTGGCATGCAACCGGAAGCTCTTCTCGGTGCTGGTGTAGTTGAATATGCGGTATTGAATGGTCCGCAAACCGCCTTTGGAGGTCTGTGACGAAGGCTCCACCCAAACCACATTCATGATGCGGCTGATGGTCCTATCCAGGTTGGGTACCTCTCTGTCTAGCATTATTGCCGCTTTCTGGGCCATCTCCGGCAATATCTCCTGTACGATGCTGAACTTGGCCATGGTCTTCTTTTTCTTCTCTTTCTTGTTCAGATGGCCTTTGAGGTTCCGGGCGCAGAGACGCAGGGCCAATGTTATCTCGTTCTGGATCTCCCCCAGATTGGCCACCGCTTCCTTGCCTTCGGATGTGAACGGCACCTTGGTGGAAGCCACATGCACCAGGATTATGGCCGGTCCGTATGGGATTCCTTTGCCTCCTCTCTGCTCTAAGCCGTAACGCCTCCAATCCATGCTCTCGATGGCTTTGGTGATAACACAGGCTCCCTGTTGGTAAAGTAGCGGCACCCGGTTGGCGAATCGGAGTATGGTCACCTGGCCGTCCACAGGTATCTCGCCTCCATAGACGATCCCTGCTTCCACAATGAAAGGGTTGCCGTTAACAGATTTAGGTGGTCTAGTTACAGGAGGCGAATAGTAATCGGGCCGCATACCCTCCAAGACATGCTTCAAACCTTTCTTGATCAGAGTGTCGCCTATGGGCGACAGGCAGTCGGTGGGAGGGGCCATGATCTTGACCTCTTCCACAGCCTTCATGATTTCTCGGCACTGGAGTCGGTCCAGGTTAGCGGTTTTGAAGTTCTCGCTCACCTGTGCCTTCTCCAGGATCTCCGAGGCCACCCGGTCGCTGATGCGGCTGAAATCGTTCTTCAGGAAGGCCCTCATGGTTTTTTGGGCGCTGCTGTTGGCCATCTTCTGCAGATCGCCCAGTTCCAAGCCTTCGATATGGGGCTTGATCTCCTTGGCCTTAGGAGGCATGATATCTGTGGCCCGTTCGAAGATGTGCACCTTGCCCTCGGGGTCCTCGAAGGAGATGCGGGCATGAGGGTTGACGATAGCTGTGTTCTTGAGATACTCGTAGATGGATTGTCGGCCGGTTATGTATCGACCTTTGATGGAATACTCAATCTTTGTTCCAGATGTCTTGTCAGCCCAGATGAAAGGCTCATCATTGCTCACCACAGGTCGATTCTTCTTGGTGTCGATTATTATGTCCATCATCCAAGCGGTGTCTTCATCATCCACCTTGGACATGATGTGGGCAGGCTTACCGGTACTCATGTTGCCATACATCACGGTCGCTGATATGCCGATGCCTTGTTGACCACGGGATTGACGGTGGGAGTGGAAGCGGGAACCGAAGAGCAGACGTCCGAACACGTTGGGGATCATCTTATGGACGATGCCCGGTCCGTTGTCTTCCACCATCACCACATACTCATCGTCATCGCACTTGCTGACCCCGACTTTCAATTCCGGCAGGATGCCAGCCTCTTCGCAGGCATCCAAAGCATTGTCCACTGCTTCTTTGATACCCATCAGCAGGGACTTGGAACGGGAGTCGAAACCGAGGATGTGCTTGTTCTTCTCGAAGAACTCTGTTACCGAGATCTCCTGCTGCTTGTCTGCCAGCTTATGGGCTATCGATCGCCCCTCGGTCTTGCGAGAAGCAGTATCTTCGCTAGAGTGCATCCGTTTCACGAATCTTCATCTGAAGTATTAAGGTTATGCGGGTTAATCCTCGAAAGGCTCACCACAGTTAGGACATTCCGTGGCATCCTCATCCACATCCGCTCCGCACTCTGAGCACATGAAAGTCTCCTTCTTCTTTTCAGGCTGACGCAATATGGGTGGCTGGAAAACCGGTAGTTCTTCACCACATTGCGCACAATGGCGCAACGCGGAAGGGTTTTTATGACCGCACCTCGGGCAAACGGTTTCCAAGGGCGGCAATCTCCCCTCCTCACGCATACGCTCGATAGCCATGTCCATGTTGCGTCTTATCCACCAGGAGAAGAAAGCCAGCACGAAGAAAGGCAGGCCCACGTTCAACGCCAGGTAGTAGAGGTTTCCAGCAAAGTAGAATACAGGGTCATCCCCTCTGAGGGTGGGGTAAGGCGATAAAGCCGTGAAAGATGCCACCTCATCCGCTATGATAGCCTTCACCACGAAGAAGTGGTTCGTGTCATTGGTGAGAGCGATATCAACATAGTACAGGTTTCCAACGCCGCTATAGTTGCCGTCGATGGTCATGTTGTATTCGGTTACACCACCGCCCATAATGAAGTTGAGATAGACGCTGTCCACATCTCCCAGCTCCAGAACGATTCCATCGAAACCAGTCTCGGTCACTATAACGGTGAAGCGATAGATGCCGGATTCATTTGGAAGGTGGGGGGACACCGTGGCATTCAAGAGAATCCCATCGGAAGAGGATACAGTAAGCATCTCCTCGGAGGAATAGAATGAACTGGTAAAGACCATGGCGATGCCAGATATCAGGAAAACCATCAGAAGCCCCCATATAAGGACACGCTTCAGATCCCTCATTCCAAAGACACGGGGTATCACGTAGGCGGAGACGGCGATGAGCAAGGTACCGAAGCACAGGGTGCCGGTGGTCTCCACATAAAGCAATAGGGTGCAAACCAAGACCGTCAGCAACAAACCAAAGGGCAAGGATGCCCGGCTGGAGAGGAACCTCTTCACGCTGTTCTCGAAACCATCTTGCGGCATCAGCCGCGAATGGAGGTAGCGGTTTTAAAGATTACTCAGCCGCGGTACGTTACATGAAGATAATATATGGGTTCTACATGTTGAGGGCAGGGTTCGAGGTGATCGCATATGGCTATGACCATTGAGGAGCAGATACAGGAGTTGGAGAACGAGATATCCAACACCAAGTACAACAAAGCCACTCAAGGTCACATCGGCAAGCTGAAGGCGAAGATCGCCCGGCTGGCCGCAGAGCAGGAGAAGAGACGCTCCAAGAGTGGAGGCGGCAAAGGATACAGCGTACGAAAATCTGGAAACGCCACTGTCGCCTTGATTGGATTCCCCAGCGTCGGTAAGTCCACGCTCTTGAATCGTTTGACGGGAGCTAAATCAGAGGTAGGCGCGTATCATTTCACCACCTTGGACGTGGTCCCGGGTGTGATGGAGTACAACCATGCCAAGATTCAGATACTGGACATGCCAGGGTTGATCAAGGACGCCTCCCGTGGTAAAGGACGGGGGCGGGAAGTGATCTCCGCCGCCCGTTCCTCTGATGTCATCCTCTTTGTTTCCGATGTTTTCGATCCCAACCTACATGTGTTGGAGAAGGAGCTGTACAACGCCGCCATCAGGCTGAACCAAGAAGCTCCTGATGTGGTTATCACTCCTGCGGACAAGGGCGGTGTCACAGTCATGACCACCGTCCCCCTCACCAAGATCGATGAGGAGATCGCCAAGGACATGATAACCAGTTTCGGTCACGTGAATGCCAATGTCGTCATCCGTGAGGATATCGATGTGGAACAGATGCTGGATGTCTTGACAGGGAACCGTATTTACATCAAGGCTCTGATAGCCGTGAACAAGGTTGACCTGGCAGACGAGGAGCAGTTGCAAGAGGTGTTTGAACGGCTCCCGCCATACCGCAAGGTGCCGATATCTGCTCAGACCGGTCAGGGCATTGAGGATTTGAAGCAGGCCTTGTTCGAGACCATCGACCTAATCCGAATATACCTGAAGCCTCAGGGCAAGGATGCTGACATGGAGGAGCCGTTGATAGTCAAGAAGGACAGCAACATCGGTGATGTCTGTGAGTCCATCCACCGTACCTTCAAACCCAACTTCCGATACGCCAACATCTGGGGCCCCAGCGCCAAGTTCCCCGGTCAGATGGTGGGATTGGATCATGTGGTTAAGGATGGGGATGTCATATCCATAATCGTCCGTAGGGTCTAAGGCACCACAACAGTTATTACGCAATCCCCGATTTCACATGCGATGATTCAGCGTCCGAGGGGCACCAGGGACTTCCTGCCAGTAGACATGGCGAGAAGAAGGCATTATGAGGGCAGGTTGCGCCAGGTGGCCAAACGCTTCGGTTTCCAGGAGATCGCCACTCCCATATTCGAGACCGTGGAGCTATTCACTGCGAAGTCCGGACCCAACATCATCGATGAGATCTACGCTTTCCAGGACAAGGGAGGCCGGGACATCGCCCTCCGTCCAGAACTAACCGCCCCGGTGATCAGGATGTTCGTGAACGAGCTCAGTAATGAGCCCCGTCCTCTGAAACTGTTCTACTTCGGGCAATGCTTCCGGTACGAGCGTCCTCAGAGCGGCCGTTACCGTGAGTTCTTCCAGTTCGGCGCTGAGCTCATCGGCAACGCCAACCCGGAATCGGACGCTGAGATGGTGGCTTTGGCTCATTCCATGATCGAGGCCCTGGGTCTGAGTGACTACCGCATCCGCATCGGTCATATCGGTGTCCTGCGGCAAGCGCTTCGCGATTCCGGGGTTCCTGATTCCGAGCTACCGATCATCCTCCAGAAGCTGGACAAGAAGAACTACGAGGAATCCCGTCCTCTCCTGCAGGCATTGGGCATCCAAGACCCCGAAATCAAGGGCATCGAGCGTATCACCGAGACCGTGGGTGGCCCAGAGGTGCTGGACCAGCTGCAGAACGAGGCAGGGGGCTACCTCCGCCAGATGATGACCTACCTGGATGCCATGGGTGTCAAGGATGTTTCCATAGATTTGGGCGTGGTCCGGGGTCTGGATTACTATACTGGCATGGTCTTCGAGGCTGAGGCTCCGGTCTTGGGGGCGGAGAAGCAGATATGCGGTGGCGGCTCATACTCCCTATCTGAGCTCTTCGGTGGCGAGAAGGTTTTCTCCACCGGTTTCGCCATCAG
>JAQUUA010000134.1 GCA_028694055.1 Candidatus Methanomethylophilaceae archaeon | reverse complement strand
CAACCAGCTTAGAGATAAAATAGATATGAATATGTATCAAGCAGATGTAGGCGGTCTTAAAGGTATGGGAGATAAAACAATTACGGGTGGTAACGTAATGAAGTTCCTCCCATTCCAACTTATTCTTATTAGACCTAAAGAAAATGTAGATGCTGAAAAATTTGGTTTTAGTGGGGTTATAAGTGAACTTAAATTTATTAAGAACAAAAATTACATACCACATATAAAGATAGATTTAGTATTAGACTATATGAAAGGTTATAGTGATTTTTGGACTAAGCAACGATTACTCCAAACACAGAAAGCTATTAAAGGAACAGCATGGCAGTATTTAGATACATGCAAAGATAAGAAGTTTAGAAAAAAAGAGATAGAGGATTTGTATTTCCATGATGAAGAATTTAAAAAATGTTTTGAAGAAATTTATGAAGAACTTAAAAAGGATGTTACGAAGACACCGGATGCGGAAGCAATTAATAAAAGCAATGAAGAAATTGATGAAAATGAAGAACTTCCAGTAAGTAATAATGCTACAAATGTAGATGCTGGAGATTTATTGGGGTAATGGTATTTGGGTGTGCAATTTAACTATTATAATAAGTATACTATATCGAATGCACACCCAAATACTTTTCTTCCAAAATACAGAACAAATATTACCTATCATTAGAGGTGTTAAATTATGGCTGATAATAAAAGTGCTAGAGTTGCTATTGTTTTTAGAACCATGGATAATATTGAAAATAAGAATAATTTTGACGAATTTATAAATTTTGTTACAGAACACGCAGATAAAAAAACAGCAGAACTGTTTCAAATTTCTAATCTCGAAACATCTGCTGTTGAAAAGAATTCCAACAACAAATCTGAATTGTTTAATGATAATGTTAAACATAGCGTTTCTTATACAACAAAGAAACCTATTACGGATGTTGAAGTGTTTGAAAAAGTTGTTAAAGTGCTTGCTAAATGGCATGATAGTTTAGATGTTAAACCATCCATTGAACTTATTGCGGGTTTTATTAAATGCCCCATTTATTATAGAAATAATAAGTTTACACCACCCCGCACATATTATGATCTTGATTTAGTTAATGAGAAAGATCAGAGAATTATAGATGAAATCAATTCTCTATTAGTTGAAAATGATGGACATGTTTCTGTCTGAAAAGTTATATACACCTATACTAGAAGAAGAAGATAAGAAGAATTTAATATTATATAATAATGAAACTTTTGTAGTTGGATATGATGAAGTAGAAATAGAAGGAAAACATTTCTACAGAATACCAAGATATTATAATCCATTATTGTTAAAGAATGTTAAAAACTATTGTACTGTAGGCGAAGATATTGAAATAGAATTAAAAGATGGTATTAAACCGCTTAACGAAGATCAAGAAAATGCTATTAATAGTATTGTATTCAATAACAATGGTTTAATATGTGCAAGAGTTGGTTTTGGTAAAACGTATATTGCGAGCGATTCTATTACTAAGATAAAAAAGAAAACGCTTATAGTAGTTCACAATGCTTCGGATAATGGATTAATGGATCAGTGGATTGATAATATTAAAAAATATACTACTTGTGATAGTATAGGTATTATTAGAGCGGATAAGTTTGATTCAGATCATCCTATATGTTTTACAACAGTGCAAACTTTGTGTAGTAAAGTTAAAAGAAATGATACAGATTTTTTAGTTAAAATGTATCAAGCAAATTTTGGTGTAACATTTTATGATGAATGTCATATTAGTGTGGGTGCCCCAGAATTTAGTGAAAGTCTTAAAGCTATATTTTCTCAACGTGTTTATGGTTTGTCTGCTACGCCTTTTAGATCCGATGGTTTGTCTAAATTATTAGAATGGAATATTGGTTCAGAAATATATAATGATAATGTTTTGTTTGTATTACCAATATATGTAGGTTTATTAGATATTCCTTTAGAATTAGGTAAATATAAAAAGTATTTAAGTTTTGGCAATTCGTCTTCATTACCAAGTAGATATGCTAATTTCCTTTCTAAAAACGAAGAATATGTAAAATATATAGCAATGATTATAGATATTTGTTTAGACGCTGGACGTAATCCACTAGTACTTTCGTCCAAAATAGATATGCTGTATTTGATAGAAGAGCAAATGAAGAATAAAGAACATATTACTATTGTTCACGCAACATCAAAAAATAAAGACTATACAAAAAGATGTGTACTTGCAACATTTGGTATGTTTAAAATGGCTATGGATGTTCCGCACCTCGACACGCTCATCTTTGCTAACCCACTTACAAATAAGGGTGGGTTAATACAAGCTATGGGTCGTGTGGCTAGGCATGTAAATGACAAACCTAACAAAAATGTATTGGTTATAGATATATGTAATAGTGCATATGATGTTATGATGGATATGAGAAAATATAGAATGTATCATTATAACTTTATAGACAGTAAAGCACCTAAAGGTATTAAATTAGTTAACATCGAGAAAATAGAAGATATTGCAAAGATGTGTAAGAAGTTAGAATATTAGAAAGAGGGTCATTGTATATGGCTAAAGTAAAAGCATGTTTTGTACAGGGTGACATCGAATCTGGTAATGTTTATATGACAAGTGGATTCCAACCACCTACTAATTTAGATTTAGTACAGAGGAGTAAGATTAGTGCTCATATGCAGTCTTTTGCTAGTGGTGGGAGCATCGAACACGTATTTTTAGGTGGAAAAGTATCTAATACAACTAAAAAACAAATTATAGATAGAGTATTTAAATCACCACTAACATATATGACACTTTCTCCTATAGTAAGTATTTGTACAAAGTGTGCTACTACTCATATTGGTGAGTATCATGAATGCCCCCATTGTCATGATGCGGATCATATGATGGTCTATGCTAGAGTAATTGGTTATGTTAGACCTATTGTTTCTGGAAAGATTAAAGTAGAAAATGGAGTTATTAACGGAACTAATAACTATTGGCAAGACAGCAGACGTAAAGATTGGGTAGAACGTCATAAACTTTAGATTTTAGAAGGTGACT
>JAQUUA010000133.1 GCA_028694055.1 Candidatus Methanomethylophilaceae archaeon | reverse complement strand
ACCGTCGCCGTAGACAATCAAAAGCGTCTGCTGTGTTTCTCCGTCCATAACCGCCTTAACTGCGGTCGCATTCGCCTCTGTGTAGTTATAGGTAAACTCAACTTCGTTTGTGTCGCGCCTTCCAGCCTCATACGTCTTAACAGTATCGTCAAGCGTGGTAGATTCGTGTTTATCCATCGCTCCGCCGACTTCGCCAATTTCAGATACAGGAACGAGAACCTTATAAGTGGCTCCGTCCAAAATCCAGACCTTTGCGCCAATGTCGCTAATTCCAGTCGCCATGTAAATTACCTGCCTTTCATTATTTGAACACGCCGTCGGTTTCGTCAAACGTGCCTGTGTGTCTCATTGTGTATCTTTTCGTAACCGTGTCAACAAACTCTATCTTGCCGCCAGATACTTGTTCGAAATGTAGGTCGCCTTGAAAAATCGAATTTACAATTTTTGCAATCGCCCTGCACTGAGATTCTGCCGCAGAACCTGAACAGTATATGTCTGTTTGCCACGTTATTACCTTTTTATAATTATCATAATCAAGTGTATATGATTTTGTGATTATATTCAACTCTTGCATAACCACTCTAGGAGTTGCGGCGATATTCGCATCTAAAGAAGAAACGATGTTTCCAGTGACCAGATCGGCTGGACAATCATCGCGTGCGAGGATTGCCGTCTTAACAGTATCAAAAACAACATTATGTGTGTCTAAGGTGTCCATTGGTACATCGCCTTGCCCTTCTTTGTGCGCCTTAGCCACTGGCTAAATGCCACATCAACATATTCTGGCAGTTCTGCCTTGGTCTGTATGCTGGCGGTATACATGAACGGCTTTGCAGGCTGTCCATGCGTGGTTACAAACCCATAGATTGGGTCTTTGTAAACCCAACTCTCTCCACTATGTGCCCATCCTGCTGGCTGATTTGGATTTGCGGCACTAGCCGCCCCGAGTTCTCCGGTTCCATACTCCAGATAAATCAGATAATCTGCGCCATAAATTCTTCCGTGCCAGTGTCCTTTTATGTATTCATATTCAGTCCTGATTGACGCCTGAGCGGAGGAGCCCTCCAAAGTGCCTCCCGCCTCGGCATTTCTAGGATAAGTGCCCATGTTTTCTCTAATCCGCATGGCCAGTTTTTCCGTTATTTTTGTTACCGCGGCGTATTCTGCGTCCTGCACACTTTTCGCAAGGCCAGCAATCAACCTTTGAGCGTCTATAATGCTCTTCCCGTCAAATACGTTTATGTTAAGCGTTGCCATTTGGAATCACGCTTTCTAGGAAAATTACAATTTGACGTGGTGTAACCATTGGCGATCTGGCAACAACATAGTTTGCGTTAGAAAACTCGTCGTTAGGCTCAATTCCTATCCATGCGCTATCAAGATAATCTACGCCTACCAAGCCTGTGTTTATGACACTTTCCACTATTTTTTTCATGGACTGTGATTTTGCACCAAAAATTTCAATTTCGCCCTGCTCCGTGATAGGAGAAACTCTAAGCGAAAATTCTTCTGGCTCGTCATATTGTGCAAGCATTGTTCCTGTTTCATAACCGCTAGAATCAACCTCTGCCTCCGGCGGAAGTCTTTTGGCGAAATAAACCGTTTCCCTGTCACGAACAAGCGTTCTCATTATTCAAAACTCCTTGCTATCGAGGACACCCCTCTTAAAATATCCTGTACGCTATTGTACGTGCGGCTAATTCCACCTTCTGTGTGTTGCCGTTCGCCCTCGATTCCCTGCTGATTTAGATGGAATAATGCAAGTTCAATAATTACAAATTTCCATCTGTCTTCCGTTTCGTCATCTTCGAGATAGTTTCTGGCGTCACGAAGTTCAGCCTCTCCCTGCTCCAAAAACGAGTCAAGAAGGTCTGCGTCAATTGTTTCAGGAATTCGCAATCGAAGGTCTGCCAAATATCTATGTGCCATTTATTTCCTCACAGTCTGGCGTATGTAACGACGGTGATTTCGCCCTCTGCATTTTCGACGCTAGACTTAACCTGAACCTTGAAATATTTGCTTGCAGAAATCTCCGCGTCGCTGGCAGACCACGTTGCGCTGGCAGCCGCCGCCAAAGTGGTTTCCGCCTCTATTTCAGACCACGCAGTTCCATCAACTGAGCCAAGAACCTTCCACGCAACGGTTCCTGCTCCAATGTTGCCGAAAACGTATGTAAGATGCGACAGGCCGCCGCGATTTACCAAGGAGCGAACAACGTCAACATACGCGTTTGTGGACTCCTGCCCTTCATTAACCTTGTAGATTGGAGCATAGTTTTCTGCTATCTCTACTAATCTTGCGATGCTCATTTTTTTATACCTCTCGACTTGCTGGCCGCAGTTTTTGTTGCAGGCCGCCTAGTCTGAACCGCCTTCTTTTCTACCGTCTTTATTGGTTCAGCCTCAACTGCTTCAACATCTTTTTCTGCCGCACTCTGCTCGACCTCTAAATTATTACCTTCATCAGATTCATATCCAAGAGAAACAAGTAGCCTTATTTCTTCTGCATCAGTTGTTTCGTACTCTCCGTTCTTAAAGCGACAAAGAGCCTTCTGCGTGAATTTATTCCAAACAACAACATTTCCAATCGCGTAAAACTTCATGTTCTCCCCCAAGTTAAAATAGCGGGGCGGCGTGATATTGCCGCCCCGTCAACTGCTTAATATGCAGAGCCAAGTGCGACTCTGCGCCAGTTTGTTCCAGTGACGCTGTTATCCGCGATGCAAACATACAAATATGTAACATCTCGCATCATGTCGCCCTTCGTTCCGAGCGTTCCATCAGTTCCGCCAGCAAGTTTTGTTGCCGCGTCAGCAAACGCGCCGTGCTCCATCGTTTCGGAAATATCAACGTTTCCAGCGGTTCCGGTTGCAAGCGCCGTAATGGTAAGCGTGTCGCCAGCGGTAGCCGTTGCTCCTACAACCGCCGACTCTGTGTCTATCGCCGCAACAAGCGCGGTTTTGGCATCGGCCTTTGCGCAATCGTCTCCGTTTATAAGCGTAGCGGTCGCAAATGCGTTGTTTCCGGTAGTGAATGTATCTGTCGAAGTTACGTTTCCAG
>JAQUUA010000132.1 GCA_028694055.1 Candidatus Methanomethylophilaceae archaeon | reverse complement strand
TCCCTCTGGATGCGCTGCCTCTCGGTCACGTCCTCGATTATGATCTGTGTGCCTGGAACCCCTCCCTCTTGCAGCCTGTAGGAGACGATGAGGCGATAGTTGCGCTCCTCAGCGCCTTGACGGAGATTGACCAAGACCTCCTTCTCGTCCTCGGAGGCCCCCAGGGAGATCTGTGCATCATCCAAACTGAATCGGGATATGAAAAGACCTGCCGTCACCTCTTGACCGTTGTCGACACCTAGGAGCCGCATGGCCTCCATATTGCAATATCTGTTGTTCCCGTCCGTGTCCAGCAAGACTATGCCCAGAGGGAACATCTCCGCCAAGTTCCGGAACCGGCTCTCGCTCTCTCGCAATAGCCGTTCCAGACGACGTTGCTCGGTCTTGTCCCGGACTATTGAATGCAGCAGGGGCTGGTCTTCGATGTCCACGCGGCGCAAGCTGACCTCAGCGAAGAACGGTTTTCCTTGAGCATCTTGATGCACCCAATCGAAGGTCAAAGACTCCCCCTCGAAGGCCCGGGAGACGTATTCGGCGGCCGAGATCGCCGAGGGACGTCCATCCACCTGACGCAAAGGGGAGAGGTCTTTGGGACCCAGACGCACGATCTCCTTTCGAGAGCATTTGAAGAGCCTCTCCGCCGCCAGGTTGCAATCCAGGAACAGCTCCTTGTCCATCAGCAGGATGGCATCGGCAGCCTCCTCGAACAGCGCCCGGTACCGGACCTCGCTGCTATGGATCTGCGTCTCCAAGGAGTTACGGAAAGCGAGATGCCGCACCAGATTCTCCAGTTCCGCGAACTGGGCACCAGGTTTTCCCCCTTTCTGGAGATAGAAATCAGCCCCATTGTTCAGGGCCTCTATCACCACGTCCTCCCTGCCCTTCCCTGTGAAGATGATGAACGGCACCCTGTTGCCTGTCCCCCTCAGTGCTTTCAGCAGCTGGATTCCATCCATGTCCGGCATCTGGTAGTCAGAGACGATGACATCGAAATTGTTGGATTCGATGAATTTCAAAGCCTTGAGGGAGTCCGAACACAAATCCACCTTGATGTCATTGGAACGTTCCAGGAATATCTTGCCCAGTTCCAACAAGGAAGGTTCGTCATCCACATACAGGACGTTGATGGGTCTGCTGACAGGGTTTTTGGCTGACATCCCCTTCCTACCTCATCTGAAAAAAAGTGTATTCGGGAATATAAAAGGCACTAAGCTTGAAACAGGCACCGGAGTGCCATTGGAGGAAATATCGTTGTTACGATGATGAGACTGCGTCATCCTAGTGACAATGGAGACCATAAAGACGATAATTCTTTATATTATAATGTTAAAGCATGCCCTGTTCCGATCGCAGCCTCGGTCAATTTGAAGCTTTGCTCAGGACAATATATAACACCTGTAAGCAGTTGACATATCCGTGTATTCGGCGGTGTTGTCCTGAACCGTGTTCTGCTGGTATGCCCGGACTCGGGTTTTGCATCGACTTGCCTTACCGAGTTGAGAAACCACCTGGGTGCGGAAGCTTTCTTGGCCACCTCTTTGGCAGAGGCTGAAGCTCACCTGCAGAATGCCCACTTCGACGCCCTGGTCCTGGATGCCCGCCAACCGGATGAGAATCAGATTACGTTCCTGGCAAGGACAAGGAAGATTGATTTCTATCTGCCGCTCATGATGATCGGTGACTCCGTCCATGGTTCGTTCTTAGCGGAGGCTTTGAATGCCGGTCTGGATCGCTTCGTGGACGTTTCTAAACCAGGGTCATGTAAAGTGGATGAGATCGTGGACAACCTGCAGGGATTGCTGGAACAACGGGAACATGATGAATCCCTCCATTGGTATCCTGATGTTATCAGGAATATGAATACTGGCCTTTTCGTCTATCGTCTGCAACCCGGAAAAGGCTTGGAGTGTTTGGCCCTGGTGCACATGAACCCGGTTGCCAGACGGATGACCGGATGGGGTCCGGAGATGATCGGGGAATCCATCTCCAAGCATATGCCACCGGGACTGGAGGGACTGTTCCAAGAATCGTGCCATACTTACCTGGAGCAGGGCTCATTGAGCATACCGCATTTCCGCAGCCCCGACCAGAACGGTGTCATGAGACACTACAGCGCGGAGATACTTCAGCTGCCGAACAACCACATTGGCATGCTGTTCCAGAATATCACCGAAACCATAGTGGCAATAGGGGAGCGGCATGACAGCGAAGAGCTCTTCCGTCTGGTGGCCGACAGCTCTGGTGAGAACATCACCCTGCTGGACCTGGACTTCAAGGTCCTGTACACCAGTCCCGCCATCCAGAGAATCAGGGGCTTCACGGTCGAGGAGGCCATGCGACAGACCGGTGCAGACATCCTGACACCGGAATCCTTGCAAAGGGTCATGACTGTGCTGCAGGAGCAGGTGGCTTTGGAAGGGACAGGCGACCCTTCCCGGAAAGTGGTCTTGGAACTGGAGGAATACCACAAGGACGGATCAATCGTCATTGTGGAGAACACCATGACCTTCTTCCGGGACCGTCATGGGACCCCCAAAGGCATCATCTCCATCTCCAGGGACATCACGGAAAAGAAGAGGCAGGAGAAAGAGGCTAGAGACGCCAAGGGACTGCTGGAAGACATAATAGAGAGCCTCCCTGACGCCACCATGGTCATTGATAAGGAAGGGTTCGTGACCTATTGGAACAGATCCATGGAAATGATGTCGGGGGTGGATTCCCGGGACATGGTGGGGAAAGGGGACTTCGCCTATGCTGTCCCATTCTACGGCAAGGCCCAACCCCTCCTGGTCGATGTCTCCCGAGGAGCTGTGGAATTGGACGAGGACAGGTACTCCAGCATCCGACGCGATGGTGACATCCTCATTGTGGACTCGTCGAAGGTCACTGGATTCGGGAGGAGCATCCAGGTCTGGGCAAACTCCCGGCCCCTTTATGACAGCAACAACCAGATTGTCGGGGCCATCCAATCCATCCGAGATGTGACGGAAAAGATGACGGTGATGGATTCCCTTCGTCGTATGAACAAGCAGCTCAACCTCATGTCCCATATCGCCAGG
>JAQUUA010000021.1 GCA_028694055.1 Candidatus Methanomethylophilaceae archaeon | reverse complement strand
TCTGGCTGTAGAACTGGGAGAGGCCCTCAAAGGCAGCAAGACCGTGGTGATGGGCACCTCCCCGGACATGATGGACATGGCAGAGGATCGGAAACGCTTCTCCAAGCTCATGGACGACATCGGTGTCAAACAACCGGCTTCTGGCACCGGCCACTCCTTCGAGGAGGTACGGGAGATCGCCAGCACCATAGGTTATCCGGTCCTAGTCCGCCCCTCCTATGTCCTGGGAGGTCGGGCCATGGAGATCGTTTACTGCGAAGATGAGCTACGCACCTACGTGGCCACAGCGGTCAAGGTCTCTCGGAAGCACCCCATACTGGTGGACAAATACCTCACTCAGGCCTTGGAGATCGATGTGGACCTGGTGGCCGATGGCACGGATGTGTACATCGGTGGCATAATGGAGCACATCGAGTATGCCGGTGTGCACTCCGGCGACGCCACCATGGTCCTGCCTCCCTTCACCCTTTCCCGGGCGATGATCGAACGCATCGAGGAGGTCTCCCGGAAAGTGGCCCTCTCCTTGCAGGTCAAGGGCCTGATGAACATCCAATTGGCCATCAAGGACGATGAGGTGTACATGATCGAGGCCAACCCCCGTGCCTCCCGTACCGTGCCGTTCATCTCCAAAGCCGTTGGTGTGCCGTTAGCGAAGATCGCCACCAAGATCATGCTGGGCAAGAGCCTGAAAGAGCAAGGTTACGTTGGTTCCTCGTCCATTAACCATTATGCCATCAAGGCCTCGGTCTTCCCCTTCCTCAAGCTGCCGGGTGTGGACTCCATACTGACCCCGGAGATGAAGAGCACCGGCGAGGTCATGGGCATCGACAAGGACTTCGATGTGGCCATCTACAAGGCCTTGAAGGCCGCTGGGATGAAGTTGCCAACCGGCGGAGGGGTGTACATAACAGTCAATGACACCGATAAACCCAAGATCCTCCCAGCCGCCAAGGCCTTGGTGGACATGGGTTTCTCACTCTACGCCACCAAGGGCACATCCACATACCTGCGGGAACATGGCGTCAGCAGCAACACTGTGTTCCTGGTCAGCGAGCACCGTAGCCCGGATGCCATCGGCATGATGCGGCGGGGAGAGATCAACCTCATCATCAACACCCCCACCGAGAGCTCGGGCTCACGTCGGGACGGTTATATGATGCGCCGCTTGGCCGTGGAGCTGGAGATCCCGTTCATGACCACCGCCCAAGGCGCCATCGCCGCCGTGGCAGCCATCAAGAGGTCCCGGGACTCCCAGATAGTGGTAACGGACATGAACTCCTACCACGTCTAATGCAGTATGATGCTCCGCACACCTATGCAACGCCTCAAGGCGGGGATGTAGTCCGGTGGGACCGGGCTGTCTGTGACCACCATGAGCCGGGGCTCGTCACTGAGCTCGGGGTCGTCCACGATAGCCTGCCGTATGCTCACGCCAGCAGCGGCGATCACCGCTGCCACCTCCGCCAGTATTCCTGGCGTACCGGCATTGGTAGGCACGATCTCCAGCACGCTCCAGCCCAGTATGGGGGCCACCGGGGCTAGGAGGCATGTGGGTTCCAGCATGGAATAAATGTCCCGTAGGTCCGGCAGAGTCATGATACGGTCCACTGTGGATTTCACGATGCGCCGGTCCACACCTGCCGCTCGGCCCAAAGCGCTATCCGATATCTCTACATTGCCGCAGAAGGCCGACCCTTCCTTGACCTTGATGCCGTAGCGGAGCATCATACGTGCCACCTTCTCCTGTGAAGGATAGCCTTGGAAATGGTCGGATAGTTTCTTCATGGAGCTCTAATGTTATACTGAGTTAATAATATTGAGCATTCTTGACCAAAACAGGACATCGTGATACAATGACATCCGGATCATGGACTCTCACGGTGTAAAGAATATAACCAACGGACACGATTCCCCCGCGGACCAGATTATCTGGGGCAGGAGGGAAGCTACCTGGGACGGAAAGGCAGAGGTATAGGGCATGCCGCCGGCAGCATCGTCAACGCCATCGCCACCGGTAAAGGTGCTTCCTTCGGACTCGACCTCAAGACTTGGGCGGAGGTGGAGGTGAACGACAGCGGCTCCATCGATATATCCATGGAAGGGAACCCTTACGAGGACAAGTACCTCGTACATCGTTGCGTCTCCCGTATCTTGGACACTTTAGCCCCCGAGGAGGGTTACGGAGCCAAGGTGGTCACGAGGTCCGAGATCCCCGTATCACGGGGATTGAAGAGTTCCAGCGCCGCCGCCAACGCCGTCATACGTGCCACCATCGATGCCTTGGGGGCAGACATGGAGCCCTTGGATGCCATCCGCATCGGGACGGAATCGGCCCGTAGCGCCGGCCTCTCGCTCACCGGGGCATTCGATGACGCCTGTGCCTCCTGGTTCGGAGGGATCTGCATCACCGACAACAGCAGCGAGGCCCTGTTGAAGAGGTCCCGTTTCAACGACGGCTACAGGGTGGTGATACACGTGGCCGAGAACCGCATCAGCAAACAGAACATCCCCTTGCATCGCATATCCGCCTGGTCGGAGATGATGGAGCTATGTTTCGGAATGGTGATCACCCGGGACTACCTTCGGGCCATGATGCTGAACGGGTTGTGCATATCCACCGCCCTGGGTTTGGACCAGACTGTGGTCATGGATGCCATGAACCGAGGAGCGGCCGCCGCTGCCCATACCGGGACCGGCATGTCCACCATAATCCTGGTGAAGGAGAACCGTCTGGACGACTTCCTGAACATCTTCAAGTACGAAGGCCGCACCCTGACGGTCACTGACGTATACTACGGGGATGATTGATAATTGATAGCAGAAGTCCGCTGCCAAGGCATTGCCGGCAGCATCCGCGCCCTCCCCTCACCGCAACACAGCGCCACGGCCCTGATGCTCTCCAGCATGACCGGTGAGAGCAGCACGTTGCGGCGACCGTCCCTGGATGACGACTTCATCGTCCTTTTACGGGTGCTGAGGTCCATGGGCTTGGCGGCCGAGCTTAGGTCTGGAGACCTCTATGTCCAATCCGAGGACATGGGCATGACCGCTGACCGGATGGATGTCGGGAGTTCGGAGACTGCTTTCTGCATGGTCAGCGCCCTGGCTTCCAACATACCGAGGCGTTGTACTGTGGATGGTTCGCTGTCCTCAGCCTTCCCTATGCACCCATATGTGAACGCTCTCCTGAATCTGGGCGTCACCTGTGAGTTCCCTCGTCAGGATTGGAAGCTTCCCCTGAACATCAGAGGGCCGCACCGTAGCCACATGACCTACCTCCCTGGGGACTCCCCCTCCATTATGTTCCTCTCATTGGCCCTGTCATCGCTATACGGGGTCCGGGCAACACGCATCGAGGCTGTGGGAACAGTGAACAAACCCCTCCTCCATCCTTGCGATAGCCACCTCATGACCGAATTCGGGGTCCATATGGATCAAACCGCAAGGTCGGTGAACAATCCGGGGGGACAACGTTGCCGACCTGCTGATGTCATGGTTCCAGGCGATGACGATCTGAATGAATTCTTGGTCTGTCTGGCATTGATGCATGGTAGCCTTAAGGTGCTGGACGTTCATCATGCATCCCCTGGCATCCGATGCCTGGAGATGGCTGGTTTGGATATTGGACGGCAGTACCAAGCCTTAGAGGCCAAGGCCTCCGGGCCAGAGGGGCCGCGTCTGGATGCCGGAACGGCCTCGCGCTCCCTGCCCCTCTTGATGGTTGCCGCCAGTTCCTGGAAGGACACCACACGCATATCGTTTTCAAAAGAAGGCATGACCCTCGACGAAAAGTCTTCCCTCCGGGAAGCCATGGACATCCTGAGAAAGATGGGTTGCCACGTTGTCGAGGAACCGGGTATCCTGATGGTTCCAGGTACGGATCTAGAACCAGTATCGATCCGGGTGAAGAACCCATTCTCAGGATTGATGGCCATCCTGGCCGCATCCCGATGCCCAGGGACGAGAATCGTTGGGATCGAGAGGGTGGAGGGAAGGTATCCGGGGCTGTTAAGCGGACTACGGGCCCTGGATGTGGAAATCATCCCTGCAGATGATGATGAACAAGTTTTTCTATTGCAAGTCGATTAGTAACCCGCCTAGCGGCCAATGGAGTAAAGTCTCGACGCCAGGAAGGGAGGGAGTCAGCTGAGTAGGATCGACGAACTGAGAGAGATGATTGCATCCATCGACAAGGACATCGTGGAGCTCATCGCCACCCGTATGGAAGTGGCAGACGAACTTGGAAGGGCCAAGAAACAGGCCCATAGCGGATATAGAAACCCGGAAGTGGAATCCCAGGTCATAAACCGCTACCTGGAACTGTCACAGGAAGTGGACATCTCTGAGGACGATGCTCGCAAAATCGCTGAGACCATATTGGAGATTTCATTGGCCAGACAGAAAAGGATCACTGAATAGCTTAAACCCTTTATTATTCACTTAAGAATTTTTTTGTCAAAAGATGTTTTAACTATCGGGTGTGTACCCGTTCCCACCAGATGATATAAGTTGTCGAGGGGGCAGAAGAGATGGGAAAGATCAGTGTTGCCGTGCTAGGTGCTACCGGGATGATCGGTCAGCGTTTCATCCAATTGTTAGAGGACCATCCATATTTCGAGTTGGGTGGCCTATATGCCTCTGAACGTTCAGATGGCAAGAAACTGTCAGATGTACTCAAGGTCCGGGACCATCGCTTCCAGGACGAGACCCTGGAGATGCGCATCGAGACCTTGACCAACAAAGCTGTGGCCAACGGGAACCGTATAGCATTCAGTGGCATCCCTTCAGAGATGGCGAAAGAGACTGAGGCCGAGCTGGCCGACCTAGGCGTGGCAGTTTTCTCCAACGCAGGGTCGCACCGCATGCGCCCAGATGTGCCATTGTTGATACCGGAGGTGAATCCGGAACACATCATGGCGGTGAGGGATCAATCCACCTTCCCCAATGGTGGATTCATAGTCACCAATGCCAACTGCTCCACGACTGGGATCGCTCCTCCCTTGAAGGCCCTGGATGAGTCATATGGACTGCAGTTCGTCTCGGTTTCCACCTATCAAGCTCTGTCTGGTGCTGGTTATCCTGGAGTGCCATCCTTGGACGCCGTAGGCAATGTCATCCCCTACATCGGGGGCGAGGAAGAGAAGATGGAGACTGAGATATTGAAGATGCTAGGGGAATACCAGAACGGCAAATTCATCTATTCACAGTTCACAATGTTGGCCAACTGCGCCAGGGTCCCTGTCATAGACGGGCACCTGGAATCGATGGTCGTCAAGATGAGAGAGGCCCCGGAGCTGGATGATTTAATCGAAACATTATCTGGTTTCAAAGGCCATCTGCAGGGCCTGAAACTCCCCACCGCCCCGGAGAGGCCCATCATCGTCAGGTCGGAGAACAACCGGCCCCAGCCGGCTCTGGATGCATTTGCGGGCGAGCCTTCCCGTGCCAGAGGTATGGCGGTCACTGTAGGACGAGTACGTCGCAACGAGGATTATTACAAGCTATTCGCCTTGTCGCACAACACCCTTCGGGGAGGGGCTGGCGGCTCGGTGATCAACGCTGAATTGGCCTTGGCCAAGAAACTCCTGTGAGGTGGTGGACTGAAACGAAGCTATGCCCAGATAAATGAGAAGATAAAAAAAGGGCAAGCCGTCGTGTTCACGGCGGAGGAGGTCCTCGACCTTGTGGAGGATAAAGGGATTGATGCCGCCTTCGAGGAAGTGGACGTGGTGACCACTGGAACCTTTGGAGCCATGTGTTCTTCCGGAGCCTTCCTCAACTTCGGTCATTCCGAGCCCCCCATCCGCATGGCGGAGATACATCTCAATGACGTGCAGGCCTATGGCGGTTTGGCAGCAGTGGACACGTACATCGGGGCCACGCAGGCCAGCCGCAGCAGACCCACAGAATACGGTGGCGCCCATGTCATCGAGGACCTGGTGGCCGGCAAACCCATACACTTGGAGGCCAGCTCTCCGGGGTCTGACTGCTATCCACGGAAGGAGATAGACACCTATGTCTCTCTGGAAACAGTGAACGAGGCCTACATCTACAACCCACGCAACTCCTACCAGAACTATGCTGCAGCCAGCAACTCATCGGACAAGACCTTGTTCACATACATGGGCAAACTGCTCCCCAAGAACCGTAACATCACCTTCAGTTCCGCCGGGCAGCTGTCACCTCTCCTCAATGACCCCCATTGCCGTACCATCGGCGTGGGGACCCATATATTCCTGGGTGGAGGCGAGGGATATGTGGCTTGGCAAGGCACCCAGTTCAACACCTCCCCTGCCGAGAAGAACGGTGTGCCTACCGGCAGCGCTCGGAACCTGGCCCTCATCGGGGATATGCGGGGCATGAGCACCGAATACCTACGGGCCTTGAACATCCATAACTACTCCATCTCTCTGGCTGTAGGAGTGGGGATTCCCATACCTATCCTGGACAAGGAGATGATGAGGGCCTGCTCCATCCGGGACGAGGACATCGTCGCACCGGTTCTGGATTACTCCGTGGGGTCCAGCAGGCGCCCGGTGCTGGCGCACATCAGCTACGAACAATTCCGGTCTGGGACCGTGGAGTTGGAGGGTAAGAGCGTCCGTACCTCTTCTTTGTCATCTTACAAGAAAGCCCGCGACATCGCCTTGGAGTTGAAGAAATGGATTGAGGACAAGGAGTTCCTGCTCACCGAGCCGGTCCGGTCCATGCCCGTTAGCTCCAAACCCAAGCCGTTGCAGATCTCCACCAAGGAGGAATTAGAGTGATAACCACCAAGAAGTACATGCTGAAGTTCACCACCAACAATTTTCAGGAGCCCATCTCCTATGAGCTGGTGAAGCGATTCAACATCGTACCCAACATAATGCAGGCTAAGGTGAACGAGAGCGGAGGTGGTTTGATACTGGACCTGAGAGGAGAGGCCACAGACATAGAGGATGCCAAGGCCTATATGGAGGGCCTTGGGGTATTGGTAAAGGAGTTGGAGAAACACGTCGACAGGGATGAGTCCCGTTGCATCCACTGCGGCGCCTGCGTATCCGTCTGCCCCGCTAAGGCCTTCGTGGTCAACCGCCGTACCTGGGAGGTGGAATTCAAGAGCGACCTCTGTATCGCCTGCGAGTCCTGCCTCACCGCCTGCTCACCCCGGGCCATGAAGATGGAGCTATGGTGATCCGTTCCCATTTCGAATGCGGCGAGAGCGCCGTCACCGTCATCGCCGATAAACGCTTCCATCCGGCCATCCAAACGGCCATCATGGATGCCCGGGGATGCATACTACGGCAAATCGAGGCCGACCCGTTCTTCGCCAGCACATTGGAGCCGTACAGCCCGCCTGGCGACAATCCTTTGGTGGACCGTATGTGCCAAGCATCCATCAAAGCCCAAGTTGGACCCATGGCGGCAGTGGCCGGTGCCGTGGCGGAGCATGCGCTTCGTGCTGCAATGGATGAAGGTTGCTCTTTCGTAGTCGTGGACAACGGTGGGGATATCGCCCTTCACACCGACCGAGAGGTCACCATCGGCCTACATGGGGAACATTCAGGGCTGCGTTGCCTAGGGCTACGTTTACCGCCTGTCACCGGCATCCTGGGGATATGCAGTTCCTCCGGCCGTATCGGCCCCTCGCTCTCTTTCGGGGTGGCTGACAT
Source organism: Candidatus Methanomethylophilaceae archaeon (assembly GCA_028694055.1). Lineage (GTDB taxonomy): Archaea > Thermoplasmatota > Thermoplasmata > Methanomassiliicoccales > Methanomethylophilaceae > JAQUUA01. Next base: position 6,646 of record JAQUUA010000021.1, on the reverse strand, counting down.
CAGCACGGTGATATCCGAGGACGTCATCCTAGCTGATGCCACCGCTACCCATCTGGGTAACCTGGTGAGGAATTCTTCTCCGTCGCATTTACAGTCATGCGTGGAGGAGATCATGGGAATACCAGGAACCATGGCCGCCCTGGTGAGTGCCGATGGGAATATTGCCGCATGCGGTGAACTGCCGGAACTTGTACCGGTGAAGCATTCGGACGACCTCATCACCAGAAGGGTCATGCTAGGCTGAAGGGTAAGCTTTTTTAATGGTAGGCCATACTGACAAAACGAGGTCCCAGAGATGAGTCTGAAGATGGCCATCCCCAACAAGGGGAGATTGAACGAGCGGGCAGTGGAGTTGCTGCAGAAATCAGGACTGGAGATAAATGGCGGCCAGGACAGGAGACTGTACGCCTCCGTGGAGAACAAGGACTTCGAGATCATGTTCCTGCGGGCTCAAGACATCCCTCGCTTCATCCATTCCGGAACCGTGGACCTCGGAATCACCGGCTTGGACCAGGTGATGGAAGCCGATGTCAAGTTGGATCGATTGCTCAACTTGGAATTCGGTTTCTGCCGTCTATCCGTGGCCGTTCCTGAATCCGCATCATACAGCAAGGTTGAGGAGATGCCAGAGGGCCTACGTGTGGCAACCTCTTTCCCGCAGCTGACGAAGAAATTCTTCAAAGGGCAAGGGAAGAAGGTTGACATCGTCCAAATCACTGGTGCAGCCGAAGTTGCGCCTCACATCGGCGTTTCCGACCTCATCGTGGACCTGGTCTCCTCCGGTTCCACCCTGAAAACCAATCGATTACGGGAGATGGAGGTCATCATGGACTCCCAAGCAGTCATCGTGGCCAACGTGGAATCCAATCGTCGCAAGAACAGCGAGATATCCGGATTGGTCAGCTCCATCCAGAGCGTGCTCCTGGCGGAGAAGAAGAAGTACCTGATGGCAGACATACCCGTGGAACGTCTGAAGGATGTGGAGACCATGTTCCCTGGTATGGCTGGGCCTACCGTCATGAGCCTAGCCGGACGTGACGACATGGTGGCCATCCATGTGGTCATCGACAAGAGCCAGGTCTATGATGCTGTGAACAGCCTCAAGTCCATGGGCGCTAAGGGCATACTCACTCTTCCGATTGACAGGCTGGTACCATGAGCGACAGGGACATCATGAGGTCATCGGTCCGCCACTTCCAGCGTTACTACAGCCCTGATATAGGGGATGCCCTGCGTATGGATACCAGCACCAATGTGCTCGGGCCGCACCCTGCCGCCTTGGCCGCCTTGTCCGACCTTTCCGACTTAAACCTCAACCAGTACCCCAGCACCTACTCTGATGGCCTCCGTCAGACTTTGGCCGAGAAGTACGGCTTACGTCCGGACAACTTCGTGGTAGGTGCCGGCTCGGATGAGAACATCGACATCATATGCAAGTGCTTCATGGAATGGCAGGACAGCGCCGTGGTCCCTTATCCTTCCTATTCCCTTTACGACTTCTTCATAAACATGAATGGGGGAAGAGTCATAGCCGTGGAGCTGGATGACGAGTTCCAGTTGGATGTGGATTCCATGGTCAAAGCCAAGGGCAAGGTCATGATCATGCCCTCCCCCAACAACCCCACGGGCGCAGCCTTCCGGGAGAAGGACATCGTGGAGATACTCGACCGGTTCCCCGGGATCGTCGTGGTGGACGAAGCCTATGGTGAGTTCACCGGAAGGTCCATGATCCCCCGGGTGGACGAGTTCGACAACCTCATTGTCATCAAGACCATGTCCAAGGCCTACGCCTTGGCAGGACTCCGTGTGGGATTCTCGGCATCCAATCTGAAGTTGGCGGACATGATGAGCTGCGTCAAGATTCCATATTCCTTGAACACCCTCAGCGAGAAGGCAGCCATAGCCGCCCTTCTTGATGATGAGTTCATCCACCGCACGGTCCGAATGGTGCGGGAGAACAAACCCCTGCTGGAGAAAGAGTTGCAGGAGATGGGTTTCCAGACCTACCCCACCGACGGCAATTTCCTACTGGCCTGCTCCCCTATACCACACCGGACCCTGGTGGAAGGGCTGAAGGCCAAAGGTGTCCTGATACGTGATTTCGGTAGCAAGAGACGATTGGAAAACTGTGTCCGCATGACCATTGGCACCAAGGAGCTGAACGACATCATGCTGGAGAAGATGCGAGAGGTGATTTCGGAATGTCGTTGAAGGTGTCCCTGGCCGATTACGGCGTAGGCAACCTTCACTCCATCCGAAAGGCACTGGAGCTTTGTGGTGCGGATGTCCATGTGGTGGAGGACATGCGCCAGCTCTTGGATGCCAGCTGCATAGTCTTCCCGGGCGTGGGGGCCTTCGATCGCACCATGGACCGCCTCCTCCCCGTCAGGGACGATATCTGTCGCCTCCTGCAGGGAGGCGTTCCTTGCCTGGGGATCTGCATCGGCATGCAGATACTCACCGAGGGTAGCGCCGAAGGGATGGAACCTGGCCTGGGCTTCTTCCCCGGCCGGGTGGTCCCCATGCGTGCCGCTTGCGTGCCGCATATGGGATGGAATGAGGTCATTGGTAAGGATGAGCTGTTCCAGGACATCGACAACCGCTACTTCTATTTCGCCCATTCCTTCCATGCCGAGACCACAACGGAGAACGTTGTTGGCAGCACCCAATACGACATCACCTTCCCCTCCCTGCTACGGCGGGGGAACACCTATGGATCACAATTCCATCCGGAGAAGAGCAGCCGGTCCGGTTTGGCCTTCCTGCGCAACTTCGTACGATTCGCGGAGGCCCAACAATGATGGTCATACCTGCCGTGGACATGCTGGACCATAACGTGGTCCAATTGGTCGGCGGCGTCCGTGGCACCGAGCTCTTCCGCCTTCCTGACCCCCTGCAGACCGCCCGAGACTGGGCGGCGAAGGGGGCGCCCATGCTTCACCTCGTGGACCTGGACGGGGCCTTCGGCAAAGGGGACAACCTCCAAGTTATGGCCGATATCGCCATGGAAGTGGGGTTACCCGTTCAGGCCGGGGGCGGCATGAACCAGGAGAAGAAGATCGATTTCCTTCTGGATGCAGGTGTCAGGAGGGTGATTGTAGGCTCCCGGGCGGTGAAGGAGCCAGAATGGTTGGCACAGCTATCCGCATCCCGCCCTGGCCGCATCGTCTTGGCCATGGATGTCAAGGACGGCATGATAGCGGTCAAGGGATGGCAGGAGAAAGCCCCCCTGAGCATCGGGGGGATGTTCGACATCATACGCGACATGCCGCTCTCGGCTGTGCTGAACACCAATGTGAACGTGGAAGGTCAAGGCAAAGGCATTGACCGAGTGGCTGCTGAGGAGTTCATCCGTCTCTGCCCGCACCCGGTGATCGCCTCGGGAGGTGTGAGCAGCATTGATGATGTGCGCTTCCTCACCCAGCTTGGGGCGGAAGGGGCGGTTGTGGGCGTATCCATCTACAACGGGACCTTGGAGCCTTGGAAATGGCAAGAACCATGGAAGGACGACCTTTGAGCATCATCCCTTATAGAAAGTATTGATGATGCACAGCCCGGATTCCGTGATCTGCAGACGACGCTCGTCCTTGCACACCCAACCCTTCTCTATCCATTTCTCTAAGAAATGGCGCCGGTAATGCATGGTGATGGATTGCTCTTTCTTGCTGTTGTCCGCACCGGGCCTCCGGGGCTTGTGCACATAGTTCCAGATTCCTTGCGACTGCAGCTCCTTGATGACGTTCCGTTGCGAGGATTTCTTCTTGGATTGCATCATCTCATGCAATACCCTTAGACCCCGGACCAAGTCTTCAGGAGGCTCCTCGATAGGGTAGATACCCAACAGGCTGGGGTCCCGAACCTCCTTGGACATGCCCACTGGACGATCACCGTCATAGTAGATCTCCCGCAGCTTGTCCGGTGGCACGAAGTATTTGCGCGTAGAGACTGTGAAAGGCTTCACACCAGGGACCATCATCGAGGCAATAGTGGCGGCAGCGGTGTACTCCGCTGTCCCGGCAGAAACGTTGACATACACATCCTTGTCATTCGATCCCAATTCTTTCTCAGACCGGAGGACTTGATGCAGGACCTCCATCATGGATGAGAAATCATAGACAGGTCGGCGATGAAGGACCATCTGCTGGTCATCCATGCCCATCCCCTCCCGTAGTTGACGCATGACCTCTCCACAGAAATCACCATACACCTGGAGGTCGGGGTCTTTCTCATCCTTGACATAGTTGATGAGATGGACACGCGTGGCCTTGTAGAACAAGATAGGGTCCACGACCTTGGAAGTCTCGAAGGTGACGCATGACACCACGACTACCTCTCTGGCTCCCGCGGGAGCTTGGCATCCATGGGATTTGGCAGAAGTCATCTGAGGAGATTATACAATGCACATTTAAAAAAATTATCCATGGAGAATTTTTATTATAGCGGTTGATATGAGAATGTTCTCCCTGATATCGGAAATGTCGGAACCAAGGCGGAGGAAATACTCCAGGATTTGACCCTGGAGGAAACTGAGGTGGTGAATGTTTTACATAATGGAAAGGACATCGTACCCTGTGGTCGTATGAACAGGAACGCTGTTATTTCCCGGGAGACCAAGGAGACTTGCATCAGCATTGCCCTGACCATCGATGGACAGGGCGAAGCGGAGATTGATTGCCAGGACTTCTTCCTACAGCACATGCTGAACACTCTTTGTCGCTATGCCGGTTTCAACCTCACCATCCAAGCAAGCGGGGATGACATCCACCATCTGATTGAAGACGTTGGCATAGTCATGGGCACAGCGCTTTCCCAGGCTAAAGGGGATTCCCCCGTGGAGAGGATGGCATCATGCACCCTGCCCATGGATGATGCCTTGGTGACGGTATCTCTAGACCTCGTCGATCGGCCATACGTTGACTTGGACTGTCCAGACAGCCTTTACCATCATTTCCTCAGAAGCTTCGCCATGTCATCAGGTATGACCTTGCATGTCCTGGTCCTGCGCGGCTTCGATGATCATCATATCATAGAGGCGACCTTCAAGGCCCTAGGAAAATGCCTGCTACAGGCGCTGAGACCACGCTCGCAGGAGCTGAGCACCAAGGACCAGGCGGTAACGAGGAGCGGTTGACAAATGCTAGCGAGAAGAATCATACCCTGCCTGGACGTTAAAGACGGAAAGGTGGTCAAGGGAATCAAATTCCAGAACCTGCGAGACGTAGGACACCCGCCGGATCTGGCCCAGGAATACGAGAAACAGGGCGCAGACGAGGTCACTTTCCTGGACATCTCCGCCAGCCTAGAGGCTCGTAAAACCATGCTGAAGATAGTGGAGGAGACGGCAGAGAAGCTATTCGTCCCTCTAACAGTCGGAGGGGGTATACGTTCCAAGGGAGATATGCGGGACGCTTTGAATGCAGGCGCAGACAAAGTATCAGTGAACTCAGCTGCAGTCTTCGATCCGGACCTCATAAACCAGTGCGCCGAGGACTTCGGACGCCAGTGCGTGGTCGTGGCCATCGACGCCAAGAGGACGGGAGACAACTGGACAGTATACACCCATGGCGGGACCCGGCCTACGGAACTGGATGCCGTGCAGTGGGCGCAGGAGATGCAGGACCGTGGAGCCGGAGAGATACTGCTGACCTCCATGGATGCGGATGGAACCAAGGATGGCTATGACATCGAGCTCACGGCGGCGGTGGCGGACGCGGTCAGTGTCCCGGTCATCGCCTCCGGAGGATGCGGCTCCATAGAACATATCCACGAGGTGTTCCGATCCACAGGCGCCTCTGCTGCCCTGGCAGCGTCCATCTTCCACTACCAGCAACACACCGTTCAGGAAGTGAAGGACTACCTTCGCGACCATGGGATCCTGGTGAGATGATGGAGCTCAAATTCGACAAGGACGGGTTGATACCCGTGGTGGTCCAGGACCACATCAATAACCAGGTCCTCATGGTGGCATGGGCGAACCGTGAGGCTTACAGGCTGATGCTGGAAACCAAGATGACCCATTTCTGGTCCCGGTCCCGTCAGGAGCTCTGGAAGAAAGGAGAGACCTCTGGCCACTATCAGTACATCAAGTCCATGGAAACGGATTGCGACCAGGACACCTTGCTGGTGAGGGTGGAGCAGATAGGTCACTCCTGCCACCTCAACCGGCCGTCCTGCTTCTATGATGACTTATGCGGTGATAAGGAGAAGACCGCCTACATCATCCCGGAGTTACAGAAGGTGATCAGGGATAGGCATCAGAACCCCAGCCCGGAAAGCTACACCTGCAAGCTCATGCAGGATGAGAACAAGATGTGCAAGAAGATCGTGGAAGAGGCAGGGGAGTTCGTCTTGGCCATCAAGGATGGCAACCAGGAAGAGATGGCCTGGGAGCTAGCGGACCTCATCTACCACGTAATGGTGGCCGTGGAGAAGACCGGCCTGCCCATGGACAAGGTGTACGAGAAGTTGTCGGAGAGGAGAAAATGAGAGCGGATTTCCATACCCACACCCTCATCAGTGACGGAGAGCTCCTACCCAGCGAACTGGCCCGCCGGGCCATGATCCTCGGCCATGAAGCCATCGCCATAACCGACCATATCGACTTCACCAATGTGGAGAGGGCCGTGGACGAGGTGTTGAAATCTGT
>JAQUUA010000131.1 GCA_028694055.1 Candidatus Methanomethylophilaceae archaeon | reverse complement strand
TAGTAAAGGAAGTAGGATTGAAAACACAACAATCGTTGCAGTACCATATAGCAGATACGGTTTCGATGGCACTTGATTCTGTATTTGATGATCCATACAGTATGTTGGTAGAATTTGTGCAAAGGAGAGGTAAGACTGAATGTGACCTGATGTTTCAACGAGGAAAGCAGGTGATAGATCCTTTATCAGCGTCTGGAGGTGGTGCGGTGGATGTAGCTAGTTTTGCTCTCAGGGTTGCTTCATGGTCAATGCAACGGCCAAAAACTCGGAATGTGCTGTTACTGGATGAACCATTCAAAAATCTTTCTGAAGGATTGCTACCTAAAGCAAGTGAGATGCTAAAACAGGTGTCAGATAAGTTAGGATTACAGATAATAATGATTACACATTCTGACGCCTTGATTGAATCGGCTGACAAAGTATTTCAGATACAGAACAGAAAAAGACGAAGTACATTAATCTAGAGGAGGAGTATCAGCATGGAACTCAAGATTCCAAGAACATTCATCACACTGGTTGCAGTATTTGTAACCTCGTTGGTAACTGCAAACGTATTGGCAACAAAACTGTTTATGTTTGGAGATTTCATTCTACCAGCAGGTGTTATTGCGTACCCAATTACATTTCTTATGACTGATGTAATTGGAGAAATGTGGGGGAAGAAAGTGGTAACAAAAGTTGTATGGGCTGGATTCTTTTGCAGTTTACTTGCGATGTCATTAGGATTTATTGCTGTAATGCTCCCTGCGGCTCCTTTTTATGAGAGACAAGAATTCTTTGCAGAATTATTTGGAAGAGTCGGCAGGATTACGGGTGCTTCTTTAATTGCGTATATTGTAAGCCAGTTGAATGATGTATGGGTATTCCATAAGCTAAAGGACCTAACACATGGAAAACATCTTTGGCTCAGAAACAATGTAGGGACCATATCAAGTCAATTATTTGATACAATCCTTTTTATTACTATTGCATTTTATGGGATTATGCCCACATCTGTTTTGTTTTCTATGATAATGAGCCAATGGCTTATAAAAATATTAATAGCTTTATTTGATACTCCTTTTTGTTATTGGCTTGTTGCATGGTGTAGGAATAAAAATGGATACACAAAAACTTTCCGAATTATGTAAAGGAGAGTACAATGACTATTATTCTGAAATGGAAATTGCTTGATCCAGACGCAAGTATACCTAAATATATGTCTGTTGGTGCGAGTGGGATGGATTTGAGAGCATGTCTTACGGATCCTTTTAATTACCCTGATGGTAGTATTATTGTAAAACCAGGAGAAACAAAAGCAATTCCTACAGGACTTGCAGTAGAAATTCCTAATGGGTATGAAATGCAGATACGTCCAAGGTCAGGATTATCGTTCACAACAAAACTTAGGATTCCAAATGCACCAGGAACTATTGATTCTGATTATCGAGGGGAGGTAAAAGTACTTATGGAACATATTGGCTGGAATACAGATAAAGATATTATTATTAACCATGGAGATAGAATTGCTCAAGCAGTAATTGTTCCTATTGTACAGGCTTTTAATAAATGTGCAAATAACCTTACTGGTACAGAAAGAGGTTCAGGCGGATTCGGAAGTACAGGTGTCTAGCATGACAATATATTTGCCAATGTGGTTATTTTGGATTCTTACAATTGTAGGTACATTGGTTGGACTATATATTATTGTTCTTGCAGGAACATATGTATGGATTGGTAGAAAATTAAACCAATTTTTAAATGATGAAGAAGACTCTTTTTATAAATAGTGTATTGATGCTGTTGTTTATAGCATATCCTGTTTTTTCGTATCCATTAGCTAAAACTATGGAAATGATAGCTACAGGGTACGCTCCGTTGGATCCTAAAGCGGTTAAAGGTATGTGTTACTCAGGAGATCCTACAGTAACAGCTAGTGGCAAACGCACAACACCAGGTATCACAATTGCCGCACCAAAACATATTCCATTTGGTACATGGGTACATTTGCAAGGTATTGGATGGCGAAGGGTGGATGATAGAGGGAAAAGAATAACTGGAAATAAAATAGATATTTGTTTCCATACGCGGAAAGCGGCATTACAATGGGGTAGAAGAAAAATTAAAGTACATATCCCAACATTGTTAACGAAAGCGAGGTAATTGTTATGATACAAATGTCACGGATTATTACTCAGAAGATGCTATGTGAAACTATGTGGAAAATTGCTATGGAAGATGGTTTGTATGAATTAGCTAAGTGTTATATGCCCGAACCTAAAAATACAAATCCAGAAGCTGTTTATCTTATGAAGTAATAAAAGAGATAAACATGAATAGAAGGCTTATTCTTATATCAGGTAAAGCGCAAGCAGGAAAAAATACATTTGCGTTAGGACTGGATAAATATAACGAATATTCATTCGCAAGCCAGCTTAAGGATTTTGCTATCAAGTTGGGTTGGAATGGATGTAAAGATTTTCATGGTAGAAAATTTTTACAAGACCTTGCTTCCACTGTTAGGGAATATAATAAAGATACTTGGGTAAATATAATATGCAGGACATTAGAGAATGATGGGTGTCCAGACCAGATAGCAATAACGGATTGCCGATATTTGAATGAAATACAACTAATGACTCAATGGGGAGAAAATAATGAGTATGAAGTAATAACAGTTCGGATTGAACGTCCTAACTATGATAATGGTCTTTCAGAAGAACAAAAAAATCATCCATCAGAAACGGAATTAGATGCGTATTGTTTTGACCATATTATAGAAAATTCAGGTACTATAGGAGATTTATTATGTATAGCTTCCTCATGTTTTGCGTCGGGTGCATATTCGGATTTAGCATCGCAGGATGGTAGCACGTCATTCTGACGGATAATGCGCTTTCCTGCAATAAAAAACAGTTTAGACATGATTCTATATCTCTTTTATAAAAGAATGCGATCCTGACGCAAGGATTCGCCAAGGATGCGTATGTATTTACGTAAGAGGAGTGATAAAGTAATGAGAGAGTTTCCTGTGACTGTAAAAGTGCTAGATACTACTGTTTTACAGAATGCTTTGCATGGTTCCAGAATTTGTGTGAATAAAGAAGCAA
>JAQUUA010000130.1 GCA_028694055.1 Candidatus Methanomethylophilaceae archaeon | reverse complement strand
ATGCGTCCGGAGGCCACTCCACGACGCACGAATTCCGGCTCCAATCCTTCCTTCTCCGCCACCGCTTCGATCAGAGGGGTGACGCCCTTGCGGGCCTGTTGCATTATGGTGCTCATCGCTTACTCCATCCCCGCAAGCATATTTCATTCTTACCGCGACGGCGGATGGTGGAAAATCATGGTTAACACATCTATAACAAGCCCGGTTTTAGGGCAATAAAAAAATACCATAGCCAGATAGCCTTTAGTATAAATACTAAAAAGACCATGACCATGATATGAAGAAGGGGGTTCCGGGACCTTCCTAAGGACTGTCGCTCCCGTCACGATTCCACCTTTTTATGGGGTTTGAAGAATATGGAAAAAATTAGCTACGATGCCAATGACATTGAGGTGCTGGAAGGACTGGAGGCGGTGCGTAAGAGGCCGGGGATGTACATCGGCAGCACCGATGCCCGGGGCCTGCACCACCTGGTATACGAGGTGGTGGACAACAGCATCGACGAGGTCATGAGCGGCAACGCCAGCTATGTCAGCGTCACCATCAACACCGATGGCTCCGCCACCGTCATCGATGATGGGCGCGGCATACCGGTGGGGACCCAGTCCAAGTACAACGTCTCCGCCTTGGAGCTGGTAATGACCCGTTTGCATGCCGGCGGCAAATTCAACGACAAGAACTACAAGGTGTCCGGCGGCCTGCACGGGGTGGGCGTCTCCGTTGTGAACGCCCTCTCCTCGGCCATGCACGTGGAGGTCCATCGTGACGGCGAGGTGCACCAGCAGAGCTATTGCCGCGGCATACCGCAGGGCCCTGTGCACCTGCTGGGCAAGACCGACCGCACCGGCACCACGGTGACCTTCTTCCCGGACGAGGATATTTTCGAGACTGTGGACTTCGATTTCGAGACCCTGCAGTACAGGCTACGGAACCTGGCCTTCCTGAACCGCAACGTGGTCATCAATTTCCTGGATCAACGCACCGGGCGGGAGGAGCATTACCATTACGAAGGAGGGATCGTGGAGTTCGTGAGCTACTTGAACCGCAGCCGCAGCCCCCTGCATCCTGAGCCCATATTCATCTCCGGCGAGAAGGACGGAATCGTGGTGGAGCTGGCCATGCAGTACACGGATGCCTTCAACGAGAACGTCCACTCCTTCGTCAACAACATCACCACCATGGAGGGCGGCACCCATCTGTCCGGGTTACGGGCCTCCCTGACGCGCACCATCAATGATTATGGCCGGGAGCACAACCTATTCAAGGATGGGGACGGGCTCACCGGCGAGGACACCCGGGAAGGACTCACGGCCATCCTCAGCCTGAAGGTGCCGGAGCCGCAGTTCGAGGGACAGACCAAGACCAAGCTGGGCAACAGCGAGGCCCGCAGCGCCGTGGAGTCCCTGGTCAACGATAAGCTGAGGGAGTACCTGCTGGAGAACCCCCGCACGGCGGAGGTCATCATACGCAAGGCCGTGGATGCCGCCGCCGCCCGAGAGGCCGCCCGGCGTGCCCGCGACCTCACCCGTCGCAAGAGCCTCCTGGAAGGGTCCAGCCTTCCCGGCAAGCTGGCGGACTGCAGCGAGCGGGACCCCAGCCGGGCGGAGCTGTTCATCGTGGAGGGGGAGAGTGCCGGCGGCAGTGCCAAGCAGGGCCGGGACCGGGCATTCCAAGCCATCCTGCCCATCCGTGGCAAGATCCTGAACGTGGAGAAGGCCCGCATGGACCGGATCCTGGACAGCGAGGAGATACGCAACCTGGTGACGGCCATGGGCTGCGGCATCAAGGACGACATCGACTTGGCCAAGCTGCGCTACCACCGCATAGTCATCATGACCGATGCCGACGTGGACGGGGCGCACATCTCCACCCTGCTGCTCACCCTGTTCTTCCGCTTCATGCGCCCCCTCATCGACAATGGGCACATCTACCTGGCCCAACCGCCGCTCTACAAGGTCTGGAAGGGCAAGAAGGAGGCCTACGTCTACAGCGACCGGGAGCTGGCCAAAGCCTTGGAGGAGATGGGCGGAGGAGCGAGCATCCAACGCTACAAGGGTCTGGGGGAGATGAATCCCCAGCAACTATGGGAGACCACCATGGACCCCCACACCCGCACCATGAAGCGCATAGAGGTGGAGGACGCCATGAAGGCCGACGAGCTCTTCACCATGCTCATGGGCGACGCCGTGGAGCCGCGGAGGGAGTTCATCATGGAACATGCCCACGAAGTGATCAACCTGGATGTGTGATATCATGGAGAGACTCACCAATCAGAGCATCGAAGAGGAGATGCAGCGCTCCTACATCGACTACGCCATGAGCGTCATTGCCGGCAGGGCCCTGCCGGACGTCCGTGACGGCCTGAAGCCGGTGCACCGGCGCATACTCTACGCCATGCATGACATGGGTCTGCATTACAATCGGGCGCACAAGAAGTGCGCCAGAGTGGTGGGAGACGTCCTGGGTAAGTACCACCCCCACGGCGACCAAGCGGCCTACTCCACCCTGGTGCGCATGGCGCAGGACTTCTCCATGCGCTACATGCTGGTGGACGGCCAGGGCAACTTCGGGTCCATCGACGGGGACTCCCCGGCGGCCATGCGTTACACGGAATGCCGACTGTCCCGCATCTCCAGCGAGCTGCTCATGGACATCGACAAGGACACCGTTCCGTTCGTGGACAACTTCGACGGGTCCATGAAGGAGCCCTCCGTGCTGCCCAGCCGCTTCCCCAACCTCTTGGTCAACGGCTCCTCCGGCATCGCCGTGGGCATGGCCACCAACATACCGCCCCACAACCTCTCCGAGGTGGTGGACGCCCTGGTCCTCATGCTGGAGGACCCGCAGGCGGAGCTGGCGGACCTCATGGAGCACATCCGTGGCCCGGACTTCCCCACCGGCGGCACCATCTACGGCGTGAACGGGATCAAGTCCGCCTACCTCACCGGCCGCGGCAAGGTGAAGGTCCGCGCCAACACCCATCTGGAGGCCATGGACAATGGCCGTCAGCGCATCATCATCTCCGAAATCCCCTACACCGTCAACAAGTCCAGCCTGGTGGAGAAGATCGCCGATTTGGTGAAGAGCAAGCGCATCGAAGGCATCTCCGACCTCCGGGACGAGTCCGACCGCAACGGCATGCGCATCGTGGTGG
>JAQUUA010000129.1 GCA_028694055.1 Candidatus Methanomethylophilaceae archaeon | reverse complement strand
TTGTTTTTGTATCCTTGCCCACCTTTAAAATAAGTAGATACAAAACAACCTGTTTCATCCTGCTGATTTGCCCCAATTGTTAATGTTGTGGTTGTACCTTTCTTATTATCTGCATGAACAAACACATCTACATTCATCATAGTATTTCCCCGAACATCCTTTTTAGGCTGTCCTTGATGGTCTAGTGCTGGTGTAGCATACTTTTTAATGAAGAAAGGTTGTCTTAGTTTTGCTAGTGCCGCAAGTTCATGTTTTTCTAATTTCATGACTATTTTATTATTATAGTCGAATAGTTTGGTTCCTCCTCTTCTAACTACGTCCATACTAATATTTTTATCAATAGTAGGTGCCATAGTTAGAAATACAAGCGTTTCTTTCTTATTACCATTATATTCCGATGGATCGTTTTCAGACAAACTCACTTGTAGACATGCTGTTCTTACATTATAACATTCAAAAACTGGATGTGTTTTAGACAATGTTTTATTCTCCTTTTTCTATTTTATTCTTATTTTCTTCGGGTACATTAATAGCGTCATATAAACGCCTTAATTCTTTTAACGATAACGTATAAATCAAATCTAAATCTTCTTTATCGATTTTTACTAATCCTTTTTGTCCATATCTTTTAATCTTTTTTATCAGTTCTAATTTCTTTATTTCTACATCTTTTTTATCTTCTCTTAACATCATATAATATGACACAAAATATACTATCCATGTTACAATTGACAATACACCTACATGTATTAATATATCGCTGTGTTGATTAAAATAATAAACCCACGTAAATGTAGGTACAATAATTATTGGTAATATATGTTTAATGTCTATACCATATGCAGTTAACATCAAATAAATTAATATCACTTTACATATCCTGTATCCATATTTATAGATTACTAACATTTCCATTAACTACACAAACCCCATTTCTATTTATCAAAATTAACCTTCAAACCACAACCTTTTAAATATGTTTTAAAAGTTTCTAATGTTACTGTATTAAGCGAATTCGGTTCATATATTTCTTCAACCTGATCATATAAATGTTTAAAAAATCTTAATCGTTCTTCTGGATTATCTGCTTTAATGCTATGAAATTCTTTTATTGTGTCCCAACTTTCGTATGCAAATAAACTCCACATTTCCATTTCCCCAAATCTGTGTGCATCGGATCCAGAAGGCGCCTGCTCATGCTTTCCATATATACCCACACTACGGCCAAATATTTTATGGTCTGGTTCGTGTTGAAGACGTAATATATACATTTTTCCGACACAACATTCTCGTTTTTCACCTGTGGGTAATGTTACAATTTCATAATCACTAATACCAACATATTTCATCGCTTGCAATACCATATCACATGTAGCACTAGCAAATGGTGGTTGCACAATTTGTAATCCATTTTCACGAATATCATTTAATGTTTCTGGATATTCTTTAATATGATTTACGCACATTTGTGAATATATTTTATTAGGAGTATTATCCAATATATTAATAAACGTTAGACACTTTTTTGCAAATTCCTCATCTGATAAATGTGCATTGTTTTTCACTAAGTTATCGGCCGCCCAAGTAACGTGCGCTTCAAATATTTGCCCAATATTCATACGACTAATAACTCCTAGTGGATTAAACAATATTTCTAAATGTCTTCCATCTGGCAACATAGGCATTTCTTTGTCGGGAATTATGCGCGAAACAACACCTTTATTCCCGTGTCTATTTGCCAACTTACTACCCACCATTAATGGTTTTTCACTAACAATACTATAATCAATAACTCCTGTCTTTGCTTTTATTTTTTTTCGATTTTTTATATAAGTACATTTTTCTATTTCATTTGGTGCATTTAATATATCCGTCAATTCTTCAACTAAAATACGCTCATGTTTTGTTTGCTCTATTATTGTTTCTTTCAACCATTTAGACATTGAAGCGTGTGCTACACTTTCTCTTTTCAACATTACTTTAGCATAAAATTTACCATCAGAAGGTGATAAAATTGGCTTATAATATGGAATAAGCGCAGATACATTATCCATTATCATTTTACTAACTTTAAATAATACTTGCCCTTTTTGTACGTTCTCACCATTAATCGGCATAGGTTTATATTGTGCTTCGTCTAGAAGAGAATATAAAACTTCATCTTCTAATTCTAACTTATGCTGTTCTACGCATTGGTATGCTAATTTTTTAGCGGCACTTTCACTTACAACTATTGCGTCCTCATAATTCCATCCATATGCAGGTAAATATCCTATAAGCATATTTTTACCTAACATTAGTTCACCAGTATCCGCATTAATATTACGAGTACACGCCAATACTTGACCTTTCTTGATGGGCTTGTTATATTTAATGTGAGATATCAATGTCTTATCAAAATCGAGATACGATTTTAGTGAAGTATCTATAACTTCACCACTACCATTTTTATAGCTAATAATATAAATACCGTTGTACAGTCCATCATAATTACAAAAACCATCATCTTTTGCTTTTACTAATGATGAACAATATTCTGTATACGTCGACTCATATCCACTTTTATATAGCGGAACTTCTGGTTCCACTAATGAAATAGATTGTCTTAACTGATTACACGCCATTTCTATTCTAGTACAATCGTCGTTTGCTAATGACGGTACTTGTTGACTAGCGATAGATAAAATTGGCACATCCGCCATTTTATACCTCCATCGTTATATTTTTTAACTTACCATTAATTAAAATTGTTTCCGGCACAATATGTTGACATATACCTATAGCATCACCTGTAGGTGTATCTATAGGATCGATAACCCCAAAATAAGAATCGTGTAAATTTCTAAGTGTTGGATTACAAGATTCTTTAGCAATACCACCTAACCCATTATATATTATTCTAGACATCATACAAAGTTCGCCTAACGGATTAACAGAATCATCCAAAATTCTGCGTTGATCTGTTGCTAATACATCCAATACAGCATTAGTAAACACATTATTAGTGTCTTCTAATATATTCTTTTTATGTTGTTGTGATAATTTATACAATAACCACTCACCAAGTCTAACTCGTCTCATATTTACATCATTAATATCTCGTTGTTCCAATGAATAATTTGTGGTTAATACAAAGTATAACACATCTATAGCTCTAAACGGACCTTCAAATAA
>JAQUUA010000128.1 GCA_028694055.1 Candidatus Methanomethylophilaceae archaeon | reverse complement strand
GAGGCACAGCACATCCAAGAGCTTGCCATGGGATGTGGTCTTCGCGACTTCAGCCTGCAGGGAATCCTTGTTGCGGCCGATCCAATCGATCACCGATTGGGAATGGGCGATGTCCTTGACACGCATCACCGGTGCTCGGGTCATTGCGTCATGGAAGACCGCGGTCTTGACCGGAGCACTCTTGCGGATGATGGCACAGCCACGGTTCACGGAGGCCAATAGTGCCCCTTCAGTGGTGGCCAGAGGGATGTAGAACTCCCCTTGGGCGGCTTCACCGTCGATGGGAAGCGGTCCGCAGAATCCCAACGGAACCTGGATGACACCGATCATGTTCTCGATGTTCTTCTGAGCCTGCAGAGGGTCGAAGGAGTAGGCTGCGATATTGTTCAACTCTGTCCCGGTGACTGTTTCCAACGCATGGCGTCGCTCGTCCACGTCTGCGCGACTGTAGCCCCGGTTCTTCAATCCCTCACGGCCGTCCATGCTGGCTTCCATCTTTTACTCCATAGATAAATATTGCCTAGTTTGAACACATCCCGGTCCTGGAAAATCCTTAAGTGATGGCAACCCATGTTCCGGGACAACCATAACCATCGATGGGAGGATGCGCTAGAGATGCCGGAGAACCAAGAGACCCTGGATTTGCAAGGACGGTGCAAATTGGACCACCGGATCAGACGGGCCTTGGTGGTCATCGTGCCCATCTGTATCTTGACATCCTTACTGTTGATGGTCTTCAATCCACCAGACCGTATGGGTACCGTCCTGGTGCAGATATGTCTACCATACGTTCCGGCCTTCTCCCTCATGGGCATCTACGTGATGCTCATGATGCGGAACAACAAGCGTAAGAGGAACCGCAGGGTCATTGCCTGGTCCCTTTTCTTCACTGCTCTGGCCACTGTTTTGGTCATGCTCTACAACGCTCATGTCCGTAGCATCGCCCATGTTGTGATACTGTCCTTGAGCGGCAACACGTTCCTGGACATGGGATTGATATTCCTACAGCTGCTCTTCGCTTTCGCGGTGGTGGTCACCGCCGGTTTCGGTGTTCTAGGGGTGATTGTGGCCTATTTCCGCTATTACATGGTCCGCATCCTGCGCTCCTTGGAGCACGTCCGCAACGATGGCAGCGACAGGGGACGCATGAAGGGGAACATATGGGTTTTCGATATCCCGGCTGTAATCGACATCGAGGGAGTGGAACTGGAGCCGGTTTATTGCCATGGGGGTTTCCCCAAGGATTCTTTCCGGTCCATGGTTGCTGCCACCCTCTTGTTCTCCATAATCCTGGTGTCCTACATCTTCCTGAACCCATTCTTCCTCATGGAGATTGAAGCATGGGAGATGGTCATAGTAGGCATGATACTGACATTCTTCGTTCCAGTTTTCGTGGTCCCATGGTCCATAACCCGGGACCTCGGAGCCAAGATCAAGAGCCAAGCCAAGGACTACTACATCTGGTATGGCATGAAGAAGAGGTTGTACCAGAGCTTCATGGCCTTGGGTGTCGTGTTCCTGATGGTCGGCCTGGTGCTTTACCTCGTCGATGACCTGGTGATGGTGGCCTTCATCTATATGGGTTACTTCCTGTTCAGCATCTGCCTCTCCATCATCTACTCCTTCATCTACTTCAATTACTTCCAGCGGGATTTCCGGGATGATATCGTGCTCAAGTTCAATCAGGATCCGGAAGATCTGGAGTCCTGTTCCTTCGAACAGGATTGACGGCTCAGTTCTGGGTGTCCAGAACCAAGAATCCCCGGACTAGGTTTATTAATTGGTAGATACATCCAACTTTATGACAATCCCCCGGGTGATGATAGCTGGGCAGTGCTCCGGCATAGGGAAGTCCACCATAACCGCCGGCATCCTGATGGCCTTGAAGGAAAGAGGCCATCGTCCCCAGCCTTTCAAAGCGGGACCGGACTTCTTGGACCCCATGCATCACACCATCATCACTGGGCGGACCTGTCGTAATCTGGACACCTGGATGTTCCCTGATGCTGTGCCGGAGCTGTTCCAACGCTCATCCCGAGGTGCCGGCATATCGGTTCTGGAAGGGGTCATGGGGTTCTATGACGGCTTGGATGGGATCTCTGAATCAGGTAGCTCGTCACACCTGTCAAAGGTCCTCCGTTGCCCTGTGATTTTGGTAGTGGATGCGTCGGGGTCAGCCCGCAGTGTGGGTGCAGTGGTGGAGGGTTTCCGCAGCTATGACCTCGGCACCAACATCGCCGGTGTCATCGTGAACCGATGCGGAAGTGAACGACATTTCCAGATGGTGAAGGAGTCCATCCGGGGAATACCGGTGATCGGAGGCCTGCGCAACCGTGATGACGTGGAGCTGAAGAGCCGCCATCTGGGCCTCGTTCCGGCAGAAGAGCAGTTCAACGCTCGGGTCTATGACAACATCCGGAACATGGTGGAAGAGTCCTTGGACCTCGACATGCTCATGGACATCGCTTCATCCGCACCTGAACTGGATCTTAAAGAAGGCAGCATTTTCGGTGACGGTCAGAGCAAGGCGAGGATAGGGGTGGCCAAGGACGAGGCATTCAACTTCTATTACCAGGACAACCTGGACCTATTGGAATCATATGGAGCCGAACTGGTTTATTTCTCCCCTCTCCGGGACCGTATGCCAGACGTGGACGGATTATACATCGGGGGTGGCTTCCCGGAACTCTTCGCCTCTGGATTGGCGGAGAACGAGTCATTGCGACAGGAGATAAGGGAGTGCTCCCAACAGGGCATGCCAATTTATGCCGAATGTGGAGGCTTGATGTACCTCTGTGGAAGCATGACCGACATGGATGGCAAGGAGCAGCCCATGGTGGGTGTGTTCGATGCCAAAGCGTCCATGACCTCCCGCCTCCAGGCCTTGGGCTATGTCGAGGTGATGCAAGAGAAGGACGGCCTATTGGGTCCGGCCGGCTCCCGTATGCGCGGTCACGAGTTCCACTACTCCCGGGTGGAGGCCGATGTCAAGGATGCCATGTACTCCATGCAGCGGGGGAAGGGAATAGCGGAGCGGAGGGACGGGCTAAGGATGAACATGACGCAGGCCTCCTACACACATCTGCACTTCGGCAGCTGCCCCTGGGCAGCCAAGGGACTGGTGGACTCCTGTCAGGGATTCCAAGGCTGATCACATGATGTCCTTGATCATGCGCACGTATTCCCCGCCTTTGCCCCACAGGGC
>JAQUUA010000127.1 GCA_028694055.1 Candidatus Methanomethylophilaceae archaeon | reverse complement strand
GACATCTTGGTGCTCGGTGAGGCATTCATGATTTCCCTATAAGTAATTCAAATATTATTGAAATACTTATCCTTATCTGATGTCCCTCAAAACAATGATGGAGAAAAGGACATTAAGCAATGCCTCTATGTTTCAACGATGGAAGAGAGCCTTTATCATAATTTCCGACGCCCTCAGGGCGAGCAGGGCATGGAAGTTCTGAAATCCATGAACGAGCACCATTCCCAGCTAACAGACTGGGCCTTGTCTCATCTTGACGATTTTGTGCCTTCCCGCATATTGGATATCGGTTGTGGGGGAGGCATGGCCCTCTTCAAGATGGCGACCTTGTATCCATCATCGATGTTGGATGGTGTTGACATCTCCGAGGAGTCCGTGCGGTTCAGCATCGGAACGAATTCTGAATCGGTGCGCTCCGGCCGGATGAGAATCCAAGAGGGCTCAGTCTCTGCCTTGCAGTTCCCCGATGACTCATTCGACCTGATTACGGCATTCGAGACATACTTCTTCTGGCCTGACCTCCAATCCGACCTGCGGGAGACCGTCAGGGTCATGGCACCAGGGGGGGCTTTGCTGATAGTGTCGGAGGCCTATCCTCATCCTGACTTCCAGGAACAGAACGATGAGAATGCCCGACTATGCGGTCTGAGGCTGGTGGAGAACGAGGAGATGCTTTCCTTGCTCAGAAGCCATGGATTGCATCCGGTGGCCTACATACGGGAAGAGATGAACTGGGTGGCTTTTGTGGCCTGGAAAAAGGAATGAAGAAAAAGGGATGGAAAGAGGTTTAAAGTTCCCGCCTGTAGAAGAACACCAGAGCCAGCGCTGAACAGACCACGCCCCAGACGACCATCACCGCAGCGGCGACATCTGTCTTGGGAAAATAATTGGTCATGGTCATACCCTCACCGATGGGGATCACAGTGGTAGTCGCCTGATCGATGACGTTGCTGATGGATATCCCGGCATGGCTGAGGATGAAGAACGGGTCACTGTTCACCACCATCATGATTCCTTCCAACATGGACATGATGAGGAAGAGGGTGGCGAAGACCAAGATGGCCGCCGTGCTTCCTTTTTGCATCACAGCGCTGAGGAAGAAGGCGAAACCGCTGGTACCGATGATGAACAGCATCGCCAATCCCAATGAGTAGATGGTCTCGAAGTACACCGATCCCGTGAATACCAGGGACAGGATGCATGAAACCAGATAGTAAAGGACCATCAGAGCGGCGCAGACCAGGAAGCTAGCCAGGTACTTCCCTGCGAACAGGGTGGAACGCTTGACCGGCCTTGGGAACACCAGGAAACCGGTCCTCTCCTCGAACTCCGAAACCAAGGCTCCGGCGGAGAACAAGGTGACAGCGATTATTATCAAGGTGCTGACCCAGGAGACGTAACCGGAGATGAAATCCTTACTATCGGAGGGGAGGTCGAAGCCCATCAGAGGCGGTATGGCAGTGGTGAGTATTATCAGCAGAGCCATCAATCCCAACATGACGTAGATCTTCTTTCCCCGCAGGAACTTGTACATCTCATAGCGGGTGACGGTCAACATCTGAGCGAAATCAGAAGGTAGGTTGTTGGACATGATATCACCTCGACTCCTTGACCAGGTCCATGTACAGGCTCTCCAGGGAGTGTCCCTCGGCTGACAGGCTATAGACCTTCAGCCCCAAGCGGTTCAGCTTCTCCAGCATCTCCGCCTGGTCGCTCTCGTCGCCTCTCATGTCGATGCTCAGCGACCGCTCGCTCTGCAGGCGGGCGGATTCCACCAACGGCAGGGCCGTCACTTGATCCAAGACCCCTTTGTTCAGGTCCTTGACTGTGCGTACATCCAATCGGCGGAGGTCGGTCCCTTTGGTGAGGATGCTCACATCATCGTGAATGAGGAGTTTCCCGTACTCTATGAGGGCCACCCTATCGCAGATCTCCTCCACCTCGTTCAGCATGTGGGAGCTCATGAAGACCGTGATGTCCCTGTCCCTCAGGCTTTTCACGATTTCCCGCATCTCCACCATGCCGCGGGGGTCGAGCCCGGAAGTGGGCTCATCCAAGATGAGGATCTTGGGGTCGGACAGCAATGATTGCGCCAAGGCCACCCTCTGCCTCATACCCTTAGAGAACTTGCCGATCTTCTTATCCGCCCACTCCTCCATCTTGACCATGTGGAGCAGTTCATCGCCCTTGGAATGAATGGCTTCCCTGCTCATGCCGTTGATGCTTCCGAGATAGTCCATGGTCTCTCTGGGAGTCAGGAACGGATAGAATTCAGGAGTCTCCACCACGGAACCCACTGAGGCCAGGGCGGCTTTGGGGTCTTTGGTGATGTCTACACCGTCCAGGTAGGCAGAGCCGGAGCTGGCCCGTATGAGGTTGGTGAGTATCTTGATGGTTGTGCTTTTCCCGGCCCCATTGGGACCTAGGAAGCCAGTGAAGCTGTTGGCTTTCACCTTGAGGTCCAACGTGTCGATGGCTTTGAAACTGCCATACGACTTCGTCAGGCCTTCTAATTCTATGGGATTCATGAAATCACCCGTTTTCGGGGTTGCTATAAATAATCACATATTAAAATTGCGGTAAAGAAGCCCCTGAATTATCTCTGCTTCATCTCATAATTCAAACGGATGACGGTGGCTACACGGTATGTGGAGGCCATGATCAAACCGGGAACCAGGATGACTACCCCCCATAGCACGCTCTGACCGGTGACCACTAAGGCGAGGCCCGCCAGTGCCATTACCAATCCGATGACCCAAATGAACTTGACTCGCTTCCTCAGGACCTCGATATCCATGAATGGGAATAGATTTGCGAGGGAATAATGCTTTGCCGGCGATAAGAAAAAGGAGGAGAAAATGGTTTGGTTCAGGCCAGCTTGGTACCGGCAGCCGGGCTGGCGCTCTGGTCGTAAACCGACACCGGGGTGAAGGTCCAGACGGAACGGGCCTTTAGGCCGTGCTTGGCCAGCTGCTGGTTCATGCCATCGAAGAGAGCGCCCTCGTTCACCTGTCCAGACCTCTCGGCCACCACCAGGTAGGACTCGGTGGCCTTGACTACCAGGACAGCTATCTTGGGGTTCTTCTTCAGGTTCTCGCTGGTGGTCTTCATGAGCACCTCTCCAGCCACGATCATGTCCGGGGAGGGGGCCATACAGGAACCAACAACGACAGAGTGGGGAACACCGCTGGCGGAGACCGTACTCAGAACCT
>JAQUUA010000020.1 GCA_028694055.1 Candidatus Methanomethylophilaceae archaeon | reverse complement strand
CGAAGGTCCAGATTATCGCCACGATGAGACAGCCTACGCTCACCAGCATGTCTATCAGGTCGCGGTACATCAGAATCAGGATGGCTACGATGGCCAATAGGGCCAGGGGGAAAAGGGTGCCCAGATCCCCCTGGGCCAAATCCCCCATGCTATCCATGAGCAGGTTCTCCCCGAGGATCTGGATGCGGATGTCGTTGTCGGCGGCCAAAGATGTAGCGCTGACGTTTTTGGCTATGCCGTCCACCCAGGTCTCAAAGTTCAGGAGAGACAGATTATCATCCACGATCTTGGAATGGTCCATAATCAGGATCATCAACGCCCCGGAGGCGCTCGCCGACCCATTCGTTACCAGATCCTTGGTGAACAACCCTTGGAACCCCTGGAAATCAGGCAATCCCAGGATGAATGCAGATTGAGTCTGGATCTGGGTATCATTGAGATTGGAGATGAATGATATGAGATTGGGTAATGTGGGAAGGGTGGTGTTGTTCACCGACCTTAGCATCGCTGCCGATATGAACTTCAATGGGTTCTGGATGGAATTCATGGAGTCGACCGGGTCGATCAAATAATCCGTGACGTTCCCATCTGACATGATTGCCAGTTCATATTCCAGTGTAGAGAGGAAGGCGGCTCTGGTGAATACATTGTCCGCCCGAACCGTAGAAATTGCGCTCTGGGTGATGCTGAAGGCCTCCCCCACTATCTCATTGGCCTCGATGATGGGGTTCTCCGGGACGAAGTCCTCCTCGTTCATGGAGAAGTCCACACCATTGATGCCGATGGAGGCGAAGGCCACCAGGGTGACCAGTATTACCATCCCGAGGCTCACCCATGGTTTTTTGGCCATGGCGCCTCCTGCTTTGCTTAGGATCTTCATATTCGTACCTCGTTATGATCTTGTTTAGCTGTACCAGTCAGATATGGCCTGTCGGTCTCCAGTATCTTCTCGACGAAATGCGCTAGGGCATTCCGCTCCTCTTCTGAGCAAGCGGAGAAGATGAGGACGTCGAAGGCCGCAAATGTCTTGGCGGCCATTTCTGGATAGGGAGTGTTGATGCTGCCCTCTGATAGGCCCTGACCAATTACTTGGAGATGCAACGGCAGGGACGCATCCAATCCTTTTCGGATCAATGTCCAAAGAAAAATGAAGTTCTCATCGTCCTCCATGATTTCCTCTAAGACATGCGACCCATCACCAATGTCTCCGAGTGAATTCCAGATGAGGGTGAGCTTCTCAGCGGCGCTACAGTCCCTCTCTGATATCTCTTCAATCAATCCCAGATAATGAGAGATCAGGTTTAGCACGACAGCCTCCAAGACATCGATCTTGGATTGGAAATGATGATAGAAGGTGCCCTTGGCGATCCCCACCCTCTCGATGATGTCATCGATACGGGTACGTTGATATCCTTTCTCCAAGAATAAGGATAGCGCGGCTTCGGTGATATCAGCCTTGCGACCGGTGATGGGGCTTCCTTCCTTCATATTGCCGTTCCCTTATACCGACTCTCAGTCGGTTTCTATGCTTGGAACAACATCTGGTATTAATAGGTTTGTTCAAAGGTCTGTGAAAGAATCAGGCAGGGGGGAATCACCAGATCTTGTTCTCCAATACATTGGCCAGAACCTTTTCCACAGTCTCATCCCTGCGTTTCACAGGTAAGATGAGTGAATAGCGTTTTCCGGGTGACATGGACCGATAGGCGGCAGCGATGTCATCCTCCAAGGACCTGAATCGGCACTCCCAATTGTTGAAGCTGTCTCCAGTGGGGATCATGCAAACTATCTGCACCATGTGCAAATCATCGCTGAGAGGGATGGATCTTCCTTGAGGCTGGCTACGGGAAGAGAGCACAGGCGTCATGGCTTTTCCGGCCAATTCCACCACGTTGCTGGTGGCAGAATCAATCTCGATGACGGTGCAGATCTTGCCATCTCTCTCGATGAGTATGTCCGGTTCGGTGTAGAAGCATTCTGCCGTGTCCGCCCTTTCACCATAGAGCCTGGTGCGTCCATAGAAACGTGCAGAGCCTACATGCTCCTCTTTGGCATAGACAGTGACACCGCCACGGCCATCATATCTGTCCATAATGAAACCAGCCACTTTCTTGTGCGCCTCATCTGGCGTCAAACCGCATGTAACGTAAGGGACTTCCATACACCCACCTTTGAGGGTATTCGCTTTACACCGTTAATATTTTTTTCCCATATGCGTGAATTTCACGGTTTGATCCATCGGAAATGAAAACATTATCTATGGACTTGCATTTCCCGATTTCATGCGATGGAAGATTTGGGCCATAGAGGTGCGTGCCCCTTTTTTGGTCCTACCTCTGGTACTGTCTATTCTTGGGACATCCCTCAGCGTTTTCCAGGGCTTCCCTTTCCATGGCCTCAATTTCTTTGCCTTCACAGTTATCCTTCTGTTGCTGCATATTACCGTGAACACCTTGAACGAGTACTACGACCATTTACTCGGGATCGACTATCATACACAGAGGACCATGTTCAATGGAGGCAGCGGGCTCTTGCAGGAGGGGACCGTCAAACCTATGGACACCTTCATAGTTGCCATGGCTTGCTTCGCGATTGCCTTGATGCTCTGTGTTTATCTCTTGTTCGATGTCGGTATGCTTCTCCTGCCCATATTCCTTCTAGGGATGGTTTTCGCCCTTTTCTACACTCAGCTTTTTGCCCGAAATATGATGGGGGAGCTGTCAGCCGGCCTAGGTCTAGGCTTTCTCCCAGTTCTCGGGGCATTCATGGTACAGGCTCAAACCTGGGACGCCTCCATCTTGGTATTGGCCACCATGTCCGGTCTCCTCACATTCAACCTTTTACTGCTGAACCAGTTCCCTGACCAGAAAGCAGACCGCGAGGGTGGGCGAAGGAACCTGGTGCTCTTCTTGGGGGAAGAGAGGTCTGCCATACTCTATTCCGCATTGACATTCGGTTCATACGGTGTTTTGATATCTGCAGTCCTGGTGGGCCTTCTGCCTTGGCCAGTCCTCCTAGGGGCCTTGACTTTGCCGTTGGCTTATCGGGCCAGTCTCGCTGCCATGCAATTCGGAGTCAGCCCAGTTACCTTCGTGGAAGGACAAGGTGCCAACGTGAAGATGATCCTGTTTACGCAGATTCTGGCATCCGTAGGTCTCATCATCTCGATTATGCATGGATCGATTGTATAATGCCATCATCTGTTCCGGCATCTTTGAAATATCAGATGCCCGATAACGAAGGGAGGTCAGATGCCCATGAATGTTGACATCGAGAAGGCGAAGGAGCATTTCGGAAAGGTTCTGGAGAAGCAGATGAAACGGGTCGAGGACATGAAATCCTCTACCAGCTGGACCGACTACTCTGCCCTGGATGCCATCAAGATCGGTATCTGTGGAGGGGATGGTATCGGACCCTTCATCTCCGAGCATGCCCAAGCCATCTTGGAAGCCATGTTGAAGGAGGACATCGACTCCGGACGCATCCAGATCAAAGTCATCGATGGCTTGACCATCGAGAACCGGGTACGAGTGATGAAACCCATACCCGATGACGTCTTGATGGAGCTGAAAGATTGCCATGTGATATTGAAGGGCCCTACCACCACGCCTGAGAAAGGTGGCCCTTGGCCGAACATCGAGAGCGCCAATGTGGCCATGAGGAAGGAGCTGGATCTCTTCGCTAATGTCCGTCCGGTGAAGATCCCCGAACTAGGCGTGGATTGGATGTTCTACCGAGAGAACACCGAGGGCGCTTATGCCATGGGCAGTGAAGGAGTTAATGTCACTGCGGACTTGGCCATCGACTTCATGGTCGCTACGACCCCGGGCTCGGAACGCATCATCAGGCTGGCCTTTGATTATGCCGCCAAGAACGGCATCAACAAGGTCACCGTGGTTACCAAAGCCAACGTCATAAAGACCACGGACGGAAAATTCCTGGACATCGCAGCCGAGGTGGCTAAGGACTACCCCCAGGTAAAATGGGACGGCTGGTACATCGACATCATGACCGCCAAGTTGCTGGACCCCTATCGTCGTAAGGACTTCCGGGTGATGGTTCTCCCCAACCTCTACGGCGACATCATCACTGACGAGGCTGCCCAGATCCAAGGAGGCGTAGGAACCGCCGGTGGTGCGAACATCGGAATGCGTTACTCCATGTTCGAGGCCATCCATGGGTCAGCACCTCGCATGGTGGCAGAGGGTCGGGCGCAATATGCAGACCCTTCGTCCATGATAAAAGCCGCATCCATGTTGATGAACCATATCGGCTATGTGGAGGAATCACGGCGTTTGGACATGGCATTGGATATCTGCAGCCAATTCGAGAAACGTTTGGTGATGACCGGACGACCCGATGGAGCCGATGGGGCATCATATGCCGCCTATATCCTGGAGACGGTGAACTCCCCGGACCTAGAGGAACGTTGGATCGGCTACGTGAACAAGATGTCTGCTTGATTAAACCGTTCCTCCAAAAACATTTTCTTCCATTTATTCTGCTCATCAATCGTTAAAAAGAAATATGCCAGCATAATTTCTGTATCCATGGCGCCTTCCTTGACAACGGTGAGAGGATTGGAGAGGTACCATCGAATTCTCACAGGTGAGTCAAGGGCTCGCCGCGATATCCTCCGCCGCATCCCTGTGGACATCGATTCTGAAGCCGACCTGACGGAATTATGGCGGGAGCATGATGTGGCCATGGCCCATTACCGTGAATTGTTGACTGATGACGATGCCCTCACTGTCCTGACACCCCGAACGAATAATCTGCTGGGGTTGAAACTCGAGATCTGCCATCGCCTCATGCATTCCTGCAAGCTATGCGAGAATCGTTGCGCCGTTGACCGGATTTCCGGGGAGTTGGGTAAATGCCGATGCGGTCGGGAAGCTCGTATAGCTTCACGTTTCATCCATATGCATGAGGAGATGGAACTCGTACCTTCGCTGACTGTGTTCTTCAGCGGTTGCAATGCCCGTTGTTGCTTCTGCCAGAACTGGGATATCTCCCAGGACTCATTCAGCGGCATAGTCCTCACCGGGGAAGAGATCGGCCGAGGCTTGGACGAGTATCATGAACTGGGAGTTAAGAACGTGAACTGGGTGGGTGGCGAACCGACCCCTCATATTCACACTGTTATTTCCAGCCTCCTGAATTCCAAATCATCACTGCCTGTGGTCTGGAACTCCAACATGTACCTCAGCCGGGAAGCCATGGCATTATTGTCTGGAGTGGTGGACATCTATCTCACAGATTTCAAGTTCGGCAACGACGACTGCGCTGTTCGATATTCCGGTATGGAGGATTATTGGGAGACGGTGACCAGAAATCACATATCTGCATCACAGGATGCGGAGATCCTGATAAGGCATCTGGTGCTCCCAGACAATCTGGAATGCTGCAGCATACCAATATTGAAATGGGTGGCGGAAAACCTCGGTCCCGGAACTCGTGTTAATGTCATGGGGCAGTACCGTCCTGCTGGCGATACAGGACGTTGTGAAGAACTGCAGAGACGTCTGCAGGATTCGGAAATCTCTTACATATTGGATTCGGCAAGAAATTTGGGACTAGACAATATCGTCTAGCTTCAGGCGCATTTCTTGACGGCCTTGATATGCAAGCTAGCAACAGGCAGGCCCTCATACTGCTCGTTGCCGATACTCTCGTCCTCGCTGATCTCCTGGATCTTGAAACCAGCGTCCTCCATCATCTGCAGGTATTCCTTCTTGGGCACTGCACCGGCGACGCAACCGCAAATGAGGTCCCTGTCATTCCTCTGTTCCGCTGTGAGCTCATCGGTGAGGATGATGTCCGAGATATACAAACGTCCATCAAATTTGAGGACCCGGAAAGCCTCCCGGAAAGCACTGGGTTTGTCAGGAACAAGGTTGATAACACAATTGCTGAGAACCACGTCCACAGAGGATGTCTCTACCGGCATGTTCTCGATGTCACCCCATCGGAACTCCACGTTCTGGAACCCATAGGTCTGAGCGTTCTCCCTGGCCTTCAGTATCATGTCCTCGGTCATGTCCACACCGATGACCCGGCCGGTGTCACCTACCTTCTTGGCAGCCAAGAAGGAGTCGATGCCTGCGCCGGAACCCATGTCCAGGACGGTCTCCCCCTCATGAATGGACCCCAGTCCGATAGGGTTGCCGCATCCCAAACCCAGATTCGCATCGGGAGCGATGCTGATCTCCTCATCGCTATAACCTATCTGACTGCTTACCAGGACCGGATCGAATTTGGCCTTTCCGCAGCACCCTCCTGGTCGGCAGTCGCCTCCTTCATTCGCGATCTTACTGTATTTGGACCTTACTACCTCTTTGATGTCCAATTCTTCTTGTCCGGAGGCGTTGAAGTCATCCGAGGCCGTAATCCCCAAGGCCATCAATCTACGGCGCATGCTTTCATTGCTGATGGAATATGTCGTTTCCGATCCGTTATTCTTGCTGTTTATGATCCCTGAGTCCAGAAGGATCTCCAGATGCCGTGTCATGGCGGCGTGGCCCTTCTCATCATTGGGGAAAAAATCGCTGACGGTATGCTCACGGCCCAAGAGGAATGACACCAGGGCCATCCGGGTCTCATCTCCAAGGGCTTTGAAGAAACGCACTAGTTCCATCATGTTGAATCAACAGAATGGTTCCATGTACATATCCTTTCTGTTTTCATCTGATTTTATTCAAATTCCACTTAAGATTGTTGTAGAAACAAAGCGGATATGCTTAATCGAATGATTCGTCTGCATTCCTTTCAGGGTGAATTAGAAATATTGGTCACGGTCATCCATAAGAGCCATGTCCACGTCTGTCCGTGTAAAGAGCAATATCTGTGCCAAGACCAGCAAGATAACTGTCAGCATGACTCCCGAAGGAGAGTTCGATGTCCAGGTCAAGTCAGATTGTGACAATATCAAGAATTTTGCTCAGGGATTGGAGAAGCTGAGCATGGAGGACCTCATCGATAAACCGAACAGCAAGGTAATCAACCGTTATTGCGAAATCTCCATGAGCACCAACTGTCTGGTTCCTGCCGGGCTGCTCACAGCGGCATGGATAGAAGCAGGACTCATATCAAGGTCACGAGCCAAGGCCGTCCAGCAATCTGTGGTGGAATACCTCATCGATGAGTGAATTCATAGACTATCAATGATTTCTTTCCCTAACGAGCGTTAGGATAAATATAAATATCCTTCATCAATACCGCCTAACTAACGTTAGGTAGTCAACATGTCAAACAGAGAGTCAACACGTGAACGCATTTTACGGACGGCCATCTCACTTTTCGCTCAGAAAGGATTCCATAAGGTCACGATGAGAGAGATCGCCAAAGAATGTGGCATCAAAGGTGCCAGCATTTATCATCATTTCCCCAGCAAAGACTCCATCCTGGCAGAAGGGATCGGTGCCATGGTATCAGGAATCGAACCTCCTTTGGAAAACACAGATGCCCTGATGGAGTTCGTGGATACCAACGACCTACGTACAGTGCTCCTCTTCAACAGTGACGACTACAAGCGCACATTCTCCAACGACCCGATGATGTCGGATATCGTCCGTATCGTGGTCATGGAGATGCAGACCGATCTTGCTCTCCGAGAGACAATCAAGAACATCATGCTGGACAAACCGCGTCAGACTTGGGCGATAATCTTCCAACGACTGATGGATACCGGAAGGATACGGATAGTGGAAGCCTCCACCCTCGCGGATGAGTTCGTATTGCATGGTTTAGGGATGTTCATGGAGCATTTCCTATTGAGGGAGGAATTCAGCATTCAATCGTTCTTAATCATCGTGGACGATTTGTTGAACAGGCGTCTGGATCTTTACCAAAAGCTCCTGGAGGTCTAAGATGACATCATTGACTATCCTGGACAGGGATATCATCAAAGCCTGTGTCAGAGGTGCTAAATTGAGAGGACCTCGTAAACTCATCACTTCGACAATGATGGTTTCCTATCAATTCCGGCAGTCCAGAAGGAGGGCGGTGAATGATCGCATGGTTCCAGCCTCCATCATCATCAGCCTAACCAAGAGATGCAACCTGAAATGCCAAGGATGCTATCACTTGATGAAGGATTCCAGTGCAGAGGAGATGGATTCCGAGCACCTCTTGCGGATATGCTCTGAGTTCGAAGGCCTGGGCACATCAATCTTCGTTCTGGCAGGAGGTGAGCCCATGATGCGTTGGCCAGTAATCAAAGATATGATGTCACTCCACACTCGGGCTTTGTTCGTGATGTTCACCAATGGCACTCTCATCGATGAGAATGTCCTCAAGGAGATGAGGGATTTCGACAATCTGTTGCTGGTGCTCAGCCAGGAAGGGAGCGAATCGGCCACGGACCTCAGGCGCGGGTCAGGTGTCGGCCACTGCATAAAGTCATTATCCAGAAAACTGCGTGACAACGGTATCCTGTTCGGATATTCGATAACGGTGCACAGAGGCAATGTCCGTATCGTAACCAGCGACCAGAACTACGATCAGATGATATCAGAAGGCGCAAGCTTCATCTCTTTTGTGGAATACGTTCCCATGCAGGCTGGCACGGAGTCCATGACTCTGACCGATGACAACCGGACGTTATTGATAAGCCGACTGCGGTGTCTGCGGCACCGTCGCAATGCTGTAGTCCTGGGATTCCCGGGTGACGAGGAGAGGTTCAACGGGTGTCTGGCGGCGGGGAGGGGCTTCCTGCACATCTCTCCTTCCGGGAATGTGGAGGCTTGCCCTGCTGCCCCGTTCTCCGATCGCAACCTACTCTCCTGTCCGGCTGATGAGGCTGTAATGTCACCACTGATGACTAAGCTCAGGGACATGCACGCTTCGTTGAAGGAAGGAGGTGGCGGCTGTGCATTATGGTCGAACAAGGAAGAGGTATCCAGAATATTGGCAACAAACAATGATTCTTGACGCTGGATCCTTTTCAACAACCTGGGTGCAGAGGGACGATAGATAATTATTCGATTGTTAACCGAATAAAATGCCAATCAATAACTAGTAGTTATGTCGATTGTTAAAGTGGTGCTAGCATGAACTTGGCTGATCAATCCCTTGTATTGCAAGAATCCCTGGGCCTTCGGCATTATCCTGTGGCCGTGTCTTTCCTGAAAGCGGACGAGAGCGTGCCATCTGAATATGAAAAACCCTCTGAGCCCCTCCGGCATTGCCAGGCCGTCATGCGTGCTAGGAAGGGGGAGATGCTGGTGCTTCCTTCGGATATGCATGCCTGTAAAGTAGGATCTTCCGTTCTTGGGATGAACGTCATCCCTGAAAAGGCAGAGAACGGGGAATTGCACAGCTCTATGGGGCTCTTCTCATCCCCGGAAGCAGCACACGATGCTATTGCTGTCCGACCGATGATGATGCCGAATTCCGTTGTTGGAACAGTATACTCGCCTCTTTCATCCGCTTCCATCGAACCCGATGTGGTATTGATAACCGCTACGCCTGAACAGGCACAGTGGCTCTTGCCCAGCGCTCACGGTTATAATGACGGCTCCAGGATTTCTTTGAATATGTCGACAGTTCTAGCCGCTTGCGGTGATGCCACCGTCCTTCCGTACATCACAGGCAAGCCCAATGCCTCATTCGGATGTTTCGGTTTGAGGAAGAGCACCGATATCTCCGCGGATGAGATGATCGTCGGCATCCCCATTGGGAAGTTGGATTCCCTGATTAACTCGATATCATCCCTGTCTAAAAGCACAATACCGAAATCACGGAGCAAATGACGGTGTTATCATGGATTTGCCAAGGAAGCAACGAACATTATGGGATGGCAGTTATGCCAGCAACCCAGAGTTCTTTGGATCCGAGCCCAGCGATCTGGCCAAGAGCTCCATCTCCATCTTCAAACAACGAGGGTTGAAGACTGTTCTGGAACTAGGGTGCGGCCAAGGTCGGGATACCTGGCATATGGTCGATGCAGGTTTGAAAGTGACCGCATTGGATTATTCGGAGACCGGGATATGCCAGATGAAGAAAAGGGCCGAGGATTTGGGATTGGATTGTCGTTTAGAGGTCCATGATGCCCTGCAAGCCCTGCCTTTTCCAGACAATCATTTTGACGCTGTCTATTCCCATATGTTCTTCACCATGCGTTTCGACATGGACCAGTTGCAGTTCATGTTCAAGGAATGCCTCCGAGTGCTCCGACCCGGTGGCATTCATGTCTACTCCGTTCGCAATTACAACGACATGCACTATGGCAAATTCGAACCCCGAGGCGAGGACACCTGGGAGAACCCCTTGGGTTTTGTGGTTCATTTCTTCTCCGAGGAGAAGATTCGTTCGTTGGCAGACGGGTATGATATCGTCAATATCAAGGAGTTCATAGAAGGGGCGCCACCCTTTAACAAGACTTTGTATGAAGTGGTCCTTGCTAAACCTTGAGGAACCACCGTATGAACCTAGACTCCTTCGAGGAACAAGCTTTGGCCGGGAAAAGGGGTCCGGCCTTGCAATGGGCGTATGAGGAATTGATCAGATATGCCCATCAGAAGGGATCGAACGATCTAGTGCAAGTACGTTCCATACATATCCCTCGGCCCTCCCCTGATGAGTTACGTATTCTAGGTCCAATCATTCACACACCATTTCATCCCGGATGCAAAGTCTCCTTCAACCCTTGGTTGCATTGTCAATCCTTTGGCGACGGCGATGTGGCTACTTTAGGTATGGTGAACAACTGTTCAGAAGCAACATGCTCACCGTTCCTATCTGGTAACTCACCGTCGAAAGGCAGCTTCTGTGCTTGGGGGGGTCGGGGGGCGGTCTGTTTTCTCAACTCTATAATTGGTGCATTCTCTAATCAAGAATCTTTTTCCACGGCTTTGGCAGCAGCGATAAGCGGGAAGACCGTCTTGCATGGCCTTCTGAAGGAATCCGGGCGCAGTTCCGATATCAGTGTGGCCTTAGAGGACGTCAATGAGATTGATCCTTCAGTCCTAGGTCATTTCCTGTCGGAATCACTAGATGGGCGTAGAAGCAGGATACTGGGCCTCAGGCTCAATTTGGATGAGATGAGAAGCTTCTGCTCATCCTTAAATCATGACGGCCGGCAACCGATGTTCCAAATCGGAGGGGAAGCTGATGAAGCTACCTTGACTATCACCTCAGAAGACATTGACATCGGTTATGAACCGACGATTGATGAGACCGCGGTGATCATCCTCGGTTGTCCGCATCTCTCCGAGCAACAGATAAATAAGATAGCGCGGAAGCTCGCGGGACGTAAAGCGTCTGAGCACGAAGTTATATTCCACTCTTCAAAACTGTGCATGGACAAATCTCCAAAGACCGGGCTCTTATTGTCCAAAAGAGGACGGATTGAGATATCCAGATGCCCATTGACTGATGAAAGGGAATGGGCAGGAAAGATGGTCTTGACCGACAGCGTCATGTTGGCCGAGAGGCTGCAGAAAGACGGTTACAGGGCAGGCTTCCTGCCCTCGTCAGTGTTGATGGACAAGCTTATCTCATGAGTGGATGATATTGTTGTCATGATGCACGAGCTCGTGATCGGGGGAGGCTGCTTCTGGTGCCTCGAGGCAGTGTATCAGAGAGTCAAAGGAGTCCGAGAGGTAATCCCAGGTTATGCAGGGGGCCATGTGGAAAATCCGGATTATGGAAGCGTTTGCAACGGTGGCACCGGCCATGCAGAAGTCGTCAAGGTCATCTTCGATGATGACCGGATCGGAATGGATGATATCCTGCGCCTCTTCTTCGCCATGCATGACCCCACCACTCTGGACCGCCAAGGGAACGATATCGGCAACCAGTACCGTTCCATAATACTCTATGCAGACGACCTCCAGAAACAGAAAGCCGGGGATGCAATGCAGGAGTGGCGAGATGAAAACCCCAGGAAAACAATGGTCACAGAACTAGAGCCACTGGGTGTTTTTCATCCTGCGGAGGCCTACCATCATCGTTACTTTGAAAGGAATTCCCGCCAGCCCTACTGCCGAATGGTGGTGGAACCCAAGCTTCAGAAGATGCTGCAGGGCAAGTATCAATCAATGATGGAATAAGAAAAATCAAGATGCCCGGCCCGTGGGCCGGGTTTGAGGTATCAATGGTTCAGTTCAAGGCCTTCTTGAACTTCTCAGCCAAATCGGTCTTCTCCCAAGGCACATCCAGGTCATGGCGTCCGAAGTGTCCATATGCGGCAACCTGACGGTATATGGGTCGACGGAGGTTGAAATGACTTATGATGGCCTGAGGGCGCCAGTCGAAGAGGTCCATGGCCAGTTGATTGATGGTCTTCTGCGGGACTTTTGCGGTGCCGAAGGTGTTCACCCAAACGGACACCGGGTTGGCCACGCCGATGGCATAGGCCACGGCCACCTCGCATTTGTCAGCCAGACCAGCAGCCACGATGTTCTTGGCCACGTAACGGGCGGCATAAGCAGCGGAACGGTCCACTTTGGTGGGGTCCTTGCCGGAGAAACATCCTCCTCCTACCCTTCCGATGCCTCCATAGGTGTCCACGATGATCTTCCTTCCAGTGAGACCGACATCGGACTGGGGGCCTCCCACCACGAAACGACCGGTGGGGTTGATGTAGTACTTGGTGTCCGCCGTCAGCAATTCCGCCGGTATGATGGGGCGGATGACCTTCTCGATGAGGTCCTTGCGGATGGTGGCGTTATCCACCTCACAGTCATGATGGGCAGACACCACCACCGTATCCACGGAAACCGGCTTGTCATCCACATACCGGATGGTGACTTGGGTCTTGCCGTCAGGCCGGAGGTATGGAAGCACACCGTCCTTCCGGACCTTCGCCAGTTGCCGGGACAGCTTGTGTGCCAGCATTATGGATAGTGGCATGAATTCCGGCGTCTCGTTGCTGGCATAACCGTACATCATGCCCTGGTCACCGGCACCGATCTGGTTCTCGGCATCTTGACTAGGGTTGACTTTCTCCTCATCGGAGCAATTCACTCCCATGGCTATGTCCGGCGATTGCTCCTTGATGTGCACGATTACATTGCAGTCGTCACAACAGAAGCCGTTGTCCCGGTGCACATAGCCGATTTCCCGTACCGTCTTTCGTACCACAGCCTCGAAATCGACGCTGCTCTTGGAGGTTATCTCCCCCATGACGAAGACCCGGTCGGTGGTCACCACGGATTCGCAGGCCACCCGGGCCATCGGATCGTCCTTCAGGAATGCATCCAGGACTGCATCCGATATCTGATCGCACAACTTGTCCGGGTGACCTTCGGTCACGGACTCGGATGTGATAAGATAGGGATCGGTCATTATTATCCCATCTGAATCGAAGGACTGATATTTTATAACAACTGTTGATTTTCGTTCTCTTGGGCCGGGCGTATGCATATAAGAATAGCAGACATCAGCTGGTCTTGGCCTGCCTCATGGGGCCATTGTCCCGACAGGGCCACATGGCATTCGGATCCATCTCAGAGGATGAGACTGAGAAAGCATAGAAGACGCCCCGCATGTCACCGACGTAGAGGATGCCATCGGAAATGATGGGTGAGAACCATATGAGGTCGGCCTCAGTGTCGAACTTCTGCAGAAGGTCTCCGGTGTCCACATCGAAGACGTGTATGCCGCAACGGACATCGGGGCCGTTCTCGGAACCCACATAAACCTTGCCGTCATCACCCAGAACCGGCGAGGAGTACATGTCCGCGCCGACATTGACCCTCCACACCTCTTGGCCTTCAGAATCAATCTTGAAGAATACCGATTGCTCGTTGGCCTTGGTACCGACATAGATATTGCCAAGAGAGTCGACAGCAGGCTGAGCCCGGATGTCCAGCCCTCCGGTGTCGAATGACCAGTTCAGGCTCCCGTCGCTGTTCAACCTCCAGAGGTAACCACTCAAACCAACCAATACGCTGTGGTCCGGTAGAACCACACACTGGAAACCTATGTGCCATTGCGAACCGTTCTGATATTGAAGGTCCCAGTCCCTGGACCCATTGTCGACATACACCTTGTAGATATGGCCGCGGGAACAGGCATAGGCGGATTGACCATCCATGACAATGAAATTGATGTTGTCTCCCAGATCGGTTTCCCAGAGTAGGCTGCCATTGTCAGGATGCAGGGAACGGAGCTTGTCACCCCCTACAAGCAAGGTTTCCGACCCATCGGTAGCTAGGCCTTGGAACAGGAATGCAGCATTGGCCTGTTGGTCCCATGGCCCCCCATCGATGCTGTAATTGGTGGGGACGCTGGCTACGACCTGTGTCTCCCATAGGGGTTGGCCGGAAGAGGCGTTGAAAGCCATCACGGTGGCGTTGGTGTGATAGTTGGATGCATTGTAGTATCCAACGGAAATGATTACCTTCCCATTCAATAGCATCGGTCCGTTCTGCACCTCCGCCCTCCCTAGATCATGCCGCCAAACCAGATGCCCGTCACTCTTGTCCAGACATATGAGCTGGAATGAATCGGGTATTTGAGAGGCCCCATCGGCCATGTGATGCCATTTGACGCTGGTCCCGATGTATACATGTTGATCGTCCATGGCCGGGGAGCCATAGTAGAAGTAGCCTTCTGTGTCCAGGTCGGTCTGATATGTGAAAAGGGCCGGTGTGGAGGATGGACTGAGCAAAAGCAAAGCCAATCCGGATGCGGCCACGAGGCCGATGACCACGCCAATCACCAGCAGTCTCTTCACGTATGGTCGTTTATGGTTATAGGTATAAAACCATTTCTTCATCATCCATAGCGGGAATACCAAGCCCAGATATCAGCGGCGTCTGACTTATCCACATCCTTGACCGTGAATCTCACCCCGGCGGGGGAGGATAGGACGGCCACTGACAGGCTGTGCAAGGACGAAAGCCTCTGCATGGGGTTGGCGCTCAGGGTCAGGGATTGCAGATGGTTCTTCTTCACCAGGACGCTGAGGCGACTGAAGTAGCGATAGCGTAGGCAGAGGTGCGAACCCATAACAGCGGTGGCGGCCTCCCTATGACGCAGCAGCCCCAAAGG
>JAQUUA010000019.1 GCA_028694055.1 Candidatus Methanomethylophilaceae archaeon | reverse complement strand
TCGCCATGGAGGAACTCCAGGTCATGGGTCACCGCATCGAGCACGGTCAAAGCCGATCCGATGACCTCGGGGCCGATCCCGTCCCCTGGCAGAACCGCTATCTTCTTCAATTCATTCCTCCAGTCTGTGCAGCAAGGAGGCCACTATCATGGGAAGGGATATGGTGGCATCGCCCTCCACGGTGACATGGTCGGCGTTCTCCTTCACTTTGCCCCAGGAGATGGCCTCTCGGACCTGTGCGCCGGACAATGACCCATCGTACTCCACTGCCGTGGTCAGGTAGACCGCGAAGTCCAGACCTCCTCGGAATTGGTTCCACCAGATGGTGTGGTGCTTGGATATGCCTCCGCCCACAATGATGGCACCGGTGTTCTCAGCATCGAAAGTGAGGTCGGAGAGGGCCTGTTCATCCTTGAAGAGGTCGATACGGAAGGAACGGTGGTTCTGATAGTACATCCACAGTTGGCTTCCGAAGGACCCGTCCGTGGGTCCTGGAACGAAGACCGGGACCTTCATCTTGTGGCACCAATGGAGCAGGCTGCGGGCATCGTCTATCCGAGAGCCCACCTCATCGATGAGCTCATGGGTGGATATGGAGTCCCGTCCTTTCAGGATCTCCTCGAACATAGGGGCCAGCTTTTCCTCCAAGACTGTTCCATAACACTCGTCAGGGACCAGCACATTGCCCAACCGGTTCACGCCCTCATGCCGCAATCCGGCATCATCCATCATGAAATCCCCGTGGTAGTACTCTTTCCATGTCCTGGCCAGGTCATGGTCCAAGGTTCCACAGGTGGTCATGATGACATCCACCATGTTTCTCTTGACCATCTCCACGATGACCCCCCGGGTGCCGGTGGCCATGATGCAGGCCGGGAATGACAAGAAGCGAATGCAACCTTTTTGTCGGACCATCTTCTCTGCCACATCTGCGGCATCTGCCAGCTTCTGAGCGGTGAAGCCACCGGAAGCGCTCATCTGACGGAGCAGGTCGTCCACGCTCATGCCTTCCTTGAGCACGATGTCTTCAACGGGTATCTTCTCTATGATGGAATCCTCTCCTTGAATGACGCACTACCTCAATCACACATAAAAGGCTTATCTTCGAACATGCTCGCTGACGGACAGCTTTCGCCCCTCTCGGATGATTGTTGTCTGTGATATACACCCCCTCAGTCGATATGCCGAGATTCAGAGTATTGCGAAGATGTCACGAACGTCGTTTCATAATCGACCTCATGTCCATGAGCCCTTTGAACAGACCCCTCCTATCCTTCAGGAAGAAGAGACGCATGAAGAACATCTGTGACCGCCCCTTCTTTTCATCGTAAGGGAACCACCAGAAGTCCCGAGGCATCTTCCCCGCATCCAAGTGAATGTGATGGGTATCCATCATCTCCAGGAACCCCCATTCCCCATGGGTGCGACCGAAGCCGCTCTCCCCTCGTCCACCCCAAGGTGTGGCCGGAAGCCCGTAGGTATAAATGGCGTTATTGACCATCACCGTGCCGGAGCGCATCAGGGATGCCAGACGTCTGCCCTCCCGCATGTCTTGTGTCCATATGGAGCCAGATAGTGCGAAGGGGCTGTCGTTCGCCAATTTCAATGCCTCCTCCTCATCATGGAAAGGCAGAATTGCCACAATGGGCCCGAAGGTCTCCTCCTTGATCAAGTCCGCATCCTGTGCCAAACCAGTCACGATGGTGGGCAGGAAGAAATGCCCGGGCAGGTCGGGATTCCTGCTGCCGCCTACAAGGATGTGACCACCTTGTTCCAAGGCCCTATGCACCTGTCTCTCCATCTCCTTCACAGCTTTCTCGTTGATCATAGGCCCCAGGCTAACATCAGCATCTTGCCATCCGTCACCCTGCTTCAATTCCTTGGTCTTCCTCACCAGCATATCCAGGAAAGCATCCATGACGTCATCCTGCACATATATGCGCTTGATTCCCACGCAGACCTGACCGGAGTTGACGAAAGCTCCCCAGGCGGCAGCGCTGGAGGCGCGGTCAAGGTCGGCATCGCGCAGTACTATCATGGCATCTTTGCCACCTAACTCCATGATGCTGGGAGTGAGGCGGTCGGATGCTGAGCGCATGACCTTCCTGCCCACCTCCCCGCTGCCCGTGAAAACCACCTTGTCCACGCTGGAACGGGCCAGAGCGTCACCGGTGCCTGGTCCGCAGACAACACTTACCAGGCCTTCTGGAAATCCCGCATCCTGGAATAGTTGACTTATAAGCATCCCGGTCAAAGGCGTTTCCGAGGATGGTTTCAACACGACTCCGTTCCCGGCAGCCACCGCGGTGACGGTCTGCGTGAACGGTATGCTGAATGGGAAATTGAAAGGGGATATAACTCCAATGACTCCCAACGGACGATAGTTGACAATGGAGCGCCTTCCCAGATAACGCAACATCGTCCCCATGCGGCCTTGGTTCACCTTCCTGTCGTCACGGAAACGCTTGCGCCAAAGGGCGGCGTGCTGACAAGAGGCAGCGGAAGCCATAACTTCAGTGTTGAGGCCTTCTAATCGGGGTTTCCCGGTCTCGAGATGAACGGTGTAGGCGATCTCCTCGCTCCTCTCAGCCACTTGTCGGGTCAATCGCTGCAAGCATTCAGCCCTCTGCTCGTTAGGTATGGAAACCCATACTTTCTGGGAATCCCGACATGATTGGACGATCCCCTCCACATCCTCGGGCCGGGTTTCCTCTACCTCTCCCACTTGCCGCAGGTCGACCGGACTGTAAACCTTCATGCTTATCTCCAAGATGGGAAGCGGCCTCAGGTCTAATATAACCATGCCAATGCGCCATATTTGGTAATCATATTATGCCATGATGCCTTCCATGGAGAAGGAGGGCCATGAATCCAGAACCAGATGCCAAGTCCAGCGCCGTTCTCTTTGCGGCCCTTTCCATTATTACCATGGTGGCCGGCTACATAGGCATATTGAGTTGGCCTTCCCGGGGGGGCGTGGATTACCTTCTTCCCGCATCCTATCTTGTTCTTGGCGTCCTGATCAAATTCGGAGACCAGGCATATGACGAAGGCATCTTCTCCCGCCGTACCGCCTTCTTATTGGCTTTCCCATCCGGCATCCTATTAGGTGTGCTGATGGCCCTCGACAATGGCACCGCAACAATCGCCATCGGGCTTCTGCTCAGCCTCATGCTGGCAGGGAAATACGACAACCACGGTTTCGTGGCCGGGTTCTTGATATCCATTACCATCAGCGTCATGGCTATGATCTATGGATTGGCCACCCCCAGCCTCATAGGCATAGTGTTGGTCGGTATAGCCTCGTACATAGATGAATGGGCAGATGGCAAGGGGGAAAGTTGTTCTGGTATAGTTTCCAGATTACTATGCCAGAGGCCGTTCTTGAAGGTCATGGTACTGTTTCTCTGTGTCTTCGGCATCCTGGATTCCTATCTCTATTTCCTCATATTCCTGAGCTTTGATTTTGGTTACTCATTCATGGACTATTATTCACGTAACATCAAGGAGGGGGCTCATGGACCGTTATGACGTCGTCATCGTGGGCGCGGGGTTGTCCGGCCTCTCTTGTGGCA
Source organism: Candidatus Methanomethylophilaceae archaeon (assembly GCA_028694055.1). Taxonomy (GTDB): domain Archaea; phylum Thermoplasmatota; class Thermoplasmata; order Methanomassiliicoccales; family Methanomethylophilaceae; genus JAQUUA01. Next base: position 11,431 of record JAQUUA010000019.1, on the reverse strand, counting down.
TCCACCTCCTGCTCCTTGAGCCTGAGTGGAAGGTCTTGATTATGGACCGTCTATCGTCAGAATCCTATCCTCGCTACCATCGCATGTGCGGTGAAGCCCTCAGCGATGCCGCGGTCGAGGAGATGAAGCCCATCAAATTAACTGGTGTCAGGCACCGCATCCTATTTGCGGAGGAGCATTGGCCAGACGGGACGGTCATTAAGGCCAAGGCCAGAGGTTTCATAATCGACCGACCAGCCTTCCTCGGATCCATGCAGGAAATGTTCCAGGGCCTGGGCGGCTGCATCCTCTGGGACCGGTTGCAGTCTGTGCAGGAATCCGAGGACGGCTTCGTTCTTCAGGCCCGAGAGGGGAATATATCCTGTTCATGGTTGGTGGGCGCAGACGGGGCCTTCTCCCGGGTAAGGTCGGAACTTTACTCGGAGCAACCCCGGAGCATGATCCCGGTGAAGCAATTCCTGTTGCGTGGGAGGATGGCATCTGATGACACCATCGTGTTCCATTACGGTAGCCGCTACCAAGGCGCTTACAGATGGGAGTTCCCATGTGGAGACCATACCAATATGGGCTACCCAAAAGGGTGCCAGGAACCATACGGCGATGTGGTGGAGGAGAATGGCCGCTACATACCGATAGGTGCTTTGAAGGAAGTGGTGAGAGGAAGGTCCTGCCTGGTGGGCGATGCTGCAGGGATGGTTAATCCCGTTTCATTCGGTGGGATAAGGGTGGCGATGCTCTCTGGGAAGAAGGCCGCCCTTTATTTGTCCCGTGGCAGTTTAGAAGGTTATCAATCCTGGTGGGATGACAGTCAATACTCCCGTACGGAGTTTTATGAGGCCTATTTGGAGGGAAGGGGGTGGAACGATGAAGACATGTCGGAGTTCATACATCCTTTCCGTAAAGGATATGGCATATCGGCGTTCATCCGGGCTTATCTGAGAAGGCCCGGTCAAAGGAGGATGGTCATGGCCTACCTCCGCTCATTCAAGATCGGTTGGTGATTTGACATGGAAGAAATCGATGTTCTAGTGGTGGGTGCCGGTCCCGCAGGAAGCGGCGCAGCTCTGGCAGCAGCGCAGCTGGGGGCCCGGACCCTTATGGTGGATCGGAAGAAGGAGATAGGCACCCCGGTGCAGTGCGGGGAGGTTATCGGCAGGTCTCTCATCAATCAAGCCGGAATCAAGCTTCCTCGACAGGCAGTCTGCAGCATCCAAAAGAGCACCCGGTTCATCATCGACCGTAGCATCATGGTTGAGAACAGCGAACCATATTGGGAGAGCGTCACCGTGGAAAGGAAGATCCTGGACAAACACCTTGCCACCCGTGCCGCCCAGGCCGGTGCCAGGGTGGAGGCGGACACCCGATTGACCGAGATCCGCATGGATGGTGACAATGTCTGCGAGGCCACTCTGGTCAGCAGAGGCAAGGAACTCAAGGTGAAGCCCAAGATGGTGGTGGCGGCGGACGGTGTGCACTCCACCATGGCAAAGCTGATGGACGTCCGATGGTATCCAGAGGAAATGGTGGCCAGTGGAGGGGAGTTCGAGATGGTTGCGAAACGTCCTCTGCCCCGAGCCATGCAGATTTTCTTAGAACCAGAGGTGGGATTGGGCTATGGTTGGATAATACCCAAAGGACGGGATCGAGCCAATGTCGGCATGGCTACAGTGGGTGCCAGCGGAAACCGTCGACACCGGGTGGAGGATTGGATTCAGGATCATCCAGTGATATCCAGATATTTCGATTGTAAGGCCATCCTGGAAGTCAAGACAGGGGATGCCCCGGTGCCAGGGGTCTGTGGTGAAACGGTCAAAGGCAACGTGATATTCGCCGGGGATGCCGCAGGCCAGACATTGGCCTTCGTGGGTGAGGGCATCATCCCGTCCTACATATGTGGCCAAGCGGCTGGAGCGGCTGCGGCCTCTGGTTCCCCAGACTCCTACGCTGCGAGCTTGGAGGAGGTCATGGGCGAGGAGCTGGGCTACGGTGCGGCCTTGAAGGATGAGATACTGCGGCTATGGTCGGACGATTCAATGACCGATTCACAGAAGGTCTTGGTCTCAGGATTGGTTATGAGCGAATGCTTAGGCCAGGAGGACATGGCGGCCTTGGAATCTGTGGAAGGGATGTCAGGATCGGACGTTCTGGGTATGCTGAGGCTCAAGCTGAAGTCCGAGAACAGGGGCATCCGGGTTTCCCCACTTCGTCCATGAAATTCAATCGACGAGCTCTAAGACGCAATCCTGCATCTCCTTGAGGCAGCGGGAGTTATCCACCACCTCCCATCCGTGCTGTGCTAGGACCATCATCTTCCGACGCACCCGGTCCAACCTGGGGATAGACTCGAATACCTCCAGTTCCTCACCCCTATCCAGTATTCGCTTCATGGCCACCTCCGGATCCACATCCACAAGTATCAAACGGTCCGGTTGAGGCAGAATCCGTTCTATTACGGCGTAGGCGTCTTCCATGATCTTCTCAGGAAGGTAAGCGGCCGCCATGCTGTAACGGACGAAAACGATGTCATCGTACTGTTTCCTCCATTTTCGCATCTGGGTGAGAGATAGCAAGACATCCATTATGTAGAATCCAGTGGCGACCACCTCCACCGTCTTGCCCTTCCCTTTCAAGAAATGCCGGGAGAGCCTCCCAGGCAATCGATGGGAAGGATGGTGTCGGATGAATGTGGAACGACCCCGGCTCTCACTGGTGCAACGAATCATCTCAGCCACTGTGCTCTTGCCGGAACCATCCAAACCATCAACGGCAAACCAGGTCATGTTATCAGAATCCTAAGAAGACCATGAGTATGGCCACAGAGATGGGGATGATGAGGTTGTCATACTCCCCGGGGGAGTACAGCTCCACTATGGCTGTGAAGGCCCCAGCAATCAAAGCCACCAGCACCGGGTGCAGGTTACCACTGAACAGGCTGGCATAGAGTCCCTGATCGATGATGAACGAATAGAACGTCAAGACCACCAAGGTCATCACGAAGGTGGCGGTGAACACACCCAACGAGCCTTCCAATGTTTTCTTGCCATGCACAGGTCTTCTACCGAAGCGCTTCCCGACGATGGAACCGAAGCCGTCTCCGTAGGACATCGCCACCACTCCGATGGATGCAGCGATGAAATGATCGAAGAAGAAGGCCACCAGAACTGTGATGGATACCGCATAGAAGAACAGACCATAGGAATGGCCCTTGGCCGATGCCTCTCCGATGATGCTCCGACGCAATGGTTCTATCTTGCTGTCGGGGGCGGAGAGGAAAAGCAACACCATGAATGGTATGGTGAAGAAAATGAGCATCGGTAGCTGTGACTCGAAAAGCCACCATACGAAGATGAAATTACCAGTGAGGATGTGTATGATCTTGCGACGGTCTATGCGCACATTCCTCTTCTTCAACAACACGTACAACGAGAGGGTGGCCAGTATCAGTGCGTAGACTATCACGAGCCCATAGGCGTCGGACGTGGTAATCATCTACATGGGAATGGGAAAGGGCTATTTATTGACTTGTCCTTAATAGGGGAGGTGTCCTTCAAATGCTGATTATTACCCGTAGCATGGATTTGGATGGTTTGGTAGAGCGTATCGGAAGCCGCAAGGTGGCCGTTTGGACATGCCGTACCTGTGCCCGCCTCTGCGACGGCCTAGGAGGGGATGATGCGGCAGAGAATCTCGCCAAAGCCTTGAATGCCCGGGGAATAGAGGTCGTTGGTAACGCCTCCACCTCCGCATCATGCCTGTGGTCCAAGGTGGCAGCAGCCATGGAGAAGGAACCGTTCCGGGATGCGGACTTGGTGATTCCTTTGACCTGCGATGCGGCATCAATGCTGTTGGGCCAGTTCACCGACCTCCCTCGTCTGGAATGCACCAAGACCTGGGGGAGGGGATGCTTGGACTCGGAAGGTGACCCCTCGTTGTTGTGTTCCCTTGAAGATGGTTCGACGTCATGGGTGAAGGTCAAGGAACTGAAGGGGGCCGAGGGTTCGTTGGGACCCTTTGTCTGACGCCTTTCCTTGACTTTCCTGGATACTCATAAATGATAAATATCATTAGTAATATCTTTGGCTGAATTTTTAGGGGTAAAAGATCATGGATGTGACACTAGTTGACAATCTGGTATTCATGATCCCCATCGCGGGGCTGGTAGCTCTTGTTTTCGGTATCTACTTCTATCGTAGCATCTTCTCCAAGGAGACTGGTAGCGACGAGATGAGGGCGATATCGGACGCCATCAGGGATGGCGCCATGGCCTACCTCGCCCGGCAATACAAGACCATCGGCATAATCGCTGTCCTTCTGGCAGTGGTTCTGGGCCTGGCCATCGAGTGGCAGGTCGCTGTGGCCTTCCTGATCGGAGCTGGTTTCTCCGCTCTTTCCGGATTCATCGGCATGTATGTCTCCGTGAACACCAACATCAGGACTGCCAGTGCTGCTCGGAACTCCCTGAAGGAGGCCTTCACGACCTCCTTCCGTGGAGGTGCCATATCTGGTATTGCCGTGGCTGGCCTGAGCCTGTTGGGCGTTTTCGCGCTCATCATGCTCTTCGAAGTGGTGTGGGATCTGGATTTAGCTCTCAAATACATCGTTGGATACGCCTTCGGTGCTTCCTTGGCTGCTCTGTTCGCCCAGTTGGGCGGCGGCATCTACACCAAGGCTGCTGATGTCGGTGCTGACTTGGTCGGCAAGGTGGAGGCGGGAATCCCTGAGGATGACCCCCGCAACCCCGCTGTCATCGCTGACTTGGTGGGAGACAACGTGGGAGACTGCGCTGGCCGTGGAGCCGATCTGTTCGAGTCCACCGCTGCGGAGATCATCGGTTCGATGATCATCGGTTTCGCCGCCTACAAGGTCCTGACCAACCCTCTGGGATTGAACATGGCCAGCGTCGACGCCCTGGCCTACGTGTTCTTCCCATTGGTTCTGATGGCCTTCGGCCTGATAGCCTCTTTGATCGGCATCTCGCTGGTCAACCTCAAGAATGAGGATGACTCCCTGTACAGCGCCCTGAACCTCGGTTACTTCGTGACTGCTGGTCTGTCCTTCCTGGCATTGGTCTTCGTGGCCAATCAGCTCTTGGGAGAGGCTTGGCTGTACTTCGTGGGCTGCGGTTTCATCGGTATCGTGCTGGGTATAGCCATCGTCTACATCACCCAGTACTACACTTCTGGTGACTGGAGGCCCGTCAAGGAGATCGCTAAGGCTTCTGAGACCGGTCCGGCAACGAACTTCATCTCCGGATTCTCCATGGGTCTGGAGACCACAGTCCTGCCGGTCATCGCCATCTCCATAACCTTGGTGGCATCATTCGTGCTGGGCCAGTACGCCGGTGAGGTCATGGGCCTCTCCGCGGCCGCCGACCTCTTCGTCTTCGGTCTGTACGGTACCGCCGTGGCTACCATCGCTATGCTGGCATCCGCCGCCTTCATCTTGGCTGAGGACACCTTCGGGCCCATCGCCGACAATGCTGGAGGCATCATAGAGATGAGCAACCAGCCGGAAGAGATCCGCGACCGCACCGACCGTCTGGACTCTGCCGGTAACACCACCAAGGCTTTGACCAAGGGATATGCCATGGCCTCCGCAGGTCTGGCTGCTTTCCTGTTGTTCGCTGCCTACTTCGAGATCGTGGCGGACTTGGAGAACATCGCCCTCATAGACGCCTTCGTGGTCAACATGGGAGAGCCCACCATCTTCGTAGCCGGTCTCATCGGTGGTATGCTGGTGTTCATCTTCTCCGGTCTGGCCATACGCGCCGTGGGCAACGCCGCTTTCGACATGATCAACGAGGTCCGCAGACAGTTCCGCGAGATCCCCGGCATCATGGAAGGAACCGGCAAGCCCCGCTACGACCAGTGCGTGGACATCGCCACCAAGGGTGCCTTGAAGGCCATGGTCCTACCGGCCATGCTGCCCATCGTGGTGCCTGTGGCTCTGGGTCTCATCTATCGTTTCGCTGGTTTCAACGCCCCTGCAGCCGTGGGTGCGTTGATCATGATCGGTACCATCGTCGGTATCCTCATGGCCAACCTGCTGAACAACGGCGGAGGTGCCTGGGATAACGCCAAGAAGTACATCGAGGAAGGCCACCACGGTGGCAAGGGCTCCCCTGCCCATGCTGCAGCTGTGGTGGGTGACACCGTGGGTGACCCCTTCAAGGACACCGCCGGACCCTCGATCCACGTCTTGGTGAAGCTCCTGGCCACCATCTCCCTGGTGACCGCTGTCCTGTTCGTCTGAAGACGCCTGGACCAAACATCTTCCATTTTCATTCTTTTCAACGTCTGGCCACTGTTGAGGCCGGTAGTCAACCTTTAAATAAGAGTGCAATAATCCAGAACTATTCGAGAGGATCTACCATGTATGTGTTGACCAAGTCTGAGAAGGTGGTGCGCATCCCCCCCTCTGATCTCAAGGAAGACATCGCCAAAGTAACCGATGAGCTCACCTGGAGGTCTTTCGAGGGACAGGTGGAGTCGGAAGACTCCCTCACCGTCCTCATCCGCAACGTGGAGGCCGTGGGCCCGGGCAGGATCGTGCACGGTGACGGTGCCGTATATCAGACCGTCAAGTACGAGCAGCTGGTCTTCCGGCCCAAGTTGCAGGAGGTCATAGAGGGCACCGTCTGTGAGATCCTCAAGTTCGGCGCATTCGTGCGCTTCGGCCCCCTGGACGGGCTCCTGCACATCAGCCAGATAATGGATGACCGTATCGATATCGATGCTGAGAACCAGAGGTTGGTGGGAAAGGACACCAATCGCACCTTGGACGTCGGCGACAAGGTCAGGGCCAGGATAGTGGCTTTGAGCCTGAACGAGCGCAACCCCCGGGAGAGCAAGATAGGACTCACCATGCGTCAGCCCGGCCTAGGAAAGATCCAGTGGCTGGAGGATGAGCGCAAGAAGAAGGAGGAGGAGCAGAAATGAGCCGGGCCTGCAAGAAATGCAGTTTAATATCCGACGAGGACAGCTGTCCCCGCTGTGGCGAGGCCACTTCCAAGGAGTGGCAGGGATATGTGGTGATTGTGGACCACCAGAAGTCCGACATCGCCAAGAAGATGGGCATAACTGCCAATGGCAAGTATGCTCTGAGGGTGCGCTGAGATGGACCTTCGCCCCCGAGCTTGGAGGGTCACTCCCGCCCTGCGGGATGTCCTTCAGAAGCCTTACGGGGAGCGGTTGGAGATCGCAGCGTTGAAATCCATCGATCAAGCTTCACTGATAACTGTGGGGGATGTGGTCTCCCTCACGGCATGGGAAGAGGGCGTCCGGCCGTTCGTGTGCATCTACGATGGTCTGACAGAAAGACGGGAGATGACCGGGTTCGCACTTCTGGTGCAGAAATCTGGTGAGCCCGTCCAGAGGGTGAGCAACCCGGCTGGGACCATCAGCCAAGAACTCATGGGCGCTCTGAGAAACGCTTTCGAAACCCGAGAGAGGACGATAATCCATGTGGAGGGAGAAGAGGACATGGCCACTCTGGCCTGCATGCTCCTCGCTCCTGCCGGCATGAGCATCGTCTATGGATGGCCGGGCCAAGGGATGATGCTGGTGACCACCACGGCGGATACCCAAGGGACGGCAGAAGAACTCTGGAAACAGTTGGAGGAGTTGGAATGAAGATAGACATAAGCGAGAAGAAGAAGAACCCGCTGCAGGAGAGGACGGAAGTCCGTTTCAGCGTGGATCACAGCACCTCGGCCACCCCGGCCCGTAAAGAGGTCATCAATGCCTTGGCCAAGGAGCTGGGCGTCAAGAAGGACCAAGTGGTGCTGAACAACCTGGACTCCATGTATGGAAGGGCCAAGTCCAAAGGCTACGCCAAGGTCTATGACTCGAAGGAGTCTGCCCTGAAGTACGAGCGCGAGTACCTCCTGAAGAGGAGCGGCATCGGCGTGGAAGCGCCCAAGGAGGAATGATTCCATGGCAGCTAAGAAGAAGGCACCGGCCAAGAAGGCAGCCTTGAAGAAGAGCGACGCCTATGAAGTGAAGGGTAACAGCCTGGTTCGGAAGAAACAGAACTGTCCCAAGTGCGGACCCGGCACATTCATGGCCGAGCATGCGGATCGGACCAGCTGCGGCAAGTGCGGCTACACCGAGTTCAAGAAGAAGTAAATCCGGCCCAGAGTTACTGTTGCTCCCACCCTCTCACCGGGAGCAGGATCGCAGTAAGTCGTCGCCATTCCACCTCCGCCTCTCATCAAGGCGGCAAACCCATTCACACGGACTCGTAGTGTAGCTTGGATATCACCGAGGCCTCCGGAGCCTCAGACCCGGGTTCGAATCCCGGCGGGTCCGCCATCCATTCCCAATTTCCATTTCTTGCTTGATTCCCCATTCCTTATTTCCTACGGATAAAAGAGCGTATTGGCATTTTGTCATCCCTCTCCAGGACAATTGTAAAAATAGGGGTATCAGGAATCATTCTCAGTGGGTGGATCATTTCTCAATAAGTCATACATCGTTCTGGACGACTGGTGTTTGTTGGAGCCCTCTCGTTGTCGTTGAAGCCGCATGAACAGATTAATATGCTCCACTTATGCATACATCTTACGGGGATATTCCATGGGTAAATTCCTGATAAAGAAAGCCGGCTCCGGGTACGTCTTCAACTTAGAAGCTAGCAACGGGCAGGTGGTTTGCACTTCCCAGGTTTACGCCAGTGAAGCCACCTGCAAGAACGGTATCGAGAGTGTACGGAAGAACTGCAAGTCGAAGATCGAGGATCAGACTCTTCAGGGATATGAGGCCTTGACTAATCCAAAGTACGAGATTTATCTCGACAAAGCAGGCGAGTACCGCTTCCGTTTGAAGGCCAGCAATGGCGAGAACATCGCTGCTTCCCAGGGTTACAAGAGCAAACAATCCTGTAAGAGCGGTATCGAGAGCGTCATGAATAACGCTCCAGACTCCGCCGTGGAGAAACAGATGGATTGAGCAACCCATCTATTTTCACTTTTTTTTCCGAATTCAGATTATTCCGTCCATAGTGTTGAATGTGAACCACTATGTCATATCGGATCATCCTCCTCGTATAGGTCGTTTATAAACGAAGAGCATAATTGTAAAAATCATAACAACGATAATATTCCGGTGAGAATATGGAGGAAGAGAAGAAATCGGCATACAGTAAGTACAAAGACCGTTACCGCTCCCCTCGTGAAATCACATTATGGGAAGGCGGAGAACTCAAGATACAACCAAATTTCCTGCAGACTCATATGGATGTATCCTTCAACGGGGAGAAGCTGGGATCGATACGCATAGGTTTCTTGTTGCAGAAGAGATTCCAGAGAGAGATCGATGGAAGGTCGCTGTTGATTCAATCCGCCATAGACCGCAAGAAGACCAACCCCGGTCGAAGTGTGAATGTCAAGGTCATCCTCGATGGCGAGCAGATATTCGAGTTTTTCGAATACTGGGCTAAGTCTTGAAGTTCAACTGGGTCTTGCCCGTGTGTAGGCCAAGCCGAATGCTCCCACCACCAAGGTGGACATCAGCATCAATAGGCCCACCTCGCTACCGGTAACCAGGTCCCAACCCTGCCCATTGGAGCTGAAGAGCCCCACCATGATCAGGTGCATGGCCTCAATCGGGATGGTTATAGCCATGGCCTTCAGGGGGCTGATGCGGCCATTACACTTGGCATGAATGAAGATCAATAGGAAGGCGGCGATAACCGTTGCTGCCAGACATGGGAGCATGGTGACTCCTCCCCAGCTCGATCTATAAAGCACGGCGATCAGTGCGGATCCCAAAGCGGTGATGGGGCCGAAGTATAGCCCGCCGGCAATAACCGCGCCGTTTCGGGAGTTGTAGAGGACGCCGGAAGAGGAGTAAGAGTAGGTTCCGACAACGGCCATCAGGCCGAACACCAATGCGGCAATGACTTCCTTGGTGGTCGAGGGTAACCGATCATCATCTCTATCTAAGAAACAGCTCCAACCCAGGAAAGCGCCAAGGACCACGGCCAATCCAATATTCAACACGAATAGGGTAAACAAAACGCTGAGATCCAATTCATCGCCTCTTAGTCACACGACCCGTGAATCACAAATATAATATTCAATATAAAAAAACTATTACTCCAGGGAAACGGGTTGGAAGAGGTTTAAGGAGGAAAGGGGTTGGAGCGTATTATTTAGGATATGGGGGTGGACAGTAGGATTTAGATGCATCATTTAATAGGGAGAAGAAAGGAAAGATGCGAGCAGGGTCCCTGCTGCAGAGAAGGTTATGGAAGGACAATGAAGGCAGATTCATTTAATCGGTTTCCGCAAGAACTGTAAGGAGATCAACTCCGATTGGAAAATCAAGGTGATAGAGATCCGGATGTGGAGGAAAAGTCCGAATTCTCATAACATTGTTCTAGAGCATGATCCTCATTTCCGTTTCGACCAATTATAGGAGATGCCGAATGCCCCCACGACCAGAGTGGACATGAGGATGACCAAGCCAGATGCGTTATTGACAATAAGATCCCAACCCTGGCCTTGGGGAATGAATAATACGACCAGGGCAAGATGGAATACCTCTATCGGTATGGTTATAGCCATAGCTTTTAGGATCGTGACGTGACCCCCCCATCGATCGTAGATTATCATCAAGACAAAGGCAGCTATGGCTGTTGCCAACAAGCATGGAAACATGGTCGCCCCACCCCAAGTGGATCTATAGAGGATAGCAATAATGGCGGAACCGAGAGCGGCGATGGGGCCGAAATAGAGGCCACCAGAGATAATTGCACCATTGCGGGAGTTGTAGAGCACACCTGCGGTGGAATAAGAGTATGTGCCAACGACTGCCATGAGGCCAAAGACCATAGCAGAGGCGATTTCCTTGACAACCGGGGGAAATCTCTGATCTTCCCGGTCAAGCAAACCGGTCTTTCCGAGGAAGACTCCGATGACAACAGCCAATCCCAGGTTCAGAACGATCAGGATAACGAAAAGTGACAAATCCAATACATCGCCTCAAAGTCAATCGACGAACGATTCCTGAATAATAATTATCATATAAAATAATTTGTGGCCCTGTTGGAAAGGGTTGAGAAAGGGTTTATGGAGGAAAATATGTTGAGGGAATCACTTGGGGTATGACAATGGACAATAGGCGATGCATTTCCCACAAGCCTTCTCTGGAACACTGCCATCCCCTATGAGGCGGGCCTCAAACCGACCGCATTTCACCCAATCGATGGTTCCATCTCGGCTGGGGGGATGGTCTTGGAATGTCTGATGCTTCAGAACCTTAAGGGCGCAGTTGTCGATGCATTCACGGCATTCGCCGCATTTATTTTCCATTTTCTCCACCGTACCGTTGAACGGCATGTCTGTTAGGATGGTGATGGTTCTCACCCTGGGTCCGAAATCCTTGGTGACCAACAAACCGTTTTTCCCTATCCATCCCAGGCCGCAGCT
>JAQUUA010000126.1 GCA_028694055.1 Candidatus Methanomethylophilaceae archaeon | reverse complement strand
TTGTAACAATTTTAAGATCTATTACTTTTTCAACATCTCCACCAATTAGGTAATCTATACCACCCGTTTCAGATGTTATGCTAGCTATATGATTTAAAACATATGTAGTATAACGTAGCATAGATCCACTACAATCCACCATAACACCAATCGATGGATAATACAATTTTCTTTTCCCTGGTGTTGGTATTATACTGTTACTACTCCTCCTACTTGGACGTTTCCATGTAGATTCTTTTCCTTTTATTTTAATTGCTTTTAAAACTGCTGTGGATAATGCCCTTCTCCACTTTTGTTTAGCTGTTTGATAAAAAGGTAGTCCTTTTACTAACGAGTTACCTAAGTCTGTGCCAATACTTATTTCTAAGTCTTCTATAGCTTCGAGAACTATCTCTTGAAACAATGCTTCTGTCGCTTTTCTGGGTTTTTCTACAAAATCGTGAAAATCAAAACTATTTAAATTTGATTGTTGATAAGTAGTACTTCCGCCCCCGGATCTTCGTTCAGTACTTTTTCTGTTAGTTCCTTTAGTATTGGACTGTTGATTTCCTGGAGTATTTCCAGATTCCCCAGCATTTTGTTTGTCTCCGGATCCACCACTACCATTTTGATTATTCTCCTCATCATTATTATTTTCTTCACCGAATTCGTTTGTTTCTTGTTTTTCCGTTTCATCTTGTTTGTCTTTCTTATTATCTTGCGTTTCTGATTCTTTTTCTTGATCTTTATCCTGTTCTTGATCTTCCTGTTGTTTATCTTGTTCTTGCTGTTCTTCCTTCTGTTCTGAATTATATTGTAAGTTATTATACATATATTCCCATGTATTTTTTTCCGAGATACTAGAAAAACCGGAAAAGAATGTTCCATCAACGTGTTCTATTATTGGTGAAAAATATTTATCATCTATGTATGTTTGAATATAAGAATTGATACTAGCATCTAATGCTACATTTAATTTATCCATATCATACAAAGATAAATCTAAAAACATGTGTCCAAATGCTATATGTAAAGCTTCGTGTATTAATGCAAATAAAATATGTTTTTCATTTACAAAAAATGGATTAGATGTGTTTATTTCTATAAACATGTTTTTACTAGAAACAAACACTCTTGCTGGCATTTCCATTTCTAAATTTTCTTTTACTTGACAACTTTTCAAAATTCTATAACACAATCGACTAAGTTGATTATAGTATTGTAGTTTTTCTATTATAGGTTCAAGTTGCATTTTATGCCACCTGCCTTGTATTTGGATATGTGTATCTATAAAGTTTACGCCCCCTTACATTATAATGTTGCGTTTCTAACATTGTTTTTTCGTTGGATTTTGTATCCAACATGTAAAGATCTATTTTACTTGTATCTATTGCATTAACTGTCATATACCCCTTCGGTGTATATAAACTACCATAAGATTGCATAATATGGTTATTAGTTGTTAGCATCGTATTTAATACTGGTTTTAACACATCTTCTTTCAAATTATTTTCTACTAACTTTACAGCAAATTCGCCTATAAAATTAGCAGATAAAAGATACTTGATTAAAGAATGTACTAAATTATAATCCTTTGTATAGATCATGCAACGAGATCCTTCAAAAGATACGTTTTTAATATCATCTATAAATGTTGTATTTTTGTAAAGATTGAAAGATGATATACAACATGCTATATTATCATCAGATCCTATAAACAACCCATCTCGTATAGACATTTTCATTTGCTTTACACCTCCTAATGTGTTGTTATGTATGAAATAGCTTCTACGAAAGAAGCGTGTTTATATATACCGTTAAACCCAGTATCTACTTCCATTATTATACGCCGTATAATAGCTGGATGTGTTTTTGCGTTACGTAAAAACCAATCAGCACAATCCTTTTCCGATGGTAATTTTTTTCCTGCATTAAGATTTTGAATAACAATATTTGAAATGAATAACGCAGAATCATTTTCAAAATCATATTTAAAAAGTGTATCGAACTCCAATTCTTCAAAATAACTATCCAGTAATGTAGCTAAATGAATATTAATGTTTTCACCAAGCAACCCTCTACATATAATATCCAATTCATCAAGTGGCTTTATTTTATTTGCTTTACAATAATGAAGAATATTAATAAACTTTGTCCAACTACGTGGATTTGGTACAATTTTTTGAGTCATTACATTTTTAATTTCAGGAACAAAGAATTTTGGATTTTTTGTTAAAAAGTTAATTATTGTTTCGTCATACTTGTTATTATTTTTTAACCATTTTTCCCAAGAATTAAATTCGGGAGGCACTTCAATGAAGATTAGACGCGATACAACAGCCGCATCATCGAAACTATAAACCATATCAAAATCATCGTTATCTGGATTCATTGCACACATAATCCACGTACCTTTGGGTAATTTATGTTCATGTAGCTTACCACCCAAAAGTAAAGGCATTATTGCGTTTATCACGTCTTTACTTGCTCTGTTTATTTCATCCGCATAGACAATATATTTATTTTCTTCATCCGGAAACCACGCAGGTGGTGCCCAATGCATCTTATTGTCTTCCGCTTTATACGGATAGCCGATAAGATCTTCTGTACTCTGTACTGCTAAATTTAAATCAATAAGTACTCTATTGCTCTGTTCTGCTATAATTCGCCCAATATCTGTTTTTCCAACACCTGTATACCCTATTAGACATGGAACATTATTAGTAGACATACATAACTTTATTGCTTGTTCAATAATATACCTACTCATCATTATTACCCCCCCTACCAAATTTAACTATATACTTCAACTTTTTCTTTACAATGTCTTTCGCAATATCCGCAATCCAATATATTCTATCTCGTCTTAAAAATATATCGCACAATGCATAATAAATATGATCATCACTATCTTCATATCCTCGTTCATCTAAATATGATACTAAATCTTCGTGAAATATCCTTTTTGCATTGTCCGACCACATTTGATAATCTTGTAAAAACATGTGTCCGAAAGAAAAGTTAGGCATAGATGATAGTATAGTATATAATGTGTCTACTTCTTTATTGTTTGTCCGCATATAATTTAAAACATAAAGCATCGCCTTTTCAATAACATTTGTGTTTATAAGTTTAGTTATTGCATAACACGGTTCTACTCTTTCTATTTCTTCTTTCAAAATAATATAAAGTGTTTTATAATACAAATCCGTTTCACCCAATGTCTTTAACCTATTTAATAACTGCTGTGACATACCTTCCTTGATATACTCCAATATTATAGACATATAGTT
>JAQUUA010000125.1 GCA_028694055.1 Candidatus Methanomethylophilaceae archaeon | reverse complement strand
AGATGATGCCCCGCGTAGCCGGGACTGTGTTCTGCGTGCCGTCGGCGGTGGCGGTCATCTCCACCGCCCTCATTGCGGCCATGACGCTCTGCTGGGTGCTTAACATTGGTTCGTTTGGCATAGTTTATTCCTCTTCTTCTTTGGGTATTGAATATACGTCATCTTTGTAGCTGTGTCCGTCTGTGCGGAATTTCATTGTTGTGGCGTTGAAGTCTTCCAACATTGTTTTCTTGGCCTCCTTCGTTGCCTTGCTTGCCAGTCCCCTTAATTTATTCTGCAACTTCTTCGTGTCGCTTCCGTCAGCAAGCTTGAGCAATTCGCCCTCGTTGGTTATAAGCAGGGCATTTAGCAATCCCGTGCGGAGCTTGGCAAAGTCTTCCTGATCCTTGCCCGTTAGCCAGATATTCCCGCCTTGCGGAATGGCAATTTCATAACCCCGCACCCTTGACACCGCCACGCCCTTGGCGGCAAATTTCATAACCATATTGCGTAAATTGTGGGCGGTGCCGTTCTCGTCCACGTAGTCGAAGTATTCGTCCGGCTTGGCTATACTGAAAAATCGGTAGTAGGGAGCGGCCTGACGTTCCGGCTTGCCAGCTACATTCAATTTTTCCGGCAAATAGCCTTCCCGCTTACCAAACCACAGGCTCAGGCGCAGTTGCTCTTCGATGGTTTCCGCTCCATACGCCTGACCGTCAAAGCACTTGCGGAAAAACCGCAGGGCGTTAGGGTTGACGGGGTTGGTAAGTATGTTCATCGATGTCCGCTGCATCCATTTCTGGTCACCCGCCCGCACGGCATCCATAGACTCGGCCATGTTGCTCAGAAACTGCTTGTCAAGAAACTGCTTCGCCACACCCATCATTATAGTGGTCATCGCCCCCACAAAATTCACCGGGCGCTCCGGCTTGCGCCAGGTCGTGTAGTCGTGTAGCGTTCCGATCACGGCGAACACGCCCGCCACCGGCCAGTCCGACCACGGTAACCAGATGTCCGTTCCCACCACGCGGACTGAGTTTGTCTGATAACCAAATGCGGCGTTCATGTCTTTGGTCAGGTTATAGTTTTTGGGCCCGGCCCCGCTGATATACCCGGCCATCTTTTTCAACTCGTAGTATTCTTCTTCAGGGTCATCGTCATCCTTGGTAAGGAGGCCCCAGGCAAACAATGCCATTAGTGCGGTCAGCGCCGTCCCAATGTGTGCCCGCATCATCTGGCGGTGAAAGTCCCGCATCCTATACGGCGACACTCGCAGGGTTCCGTCTTCATTCTTCCAGATGTTCCGTTGCCTGTTCATCATCGTGTTGGGGTCAAGCTGCCCGCCTTTGCCGATTTGTTTATACTTGTAAGCCTGTATGTGCCCCAAAATGGGGATATAGTTCATCCAAGTATTGGCCACATTCCCCACCACCTTCGTGAATGGCATTATGGTCATTCGCATGGCGACTGCGCCCATCTTACCCACCAGTCCGTGAGACTCACTCAAATCTGTGTAGAGTTTGCTCATCCCGGTCACCATCCGCCCCAGCGTTCCCTCCGGCATCTTGTTGAATGTGGCGTGTTTGGCCTCGTATTCGGCCTGTATCACCATATCGGTGTCTGGCTTGGCGTAATAAAGTTCTGCCCGGCGGTTGCGTTCCGCCCGGTTCTTCGTTTCAGCGGCGGCTTTCGCATAGGCAAGGTTGGCCAACTGACGCTCACGGGTCAGCACATAGAAAAAGGTGTCCTCCACAGACATCAGCCGCATATTAAGGTTCAGCGCCCACCACAACCAAAATTTCGCCCTGTCCTTGGGATTTCCGTAACGGTTACCCGCCTGCAATGCCCTCGACTGTGCCTCTGCGTATTTTTGCGGGTCTTTGCCCTTGTCCACTAATTCGTTACCCATCTCTTTTAGTGCTTCTTTGATGGTTTTGCGAATGTCTATATTTGCGCTACCGCGAGTGGTGAGGTCATTTATCAAGCCCTCTATGAACACATTAGATGCGGTGGACACAATATTTACCGCGTGGGTGCTTGGACTGGACAGGATGCTGTTATAGAACACCGCCTTTATGATGTCCTCTGCGTTGGGTGTTCTTGGTTTGACATTAGTAATGCGGATCTTCTTGCCCTTTTTCTTGGACTTCAAGGTATCTATCTCTTTACTTATCTCTGCCTCACGCTCATTTGTCACCTTGAGGCGGTTGATTTCACCCTGTATCTGTGCGTCAAAGTTGTCCAGCTCCGCCTGTAACGCCCTTTCTTCCGCTTCCATCGCAAGCATTTCGCGTTGACGCTCGATGTCACTCATGTCCCCAAACTCTTTGTGCCTAACGTTGGGGTTGGTGTTGAGCCGCTTGTTGACCACCTCCATTAGGGCAGCAAAGGACTTTTGGAGATTGTGAAGTTTCTGGCGAGTGATCTCCTGTTGCTTGCGCAGTTCCTCAATGTTGTTGACTATCTGCTCCCGGTCGCCACGAATGCGCTCCTGTGTTCGGATGGCCTGTCGCAACTGCTGCCTGTTCATCATCTTCATGCCCTGAAGGATGCGCCCGGACAGCGACCCCATATTCTTGTTCACCACCCTGGATTCATCTATCAGGCCGGAAAGCGTCTTGATGCCTTCGCGGATGCTGGCTATCTTGCCCTCTTCCCCTAATGGTGTTTTTGCCAGTTCCTCATACAGCGCCTCTCGCTGTTCCATCAGTTCGTTGCCGTAGGCAAACTCCGCCAGGTTTTGCAGGAACAGCGTGTAACCATCCACCCCCGCCCTGCGCAACTGGTCGGAGTTCACACCCAATTCCCGCATTAGGTCAAGTGCTTCATCATTGTGCAGCACCATATCTGAGCGGTCTGTCTGTGCAGGCTTGTTCGTTTCGATGATGTTCCGCACCACGGATCGCAGTTCTTCCGTCTCCATCGTCATGAGCCAACTGCGCTGTGCCTGCCTGCGAGCTGCGGCAACAATGCGGTCGAATTTCTCGTCTGAGTTCTTGTCATCCACGCCAAGTTCGGCGGCTATGGTCTTGATCCTGTCAGCGAGTTCTATGTCCTCTTGGGTGTGTAGCAGTCCCGTGTTCCTGTCCCTGTTCAACACCGGCTTGGGTATCAGGCTGTTGTCCTTGACCAAAGCGGGCGAGATGCGCCTCTTCTCTTCGGGCGGCAGTTCCGCCACTTTCGGCCTCGTCTGCGCCCTCAGCGTGGGCGGTCGCCCCATTATCTCGTTCCACACATCGTCCCACATAGCCCGTTCCCGCTCCGTCAGCTTGCGATAGCGTATATCCGGGTTTATATCCTTC
>JAQUUA010000018.1 GCA_028694055.1 Candidatus Methanomethylophilaceae archaeon | reverse complement strand
CAGGGCCTCGGAGCCCTCATCATACGACGAGGGTTCTTTCAGCACAGACAGAATCCTTGATGCCGAAGGTTGTGGACGGTATGTCCAGGTCATGACCGTACCCTTCCGCCCCGTCTGGGGGTCGGGGAGGGGGAATGCCCCCGGCCGCAGGGTGGCCATCTGAGGGAGGGTGTGACAGACCACATTGGCCAGAACGTTCCCTCCGAATGCTGGACGGATCATCTGCAGACCTGGGCCGTCCACCAGCAGGCCTGTGCAGTCTGCCGTCAAACCGCAACCCCTCTTGGCAGCCAGGCATGGGGCCAGCTCCCGACCTCGGGGTGTGGCGGCACAGAGGAAAGCAGCCGGTTTCACCCGATCGATGATCTCCGATATGGATTGGGCATATGACAAGGCCTGGAACGATTCCACCCCTTGGCCGCGCACATGGTACACGGTATCCGCTCCGAACTCGAACATGGGATCCGCCAAACGTCTATGGTTGGCGGGGCCCATCATCACGGCGAAGACCCTCTCGTCCCCAAGAGAGGCGGCCTGGGAAATGGCCTCCAGACTGGCCACGCTGACTCGGGCCTCGTCCCCTTCGCCCTCAACCTCCGCCCAGACCATGGTGCCCCTCTCCACGTCCTTGTCCAGGTCATATACGGAGGTTATGCCGGGCGGCAGCCTCACCCCACCGCTGCAGGTTCCAGTGCTACAGCTGGAATCATCGTCCTTGATGTCACATGTCCCACGGCTGGAACATGTGGAGCAATTCGATCCGCTCATATCCACCCTCCGGCCTGAAGTATGCCATCCGCCATCTCGGCGGGCGTTCCTTGCAGCTTCTGAGAAGCTCGGGTATGAACTTGATTTACGATCTTGACGACCCTGGTCCGGGAGCCGGCCAGGCCGGCCTCGGACTTTTTCAAATCCAAGGATTCCCGGTCGAGAACCTTCAAGGGCTTCCCCTGGGCCTCCTGCACATCCACCATGCTGGGGACCTTGGGCTCCAGACTGCCGCTGGCGATGGACAGTACGCAACTCCCGGCGATCATGAGCTCCCGGACCTCGTCACCGTAATCCTGGGTCACCCGCCACATGCCGTCCTGCTTGGAAACGCTGCGGACGTGATAGAATGGCTCCAAACCGGATATGACCGCCAATTCCGCCGGCACCTGTCCGGTGTCCCCGTCGATGGCTTGCCTTCCGGTCAGGACGATGTCGTGGTCCGGCTCATGGAGCTGCAGGAAACGGGAGAGCACCGTGGCCGTGGCCCAGGCATCGGAGCCGGCGAAATCCTTGTCCGTGAGGAGATAAGCCCGGTCCGCGCCTCGTTCCAAGCAGTAACGGAGGGCCTCCTCCGCGGATCGTGGGCCCATGGTGACCACGACCACTACGTCGCCTTCCTCCCTCAAGGAGACTGCCGCTTGCAAAGCGAATTCGCAATAGGGGTTCAGCATCCTTTCCGCCCCATCCCTCCGGATGTTGCCGGTCTGAGGGTCCAATTCCACATTCTCCGCATCCGGCACCTGCTTCACCATGACTACTATCTTCATATCACCACTCCATCAGGTTCCCGCGGTTCAGCACCCCGTTGGGGTCCACGGACCTCTTCAATGCCTGCAGCTCCTTGCAGCCTTGTGACTCATACAAGAGAGGGAGGTACTCCCTCTTCAGCTTACCGATGCCGTGTTCAGCGCTGGGGGAGCCGCCCAGTTGAACGGCTTTATGGGCGAAGGCCTGACAGGCATCCTTTGCTTTTCGGAAGTCATCCATGTCGTGCAGTATGACCTCCACGTGAGGATGGTTGTCCCCCACATGGCCGAAGGTCACCCATCGCAATCCTTTGGAACGCAATGTCTGAGCATAATACTCCATCATCTCCGGGAAGGCGGCATCCGGGACGGATACGTCCGTGCCCATCTTATGGATGTCGGGGTTCTTTCCCTTCAGACCTCCCACATGTTGGAAGATGGTCTCTGGTATGGAGTGGCGGAAATCCCGTAGCATCTCCCGTCCTCTCCGGTCATGCAGGCACCAACTCCTTTCCGGGCTGCCCCCATGCATCCTGAGCAGAGGGCGGATGGATTCCAACACGGAGGAGATGTCCTCGGCTCCTGCAGGCAGATCGAGGAAAACAGCCGATCCGGCATAGGACGGAGGGCAAGGTAGTTTCCTCAGCCCCCCTTTGGCCTTCACATCCCTTATCAGACCGAGGGCGGCTTCATCGAAGTACTCGATGAGGTCGGGTCGGATGGATGAGGAAAGACGGAGGTCGGCAACGAAGCTCAATGCTTTGCCATCATCCGGGAAGAACACCAGGATGGACAACACGGGATAGGAGGGCATCAAACGCAGGTCTATCTCGGTGATCACACCCAGAGTGCCTTCGCTGCCGATGAACAGGTCTATGAGGTCCATGTCCTCATGGCAGTACAGCCCGGCAGAGTTCTTGACCCCTCGATTAAAATCATAGCTCGGGAGCCGCAAATGAATGACATCATCCTCAGTGACGACCTTGCATTCCCGGCCTTGGAAGCCGTGTTCGCCACGTACGATGTCCAGGATATCACCGTTGGGGAGCATCACCCGTAGACGGCGCACCCAATCCCTTGTGGGCCCGTATCGGAAAGAACGGGCACCGGAGGAATTGGCAGCCACGTTCCCTCCCAAGGACCCGTTCTGTTCGGTGGGGTCCACGGGATAGAAGAAAGGCCCTTGCGCGTCCATCTCCTCTCCCACACCTGGCTGGAGGGCTGGCAATGATGAGTACCGTTGCCTTAAGATACGTTGCAGGGAGCGCAAGGTCATGTTAGGCTGCACTCGAACGAAATAACCCTGCTGGTCCTTTCCCAGGCCGATGAGGGAATCCATGTTCTCCATGCATATCACAGAACCTCCTTGCGGAACCGCACCCCCGACCACACCGGTCCGCATGCCGCTGATGGTGGCATGCCCCCCCGTTCTGTTCAGATACCTCAACAAGGTGGCCAATTGCGATTCGTCGGATGGGAAATAGATCTCTTTGGCATGGCCGCTGAGCTTGGATTCATCCGTGAGGAAGGTATGGGGCAAGGAGTCACGGGTACCGTCCCATTTCTTTATGCCCTGAAAAGGCACCGATGGAACCCTGATGGCCCGTACGGGTTCAATGCCCAATGTAATCTCCTCTTATACGTGGGACCATGGCGGCCATCACCGCTTGTTCCGTGAGCTGTTTTCGATTCATCAGACCCTGCGTCAATATCCCTATGGCACCTTCGGCATCCCCTTGGTCCCGGACATGGAACACCGCCATCACCGCATCCCCCACGGTGTTGCCGGAACGAACCAGGTCGGCCACCTTGTCCGGATAACGGAAAGCGGGACCGGCTCCATAGGTGACCCTTCCATGCTTATCGATGACCACGCAGTGCTGGATGTCATAGAGGCCGTCGTACCTCTCGAACACACCGGCCTCCACGCCCACAGAGAGGTCGTTATCCATCAGTGCCGCCATGGCGCGATTGCGGGCACCCTGGACAGTCTCCGTCCCCCATGGCTGATCGGGGACGTTGCTGTTGACGGACACCGCTATGACCCGGACATTCCCGTAAATCCTCTCCATGATGCAACGGACAGCCTCCACTTTTACGGGGTTGTTCGAACCCACGGCCACCGACAGGGAGGATGAGGAACCGTCACGGTCGAACTCCCCCTTGCTGACACGGGTGGCGCTGAGAGGTTTCCCATCCGAGGCTAGGACCATGGGGACCAGCTCCACACGCAAAGGATGGAGGCCATTGGCCGTACGGGCCTCATTCACAAGAATCGCGTTCGCATAGGTCTCCTCGGAGACCACTATGATGTCCAGATCGGGGAGGCAGGCCGCCGGGCCCAACCGGTCATCGATGACATGCACGCTGTATCTCCCGCCCAGGGTCTTCAAGTAGGATTCCAGGTTATCCTGACGGATCTTGAGAGGATTCACCTGGCCGCGGCCCTGGGAGGCGAAGGCATCGGAACAGATGCCCACGAAGACATGGTCGGCCAGGGCGAAGGCCCTTGCCAAAAGCTCCCGATGACCGGCATGGATTATATTGAAAGTCCCACCGACAGCAGCACGTGTCAGAGTCCCACCACCAAGGCGATGACCAACACCGCCATGGCCAAGACCCAGAGGGTCATCAACTGTTTCTTCTTGGCCTTGAGCTCCCCTTCCTTGTCCTGACGACAGGGGTCGGAGCAGAAACGGTCCGAGCCCGTGAAGGCCCTGCCGCAGCTATGGCAATGCCGGTGCTGAGGTATCTTCTCCACCATCATCCGCGAACAACGCGATGGAGGATAAAATCATTATCCCCTCAACACTGGCGACGGTCGAGTTCGTTGTGCACCACGATGAGGCAGTGGTCGGCATGCAGACTGCGGGGGCCCAGGCACACGGTTCGGGGATGATGGCTGAGAAGCACTTCCTCCTCTTCCGGGGTGAGGTCCCGGTCATCCCCCAATACGAACGATATGTCGCAAGGAACCTCCAAGCCTCGGATGTCCTCCCCGTCCTCCTTGAGGTAGGCAAGCTCAGAGATCTCGGCCAGCATATCCACCACCTGACGGAAGGAGCGACGTGAGACGTAGATTCCGGGGGAAGAGCGGACCTCCTCTTCACCGATCTTCCGCAACAAGGCATTGCGTATCAAGGAGGATGTGCTCCTCTCGTCTGGGTTGAGGTAGCGGAGCTCAGACCCTATGAACCGGAGGGTCTTGGGAGCATCATCACCGCCCTGAAGAACAAGATACAGCTCCACATCGTCACGGAGGGAGTGGCTGAGGAAGAAGGCGGAGTTCACGCAACGCACCAGGACATCCAATCTGCCGGCACCGCCGGCGATGTCGTCCAAGCGGAAGTCGCCGGTGGTCGTCGCCCGATGGCCGGTCACCAGGAATCGTCTCATCTTAGAACCCCAGGTCCCCGCCCTGCATCTGCTTCATGATCTGCTTCCGCATCTTGCGGTTCCCCATCATGCCTTTCATCATCTTCTTGCTCTGGTTGTATTGCTTGAGCAGTTCCCGCACCTCGGATGCGGGGACGCCGGAACCACGGGCGATGCGGATAATACGTCCCGCTTTGATGATCTTGGGGTCCTCCAGTTCCTCGTTGGTCATGGAGTCCATGATGGAACGGAATCTACGGAGCTTCTCTTGGGATTGGTCCAAATCCACCTTGTCCTCCAGATTGCTGAATCCGGGTATCATGCCCATGACCTTCTTCAACGGACCCATCTTGTTCACGGCCTCCATCTGCTCGTACATGTCGCGGAGGGTGAACTTCCCGGACATCATGTTCTTGGTGAGGGCTTCCGCCTTGGCGCCCTTGACCTCATCACCGACCAAGTCCAGAAGGGCATCGATGTCGCCCATCCCTAGAAGCCGGGAGATGAACCGTTTGGCGTTGAAGGCCTCCAAGTCCCGGATGCCTTCCCCCACACCCATGTAGACGATGCGAGCTTTGGTCTGGGATACCGCCGATAGGGCGCCTCCTCCTTTGGCGGTACCGTCTATCTTGGTCAGCACCACGCCAGTGACTCCCACGGCCTCATGGAAGGCGGATGCCTGTGGGCCAGCCTGTTGGCCCACCTGAGCATCAAGCACCAGGAGCCTCTCCTTGGGCTTGGCTATCTTGGCCACATCCTTCAATTCCTTGATGAGGTCGTCCTCCAAGGCGTGGCGGCCGGAGGTGTCGATGATTATGATGTTCTTATCCCGGAAATGACGAAGGCCGCGCTCCACGATGGCCGGGGCATCCTTCTTCCCGGGTTCCCCATAGACCTCCACGCCCACCTTCTCACCTAGCTGTTGCAGTTGCTCGTAGGCGGCAGGACGGTGCACATCGGCAGCGATAAGACCCACCTTGAAGCCTTTCTTGGAGAACACATGGGCCAGCTTCCCGGTGGTGGTGGTCTTCCCTTGCCCGTACAGACCGACCATCATGATGGTCTGGGGCTCCATGCGCAGACCCTCGCCGTTCTCCAAGAGGGCCACTAGCTCTTCGTAGATGATGCCGATGACATATTCCTTGGCGCTCTTACCGGCGGGAGGCTTCTCGGCCAGGGCCCTCTCCTCCACCTTCTTGGTGATGGCCAGGACCATCTGCACATTTACATCGGCCTGCAGGAGGGCCCGTTGCAAATCCTTGGATACCTCTTTAATGAGGTTGCTGTCCACACTGCTGGCGCCGGCGATCTTGCCTAGAACGTTACGCAGTGATTTGCCCAGACCTTCGAGAACCATAGGATGACCTAATCAAGAACAACGCTAGGACCATAATAAAAGTTTCCTGGGGAATGGCGGGAAGAGGCTAGCCAGTCAGAAGGGATGGGATGCACTCTACGAACTAGCCCCTGTTTCCCACGTATCATCATTATTGAGAGGATATATAAAAGTTGTCAGAAGGAGATTTTTAAAAAAAATTTTAAGAGAAAGGGGTTTGGTGATAAGTCTAGAGATATCCAGACTTCTGCAGGGCCATCAGGTCTTCTGTGCTCAGCTTGTCGCCGGCCTTGAAGCGGTCGAAGATGTCCTCGGCCTCCTTGCGGGAAGCGGTGTCTTCCTTCTTCTTCTTGGCCTTCTTCTGCTTCTGCTTCAGACCTGTGGCGGTCTTGTCGAACTCGTGAAGAGCCTTGATCTGCTCGATGTGCTTACGGTGCTCCTCATCGGCGAGCAGTTTGCTCTCGATGAACTTCTCCTGCGCCTGGTCAGCCTCTTTCCGTAGCTTGTCCGCCTGCTCGTACAGCGAGATCATGGCGTCGTGCTCGTTCTGGGCCTTCTCAGCGAACTCGGAGACCGAGCGGTGATACTCCTCGGCCTTGTCCCTAGCCTCGCGCAAAGCGGTGACCAGGTCCCTGACCTCGGTGTTCTGCTCCAGGTTCTTCTCCCTCTCCTCGATCTGTTTCAAGATACCCTGCATGAGGTCGATGAGCTCCTTCTCCTTCTCCTTGGTGAGAACAGAGGTCATCTGCTTGAATTCCAGGTCCTGGAGCTGCTTCTTCAGCTTCTTGATGGGTGGTCCGTTGTCCTTGGGAGCGTCCTTGCGCAGCTCGCTCACCTTGTCGTTGAGCTCGCTGAACTTCTGGTTCCACTCGTCCCGGAGCTTCTTGGAGTCCCGGACGTTCTGGTTGAGAGCGTCGCGCTCCTCCCGGTGCTTGCCGGCCTTGTCCACCAGTTCCCTAACCTGGGCGTTGAGCGCGTCGCGCTTCATCACCCATTCTTTCGTCTGCTTGTTCAGTTCGTCCCTCAAGCGCCTGTGCTTCTCTGCATCGTTGTTGGTGATACTCCGTTGCTGTTCAATATCCTCCAAAGAATCAGTCATAAATCCACGCTCAAATACTTGACCCCACATTCAACACAATAATGTGAATGCGAACAAAAAGTGGATAAAACAATTTGTTTATAAGCCTTTCGCAGGATTCTCCCAAAGGACTGGCTATAAGTTGTCAAGCACTTGGTCGGAGAGGGGTTGAATGCCCATTGTAATCGCCTCCTAATGAGGGAAGTGAGTGAGCATATTTTTAATAGTGAAGATGGAATCCCACTGGAAGTTACATGAGCAACCTATGCCCCCTTGACTTCCGCTATGGACGCGCGGAGATGAAGCGCGTATTCGACGAGGACAGCCGGCTGCTGTTCCAGATGCAGGTTGAGGCCGCCCTGGCGAGAGCCCACGCCTTCCTCGGGAACATCCCGAATGAGGCTGCCGAGACTATCAGCGCCATCGCCGATTTGGACCATGTCAAGATCTCCCGGGTCAAGGAGATCGAGAGGGACACCAAGCACGACCTGATGGCACTGGTTAAGGCCATGACGGAAGCCAGCGGGGATGCTGGTCGATACGTTCATCTGGGTGCTACATCCAATGACATCGTGGACACTGCCACCGCCCTACAGATAAAATCCGCCTTGGGCATCATACGTGCAGACGTGGATGAGTTGATTTTAACCTTGGCGAAATTGGCCAAGCGGGAGCGGGACACCTTGGAGGTCGGTCGAACCCATGCTCAGTTCGCCATCCCGATAACCTTCGGCTTCAAGATAGCGGGGTACTTGGCAGAGATGCTTCGCCACCGTGAGAGGCTCGAACAAGTGGAAAAAAGAGCAGCGGTGGGGAAAATGGCCGGCGCCGTAGGCACCGGCGCTGCCCTGGGCGCTCATTTCTTCCAGATTCAGGAAAAGGTCATGGAAGATCTCGGGCTGGGATATGAGCCCGCTGCCACCCAGGTGGTTGGACGTGACCGATACACCGAGCTCATCTGCCTCTTGGCGAATATCGCCACTTCTCTGGATCGTTATGGTACGGAAGTCCGTAACTTGCAACGCTCTGAGCTCTCGGAGGCCATGGAAGCATTCGATGTAACCAAGCAAGTGGGCAGCTCAACCATGGCCCAGAAGAAGAATCCCATCACCTCGGAGAATGTCTGCGGGTTGGCGCGTATAGTGCGAGGATTTGTCATTCCCACCTTCGAGAGCCAAGTGCTATGGCATGAGAGGGACCTCAGCAATTCCAGTGCAGAGAGGTTCGTACTGCCGCATGTCTTCGTCCTTCTGGATGACATGCTGCACAAGATGATAGATGTCTTCTCTCACCTTTCCGTCGACCGGAAGAGGATGATACATAACATCGAGCAGGCCAAAGGAATGATTATGGCCGAGCCGGTCATGATGGCCCTCGCTGCCAAAGGACTTGGCAGACAAGAAGCCCATGAATTGGTTCGAGAAGCCTCCATGGTGGCCGCGAGAGACGGCCTGCACCTGCAGGACGCTCTGTTAGCATCACCAGTTCGGGATATCCTTTCTGATAAAGAGATATGGGAGGCGATGGATCCTGCTGGCTATGTGGGCGGCGCCCCAGAGATTGTAGATCGTTTGGTACTGGAGGCATCCCGTACCCTAGGCATCAACATCTGAGGCAGATGACATGGACGAGTTGAAGAAGAAGGATGTGAAACTAGGACTGCTGGGTGGTCTCGCCAGCGGCCTGTTACTTTTCCTTGCGTTATATGCCATCAGCGGTAACATCTACACCGCCGCCTTCATACCCGTGGCGGTGGCCATGGGCGGAGCCCAGGCCTATATGTCCCCTCGCCGTCGCTGAGCTTCAAATCATATTGATGCGGTTGCCGGCATCCGGGCCGCTCTTGACGTTGTAGACGTCCGTGATACGGAAAACCACCAGATTCTTGGCTGGTAGCTTGGGGTTCTTATCCTGAGCCCATTTTTTTGCCGCCTCATAATCATCGCCGTGGTTCATAATCTCGAGGTCGCCCTTGATCTGATAGCTGCCTTTGGTCTCCGAGGAATGCACCATCAAACTGCCCCGTGGATTCTCCAGGATGTTGGAGTAAGTCTTCTTCATGAAATTATCGACAATCCAGATGATGCCGGGATCCACCAATTTGGCCATTCCCACCATGCATACGTTCGGCTCTCCAGTCAAAGAGGAAGTGGCGAATGCCCAGGGCTTTGCTTTGTTGAAGTCATCGATGATGGATTCTGTGAGCTCTATCATTTTCAACACCAGGAATGACGATGGCGATGCAGATATTTATCTTCAATGCGCGAAATGGATGAAGCTGATTACAACCGTATGAAAACAGTTATATCCTGCATCCATCTTGAACCTCCCAGATGGGCCAATAGATCAGACCGGAAGATCGCTGCCTTCGCAAGGCAGAGGCCGCGGGTTCAAATCCCGCTTGGTCCACCATCACCAATCTGGCTTGGCGTTTTTTCAGAAATTTCCGAACAAGCCAGGGTTTTTGCGAACGAATACGAAATGGAGCATAAGAAGCCGCCCGAGGGCCCCCTGGAACCTGGAATATATTTCGACACTTCTAGGTATTTTGCGTAACGACCTCAATGTATCGAATTTCCCTGAATACATATTTTGATGAAGTCTGATTTGGGTATGATATCGTTTATAAAACGTATCTTCAACGAAATCTTTTGAGCCCCGAGCACTTTAGTTTTGAATAACAGAATGCGAGCGATTTTCTAAGACATCATGAGTATTGAGGTGAGCTCCCGAAATTTATTATGCAAATGGATTCTTCGTCGCCTTAACATTCGTCGTTAAACACTGATTCTTCAATTTTGTAACATGAAGATAGTGAGCGAAGTCAGATGTCAGAAAGGAAGTCCTTGTTGACAGGGGAAAAGAGGTTTTTGACACCCGCAGAGATACCGGTCGAAAATGGGGATGCGCCTCTCTTTATCAATAACGATATGAAATCACCTACGGTCAGAAAACGGCCGTTATTTGACAGAACCTCCGCTTATGATTACGATGAAGCGGGCTTGGAAGGACCGCTCCTGGTGACGACCGCTGCCGGACTGCCCGGCACGTACGCCTATAAGAGGGAACCACGCCACAGCATCGACGAGAGGATGAGGGCCATGAGCGACTCCGAGCTGTCGCAGAGGCTGCGGGAGCTGCAGAGGCGCATCGACCGTATCGACCGGGCGTTGGTAATCATCGCCTTGGCCGTCGTATCCGTATTCCCCATCTTGGCGGTGATGTCATGAGGGTCCGCCGCAGCTATTACCTGAAACCGCAGACCGCGCGGTTGCTGGACACCCTGAGCATAACGTCTGGAGAAGAGAAATCGGAGATCGTGGACCGTGGCATCGTCTACGCCTACGTGATGCGCAAGGCCTTGCCGCCGGAACTGATCATCGTGGTGGAACGGATGGCGGATGAGATATTGATCGATCGCGACAAGGACTTCAATCGACAATACTAGATCAACTGTCCCGCCGAAATATGATAATTTGTTAACATGTCGTAACTATTACCACGTATACCATATCATAATCGCATCCTAGTCGATTATCCCCATTTGTATACCGGATGTTATAGCTGATTCATCTCGACATCTTCGCTGATTAATCATTAGAAGATCAAACAGTTCGACTCAAATACTCCTTCAACCGGATGCTTGCCTCGCGCATGGCCTTCTTTTCCCGCCTGATCTCATCCATGGTGATGAGTGGGAGCTCACGCCCGGTGGCCTCTTGATAACGGCGTCGCATCTCCATCGCCAAGGGGAAATGCAATCGGTGCCAACGGGTCTCGAAGTAAACCATGAGCGACTGGGCAGCAGTCTTATCGGGCTCTGGGCTGAGCCATGTGCCCGCCAATGCCGTCCAGGGGACCTTGACTATACGGTTCCGGGCCATATGCAGATCCATGCCCTCCTCCCCGAAACCGATGCGTCGGGGATGGCGATAGTAGGCCGCATACCATTGAACCACCCATATGAAGGTGACAACGCCGATTCCACCTATGAAGGGGAGGGGGCTCCAGTAGACGAAAGAAAGGGGGATGCCGAATAATAACAGGAATAAACAAACCTTCTTCACCACCTGAAAGTCAATCTCATTCCGAGGGTTCTCCATCACATAATCCACGGAGCCAACACTGAAGGCGCCCTTGTTCCCATGCAGGTCACCGTACCATATGCGCTCCATCTCCTGGAAATGGTTGTGATCCCTGGCTTTGTCATGAGCTTCCTTGATCTGTCCACACCAGAGGGCAACAACTAGGATGGATACAATAACGCCGATAGTGAAATAGCCATAATGGAAACTCCCGATCGCATAGAACAGCGCAAACAGGTTCGTGAGCATCAAGAAGGTCCCGCGCTTAGGGTAACCGGCATAGAAATGCCCGAGGCCGATGACGCCGAACAACCCCGGGATGGCGCCAGCAGCATGGCTTTACGGGGGTCCTTGACCCTCAACCTCTCATCATTCATCCATGCAACACCTGCTATGAGTAATTGATATCTGCACCACTAGAATCTATCGCCATCATTCCAATGAAAAACCTTTCACTGAATCCATACCTTGAACCAAACCTACTGCTGTAAGAACGACACTCAATCCGAGATCGGACCTGGCGGCTTCCACTCTGGCTCCCTCCTCCGCCATTAGGTTCGTAACCAAACATGTTGGAAACCAGAAACAAGGCAACGGTGGTCGCTATCATGGTGACGATGAATGATTACCTTTGCTCCTCTACTCTGATACCTTTACCTTCCAGGAAACTCTTGGCTTCAATAAGGCTCGACGCCTGCTTGATGCCTCCGTTGACAGTCTTCCACTCCTTGGTTATGAACGTGATGAGAAAAGGGACCTGATCCTCATTTGATGGGCTGAAGTGTATGTTCACATGGTCGATATCGTTATAGTAGAGTTTGTCCGGGATGTCTTTGTTTCGGTCGATGAAATTATTCTCCAAGGCCACCTTCTCATCATCCATGAGAATGGAAGCGGAATCCTTCCTAGCATCATTCGAGATTGTGAGATATACGAATACGTGTAATACTGCAATGATTGAAAGGATGGAGATTATTCCAACCATCATGACCGGTGTACGGGAATTGATTAGGGCTACGATTCCCAGAGAGAGGAAAATGACAACGGCCGATAAGAATACTGCCGTATCTTTCCTTAGAAAAGGCGTCGTCACCCCTCTGACCTCCAGAATGTCATTCTCCAAATTTTTATACATGGTTTTGACCCCCTCATCGCATCCGTGAATTCCTCACAATCTCTTCAGAGCTTTCTTCTTGATGTCATATTCATCGCCGGTGATCGGATGCCTACCCATGATGGATGCATATTTGTCACGCACAGCATTTGCAATTTCCACATTTATGTAATAACTTTTGAGCTCCCCTCGGAGGCCTATACCTGCCGTGTCCTCCGTTTCATGAGTATCTACGAATTTTATGAGTTCCCAAGGAACTTCTTTCGGTTTGGACCAACGGAATTCGAATGTCAGGCCATCTTCTCTCAGGATGATATGAGTTGGATAATAAACCACTCCGGGATACAGACTGACAAATAACAGCAATCCCGAGCAGATAAAAAGCATGATACTTATCGCCATCAACAACAGGGTGTCAGACCACGCGAAAATGCCTAGCCAGATTAACAATGGAAATGGAATCAAGTTGACTATTACCGGCAATAAACGTAAAGGGTTGACCATTCTTACCTGTTTGTCCATCGTCCTCACAGAGCCTGAATCGAACAATATACCGCCGCACCGCTGGCAATTATTGAGAATGCTGCAATCAATGTAACGTCTGCTCTCTTTTTAACAAAAGCATCGGCAACGGTTATCATTACTGATGAAATGGAGCACGCTATTCCCATTACACCTAAATTGAACGAGTCCTCTTCACATGCCAAGTATCCCAATATTAACGATATAATGGACAACGCAAAACCCACGATAAATGCCATATCAACACATATCAATATGCAACTCAGTATCATAGCCGTTAAGGTAAATACAGTAGAAAATGCTGTGAACTCCTGTTGGCTCGTATAATTTGTCTCAGGGTCAGTATATCCATTGACAGCGAAAGTGAAAGCACTAGCTAAATTGGAACATGTTACTACTTCATTTGAACCGTTGACAGCAATACTGAGAACATTGTTCATGATATACCCCATCAAAATACCTACCAATATCGCTAGAAGGAATGCCGCACCTCCTGTCATCAATAAGAGTGATATGATCATAATATCGATACCTATCGCAACATCAATTAAAAATCTGAATAGTTCTCCCAAAATTAAATCTGCCATCAGCTGAATCGTATCCGTCATAGCATAACCATATTCTTGAATCTCCTGTATCATCACTGATTCGATGGCAATAATATTGCATAAATACGAACCCACCAATTTTTGAATGGATTCAATAATCGGATTAAAAAAGGCTCCCAAGGAAGACATCATCATTTCAGTTATCCACACCACATAAGCCTCGAAAGCGTCGACTATTACGTCCAAGGCCGCAGTCACCGCCGCGGCGCTGGCGGCGACCAGCGAACCCAGGTTCTGCAGTCCGATGTCCAGGAGGTGCTGCAGGTAGAGCATCGTGGTGGTGTACACGTAGAGCAGGAAGTTGAAGACCATGTCCACGATGTCGGCGATGACGTTCAACGGGTCCAGGTAGTTGGGCGCGGCACCCAGACCGGAGTTCTGTATGATCGTGGGTATGGACGAGACCACATCGTTCGGCAGGTGTAGCAGGTAGACGTTGTCGGCGGCGATGGTGACGTTGTTCCCGATACGGACGTTGCTGGCATCATGCGTCAGCATGTGCAGTATGGTCTCCGCCACGGCACCGTTGACGTTCTTGCTGATCACGGCCACCACGTGCGACGAGCCGCTCCCGCCCTGGGTGGAGTGGAACGTGGCACCGTGGAACGGATTGGACGACGGCAGGGTGGAGACGTTCGCCAAGGAATCGTTCAGCTGACAGGCGAGGGCGATGGCGCGGGGGACGATGATGGTGTTCGCACCTTGCTGGAAATGGGTGCTCTGGTTGCTGACGTTCAGGTTCACCATGTACAGCTGGTCGTCAGCACTGTAACGGTAGGAGCCGGTGGAGGTGGTCTCCAGGCCGTAATCGCCGTCGGCACCGGTGCCGTTCACCACGATCACACGGGCCTTCTCCGCCACCCGGGTCTGCATGGACACCCGCATGTAGGCATCCGAGTCGCCGTCGAACCAGTCCCGGCCGCCTTCGGTCTGGTAGTACGTCACTGACGTCGACAGGCTGTATGTGAACGAATATTCCGTGGGCGAGCCGGCGGCCACATCCAGTTTGATGTCGTCCCCCAGCCATCCGGCGTCATCCGCCACGGCCGACAGGGTCATGGATGCCGAGGTGGCGGTGTCCGGCACGTCGAACTCGTATATCCATCCCGGATAGTACATGCCGCCCGTGCTGGCGGTCAGCCGTCGTGTCGACAACGAGGTGCCATCATAAGTTATCACGAAGAAGATATTCCTGGTGTTGCCGTTGTTGATATCTTCCCAAGACTTATATTGGGTGACTGTCAGCCGAATCACCGCGTCACCGTAGTAGCGGTCCACGTTATCGTTGTAACCGTCGTCATCGGTGTCCGGATTGGTGAGATCGAGTATGTGGCCGCAGAGGGTGTTGCCATTGATCTCGTTGTAATCGGAGACGCCGTCCCCATCGCTGTCGGCAGAACGGGGATTGGTGATCCAGCCATCGGCACCGAAGTTCACCTCTTCCCCATCCGATATGCCGTCGCCGTCACTGTCGCTGTTCAAGGGATCCGTCCGGCCGTTGACCTGCAGCTTCACGTAATCCAGCCTACCAGTGTCGGCGTCGGCGGCGGTGTCCGAGACGTAGATGTACCATGTCCTGGCGGTCCCGAAGTCGCTGGCGGTGTACGGGGAGGCGATGGTGAAGAGGTTGATGGAAGCGAAGTAGTTCGCTCCAGAGCCGGTGCCGGAATCCTTCACGGTCTTCATGGTGTACACGGGT
>JAQUUA010000124.1 GCA_028694055.1 Candidatus Methanomethylophilaceae archaeon | reverse complement strand
GAAGGACTGGGAGGTCAACCAGCCGGCAGAACTCGCAAAAGTGCTCAAAACACTCGAAAGCATCCAGGGAGAGTTTAACCGAGCGGCCCCGGGAGGAAAGAGGGTCTCGCTAGCTGACCTGATCGTGCTTGCCGGGTGTGCCGGTGTCGGGCAGGCTGCAAAGAATGCCGGCCACACGGTGACGGTCCCCTTCATACCGGGGCGCATGGACGCTTCGCAGGAGCAGACCGATGCAGCATCCTTTGCCGTGCTCGAGCCAAAAGCGGACGGTTTCCGCAACTACCTCCATGGCCAGTACACGGTGCCTTCCGAGTCGTTGCTGGTTGACAAGGCGCAACTCCTCACCCTGTCCGCACCGGAGATGACGGTGCTTGTTGGCGGTATGCGCGTCCTGGACACCAGTGCCGGGCACACCCCGCACGGGGTTTTCACGAATACACCGGGGGCTTTGACCAACGACTTCTTCGTACACCTGCTTGACATGGACACGGAGTGGAAACCGGTAACAGAAGCCGGGGACCTGTTCGAAGGGCGTGACCGGAAGACCGGCAAAGTCCGGTGGACCGGCACCCGTGTCGACCTCATCTTTGGTTCAAACTCCCAGCTCCGGGCTCTTGCTGAGGTGTACGCGAGTGTTGATGCGAAAGAGAAGTTCGTCCATGACTTCGTGGCGGCATGGGCCCGAGTGATGAACCTTGATCGCTTCGACCTTGCTGCCACACAAAGGGCCCGGGCAGCGTAGGGAAGATCACGATAATAAGGAAGAGGGGGAGATCCCCTTCAGCGTTTTTCGTCAGGGGGGAGGAATTCCGGGGGATTGGCCGGTTTTTCAGCCACTACCTGCAGTGCGGGGCGGCTGAATCCTGCCTTTGCCCGGACTCCCGCGAATGGCAACGATATGGCGGATGCTGCCGGTATTCCGGGTGATATGATACGGTGACGGGGGGTTCCCGCCCGCTCTCTTTTCTCTCCTAAAAAT
The DNA here is from genome assembly GCA_028694055.1 of Candidatus Methanomethylophilaceae archaeon. Lineage (GTDB taxonomy): Archaea > Thermoplasmatota > Thermoplasmata > Methanomassiliicoccales > Methanomethylophilaceae > JAQUUA01. The sequence goes on along the minus strand of JAQUUA010000124.1, from coordinate 2,323 downwards.
GAGGAAGCAGATCAGTCCAGTGGGATGGTCTCGAGCTGGGATACCAGCTCCCAGATCCGGGTCCGGGCATGGATGGGCATGTTGGGATCGTTTGATATCTCGTCGATCTTGGAGATGGCTTCCGCGGCCCGGAGCCCCATTGCCTTGGAATTGTTCGTGAGCAGCGTTTTGGTCTCGTCAGCTACGCGCCGGATATTTCGGGGTATTGAACCGTCTTCCTGGATGTGCTGCAGCATCAGGATACAGTTTTCCATAGTTTTTTCAGGGCTGGGCATGACATTACCACCTGTGTACCTGTAGTTAATATGCCGGACGGACATATATAGGTTGAATATCAGAGTCGACGGTGATTTACGATATGACTTCACGAAAGGAAGAGGAGATTATGGCTGAATACCTCTTAAAAGGGGGGAAGATGCTTGAAAAGTCCTGCAAGACCTGCGGCTGCCCGCTCTTTGAGGTGAAGGGCAAGACCCTCTGCGTGGTCTGTGCCGAGAACGCGATTGCAGAGAAAGCCGCCGCGCCCGCAGCAACCACTGCCGCGATGCAGCAGACCGCTCACCATGACCATGTTCACGGGCACGGAGAGACGTGTACCTGCGGAGTGGATCATAACGAGGAATCGTGCTCCTGCGATGAAGACGGGGGCCTCACCGAAGAACTCGCGTTCACGATCCATTCCTTATGCCTGCGCATCCAGAACGAGAAGGACCCCAATCACGTCCTCACGCTTATGGAAGCGGTGAAGGAAGGGACCGACGCGCTTGAGACGCTGTGCAAATTGTAATATCTGCTCTTAACAATCCATTTTTTTTAATGATGGTGCCCCACTCTTGCGCCACCCGTTCCCAGAGAGGGATGGGGGTCGATGAGAAATCGGGGGTTATCGCAGTACCTTTGATGGGGGCTGATGCCCCCATACCCCCATTACGATGACCTCCGCCGCCCCCGAAGGGACGCCCCCGCGGCGGCTTCAATTACGCTACATTGAGCCGGACCCGGTATTTTGCCCAGCGAGAGCTCGACGAGGCGCCCGGGCGACCCCAAAAGGGAGGATGGCCCAAAAAGCCACAGCGTGTTCACGAAGCACGGTACGGGAAATATTCCATTGGGATTCGGGGCGTGAGACGCCTCCTGACACATGATGGTTTTTCCAGGAGCACATTTTGCAATTCAGAACCTGCCGACCTTAAAACATTTAACCGATTATCAGCGACCCTGATCCATGCATCCGGGCAACCATGTCCACATTATCAGCGCGGGGGAGAAGATCCACACGGCATTTCCGGCAATGCTCCGCCATCTCCCGGGCATCAGCCGCACGTATGTTATTGCCGATGGCGAGACCTACGGCACCTCGCCCAATCCCGTGGTCGAGAAGGAGCGGGCTGCAACCCGCCACACGGTCGAGGCAGTGAAGGAACTCTCATTATCCCTCTCCATCCCGTTTGCGCGCGAGACCGTCTTTGCCCCGGTCTTTTTGTCCGCCCGCAGTGTGCTCACAAAGATCCGGCGCGAGAACAGAAAGGCCCGGTTCACTCTCGACCTTTCGGGCGGGCCAAAGGAGATGTGCATGGCGCTCTTCTCCCTTGCGCCATGGCTTGGCGGCGAGGTCTGGACCTCGTTTGACGGGAAGATCCCGCAGCGGGTTCCGGTGCCGGACCGGGACATCCGTGCAATGATGGCAAACGTGAACTACCAGACGATCCTCGCGGTGCTGTTGCGGAACCGCCCGGTACCGCTGAACTCCCCGGATTTCCCGTTCGTTGCCCGACAATACCTGTTCAGCCAGGTCTGGCCATTGTATGTCCGCCAGAGGGTCCGAAAGCCGGATCCATCGAAGCCGGTGCCCCAGTATAAGCGGGGGAGGAAGCCGGCGAATAATCTGTCGCAGCAGACATTTTCAACATTCATGGCACAGCTCCGCAATGCCGGGCTCATTGAAGAGGGACAGGATTCCGGGAACCGGAAAGAGAAGATGTACCGGATATCCAGCGAGGGGGAGACAGCATTCAGGTTCTTTGCCGAGCCGGCTGCGAACTCGATTATCAGCCAGATGCTTGAAGTGGTGTAATCCGGCCCATTTTTTGGGGGACCCCCCCACCCAATCTTTTTCAATCGCGAAAAAACCGTGTCAGTAAGGTTGCCGATTATCGGATAATTATCCGACAAAACAGCGCAATATCCGACAATTTTTCCGGGCCTCCGGCGTGTGGTTGCCGGTCGATGTGGCAGGGGTCGATTGAAACTTTGCGAGCGGGGGGTGAGGGGGTGCTGAAAAATTTTGCTGAGGGGGTGGGGGGTTGGTGGGTGACCCCCCTTC
>JAQUUA010000123.1 GCA_028694055.1 Candidatus Methanomethylophilaceae archaeon | reverse complement strand
CTCCTGAGCATCGAGGACCCCTTCCAAGAGGAGGCCTTCGAGGCCACGGCGGAGATGACCCGTAAGCTCGGGTCCCGCATACAGATCGTGGGCGACGACATCTTCGTCACCAACACCAAGCGCCTGTCCCGAGGCATCGAGACGGGGGCGGCCAACGCCCTGCTCCTGAAGGTCAACCAGATCGGCACCGTCACCGAGTCCCAAGAGGCCGCTCAGATGAGCTTCGTGGCCGGTTACAACGTGGTGGTCTCGCACCGCTCCGGGGAATCCGAGGACAGCAGCATCGCCGATCTGGCGGTGGGATGGGGCTCAGGGCAGATCAAGACCGGTGCTCCGGCTCGAGGCGAGAGGACGGCGAAGTACAACCGTCTGCTGCGCATCGAGGAGGAATTGGGCTCCAAGGCCAGATTCCCTGGTTTCCAGCCCTTCCGCCGCTGAGCATAACCTTAATGTAAAAAGCTCATACCCCATCCATGAGATGGATCGTCCTAGTGGTGGACATGATCGAGGAATTCGTCACGGGCCGCTTGGGCGACCCTCGCATGCTGGAAGTGGTGTCGCCGATCCGACGGTTGTTGGACCGGGCCCGGGAGGCCGGTGTTCCCGTGGTCTATGTGCGGGACTGCCATCGTATGGGCGACCCGGAGCTGGACATCATGGGCGACCATGCCATGGAGGGTTCTGACCAGTGCGGCATCGTTCCGGAGCTGGAGCCTTTGGCGGGTGAGCCGGTCTTCGAGAAGTCCGTCTACACCGCGTTCTACGGCACCGGTCTGGACGAGTACCTGGACGGTCTCGGCGCTGACACCCTGATCCTCACCGGCCAGCTCACCGAGGTCTGTATACGTCACACCGCCGCGGACGCCTTCTATCGTGGATACCGCACCGTGGTTCCCAACGATTGCGTGCAGACCATGACCGATGACATTCAAACCCGGGCCCTGCAGGAGATGATGGCCCTCTACGGCACCAGTATCGTCCCTTCCTCGGAGGTGACGTTCTGAAGGACCTCTTCCTGGCGGACGCGGATGACATCCGCTCCGGCCGTACCATGGACGTCTACTTCCGTCGTGCCAAGCAGGTGCTGGAGAGTCAGTCCCTGCAGGACGTCGTGGTGAAGGGGGAGTTCACCGCCAGCTCCCTGCCGGAAGGCTGGCCTTGGGCGGTGCTCTGCGGCACGGAGGAGGTCCTGAGGCTCTTGGAAGGGCTTCCTGTGGACCTCTACGGCATCCCCGAGGGCACGGTGTTCCAGCCCAGGGCCGCGAACGGTGCCCGCGTGCCGGTGATGGGGATCCAAGGGCGTTATGTGGACTTCGGCGAGTTGGAGACCTCCATCCTGGGCATGCTTTGTCATCCGAGCGGCGTGGCCACCCGCTCCGCCCGTTGCAAGGCGGCAGCGGAGGGCAAGCCTCTGCTGTCCTTCGGCAACCGTCGTATGCATCCGGCCATCAGCCCCATGCTGGACCGCTCCTCGTACATCGGTGGCTGTGACGACGTGGCCTCTCCTCAGGGGGCGGAGCTCATCGGCAAGGAGCCTGTGGGCACCGTCCCGCACGCCTTGATGCTGTTGATGGGCAGCGACGAGGCCGCCCTGCGGGCCTTCGATGCCCTCATGCCGTCCTCCGTCCCCCGCATAATGCTCGTGGACACCTACGATGACGAAAGGTCCGGTGCCTTGAAGGCCTGCCGGACCCTGCCCAATCTGCAAGGCATCCGTCTGGACACCCCTCGTTCCCGCCGCGGCTCCTTCCGGCAGATCGTGCAGGAGCTACGGTGGGAGATGGACATGCAAGGCCACGAGAAGGTGCGCATAATCGCCTCCGGCGGCTTGGACGAACAGCAGATACGAGAGCTCTCCGGCAGTGGCGTGGACAGCTTCGCGGTGGGTACCAGCATCAGCAACGCCCCCACCCTGGACTTCTCCTTGGACCTGGTGGAGGTGGACGGGGAGCCGATGTCCAAGCGGGGGAAGTTCAGCGGTCGGAAGTACCCTTACCGTTGCCCGCAATGCTACCAGTGGCAGGTCTCCCTGCATTCCGATGACAGTATAGTTTGCGGCTGCGGCTCGCAGATGGAGATGATGGAGGTGCCGCTGCTGAAGGGTGGCAGGAGATGCAACGAACCTCGCAGCGCCAAGGAAATCCGTGACAGCGTGCTACGGCAAATAGAGGATGTTAACAATATTTAATCCGCATATCTGTTGCTTCCGCACTCAGGATTATATATCAGTGGTAGACCGTCGAACAATTAACGGCGTCAAAGGTCTGGACATGGTGTTGATGCTTCTGAAATCAAGGCGATCTAGCCTCCTTTCACCGTCTCGGAGTGATACGTCCGGTATTTAAATGACGGTTAGGCGTCCTTTCTGTTATCGAAAGGGTTATATTGATTACAAAGATAGTGAGAGATAGCAGGGATGAAGGAGGACGCGGTCTTCCCGAAATGGTTTCTCTGTCATCTCTGGGGGGAGATGCGAATTGGTTAGTAAAACGAGTGTAGCGGTAGCTATGGACATGGGGCGCAAAGCCCGGCGGCGGAGCGTCCCCGCATGAGTATTTCGTCCTATCAGGGGCTTCTGCCCATGGGCGAGATCACCAAGGTCTACTGCTCCTGCGGCTGCATCGTGGACCTCGATAAACGGGTCATCAACCTCAAACAGAGGCTGGGTAAGGACATCGAGTGCATGAGTTGCCGCAACAACCGCATCTCCGCTGACATCGACATCCTGGAGCGTCATTTCTCCGGCTGTTTGGAAGAGGATTCCGATTACTTGTGGTAAGACAAACATTATCAATGCTGGCAACGATTGTCGTTGGCCGTCTCATGGAGGTTGTCGGATGCAGTTGGTTATAGTCTCTGGTCTGTTGGGGGTCGGCAAGACCTCCGTCATCATCGATATTCTGGGCCGTTTGAACGAGAGTAAGGGGCTGCGTATCGCCGTCATCGAGAACGACATCGGCAAGAAAGGCATCGACAGCGCTGTGCTGGAGAAGTACGGGCTGGACGTCAAGGAGCTGAAGGGAGGGTGCATCTGTTGCACCCTCAAGGACGGCCTCATCAACACCCTCCGTCTCTTGGAGGTCAACATGGACCCGGACATGGTGATAATCGAACCCACCGGCATCGCTGACCCGGAGTACATCATCACCTCCTTGGAGGATGTCTCCGGAATCAACATCACCGGGGTGAAGGTCATCATCGTCCTGGACGCCGAGCGCTTCCTGAAGATCAAGAAGATGTTCGAGAGGCCCCTCCGCAACCAGATCGACGTGGCTAGCATGGTGCTCATCAACAAGGTGGACACCGTGGGCG
>JAQUUA010000122.1 GCA_028694055.1 Candidatus Methanomethylophilaceae archaeon | reverse complement strand
CCTGCTCCTCCGCCATGCGGACGGCGTCCTCGATGGAGTAGACTATCCGGACATCGGCGCCATCGGCCTTGGCATCGTCCAAGGAACCTTCCGAGGTGGGGACCTTCATCATGTCACCGAAGACGCAGACCGTCTTACCGGCCTTCGCCAGGGCGATTCCGGCTCCGATCTCGTTGCCGGTGGTGACGCACACCGGGCACCCTGGCCCTTGCCTGATCTCCACCCCTACGTCTGCCAGCAGCTCCTCCAGACCGAATCGGACCATGGTGTCCTGGTGCGTGCCACAGACATGCATGAACCGGTGCTGACCACCGTAAGAAGCGATGGACTCCAGTATCTGCTTGCCCATCTCTCCGTCCCTGAACTTGAAACTCATCTCTCCACCACCCGCATGGAACGCACAGTGCAACTCTTACCGGAGACCACATCCACGCTGCCCTGGCAACGGGGACAGGAAAGAACAGGAATGCTGTTGTGGAACTCCTCGTTCTCCACGTAGTCCACCTCGCCTTGGTATCCGCATGACCGGCAGCTGACAGCGATGGCCTCGGGCTCGATGACCAGTTGAGAGCCCTCGAGGGCGGTGCCTCTGGTCACGATCTCATATGCGAAAACCATCTGGTCAGCACCAAGGTTGGTGAGTTCGCCGATGGTGAGGTGGACTTCCTCCACCTTCTCCACATCGTAGTTCTCCAGATGCTTCAGGACCGCCTCGACGATCCCGGCCATGACCGAGACCTCATGCATGACCCAGGAAAGGCAGGGAAGTATTTATTTACTGCCAGACGACACCTTGGCTTGCATCCCATGGTCGCAGAGGTCCTGCACCGGGCATTCCTGGCATCTCTCCCGACCGGGTAGGCATAGCACCTGACCGTGACGTACCAGGTAGCGGTTGATGTCGCGCCATCGGGACTGGGGTACCTTGGCCCTCAAAGCCATCTCCGTCTCGTCCGGGCTGCGGGTGCTCACCTCCCCTAGGAGATTGCTGATACGGTGCACATGGGTGTCCACACAGATGGCGTCCATGCCGAATCCGTAGGCCAGGACGCAGTTGGCGGTCTTCCTGCCCACCATAGGCAGGCGTAACAGGGAATCGATGTCCGATGGCACCTCCCCATGGAAGGAATCCAGGATCTCCTGGCAGATCCTCTGGATGGCGACGGCTTTCTGACGCGGGAAACCCGCCGGGCGTATGAGGTCCTCCATGGCCAGCGGGTCGGCCTGGGCCATGGAGACGATATCTGGAAGGGCTTGGAAGAGTTTGTCCGCTGCACGTCGGGTGTTCTCGTCCCGGGTGCGCTGCGAGAGGACGGTGGCAATGAGCACATGGAAAGGGTCATCCGGCCAGGAAGGCGGCCCGGATTGGTCGGAACGGCCTGGGAACACCCCCTCCTTGTATATGGGGGCCAATCGGTCCAGGACCAGGCTCATCTTGCTTTCAGCCATCGCAGAGCGTCCCCCGCCAGATAGATGCTGCCCGTCACCAGCACCGTCCCTTCCGAGCCCGCTATCTCCATGGCCCGGGTCAGGGCATCGCCGATGCACTCCTCGAAGGCGACGTCCTTGTTGTAGGAGCTCATGACCTTGGCCAGACGGTCAGCGGCCATGGCCCGGTCGGTGCTGGCTTCGGCAATCACCACGCTCTTCACCGTGGGCCCGAGGATACGGCACATGGCATCGGCATCCTTGTCCTGTAGGATGCCGAAGACCATGACCACTTCGTCACCCAGGTGTGGGATCTCCTTGGCCAAGGAAACGGCCCCCGGGGCATTGTGGGTGGAGTCCAAGATTATGGTGGGCGATTCCGCCACCTTCTCCAAACGGGCCGGCCATCGCACCTCTTTCAGCCCCTTCTGCATGGCGTCACGATCCACAGCCGGATTCGCCAGGGCCTTCAATGCCTCCAACACCATGGCGGCGTTCTGGATCTGGAACGCCCCGTTCAGGCCGATCTCATAACGGTGCCCGTCCTTCTCAACTATGGCCGGGCCCCGCTCTCGGATGACATCGAAATATGGGGGTTGGCTGACCACATGCATCTCTGACCCGAGCTCCTGCGCCTTACGTTGGATGACCCCCAAGGCCTCGCCGGCGTTGCTGGTGACCACCGGGCGGCCGGGCTTGATGACTCCGGCCTTCTCGAACGTTATCTCCTCGATGGTCCTTCCCAGGAAGTGGCTGTGCTCCAAGCCTATGGGGGTGATGACGCTGAGCTCCGGCAAGAGGACGTTGGTGGAGTCCAGACGGCCACCCATGCCGGTCTCGGCCACCACCATGTCCACGCCTGAGCGTTGGAAGTACAGGAACGCCATGACCGTGGTCACCTCGAAGAATGTGAGCCTCCTGCCCTCCTCCTGCATATGCAGGATGTGGGGTCGGAGCTCCTCGGCCAGATCCTCCACCTCATGACGCCCGATCTCCTTGCCGTCCACCCTTATCCTCTCGGTGAAGTCCACCAGATGCGGAGAGGTGTACAGTCCGGTGCGGAGGCCGGCGGCACGCAATACGGAGTCCAGCATGGCACAAGTGGAACCTTTGCCATTCGTTCCAGCCACATGGATGGAGGGGAAGGCCAGATGCGGGTCGCCTACACGATGCAGGAGCTCCAAGGTGTTCTCCAAACCGAACTTGATGCCTTCCGCCTCCAGGCTGAACAACCACTCTGTGATGCCCCCATAGTCCATCCTGTCCATTCTTCAGACCTCCTGTGGAAGTTCCAGCACCAAGGATCTGACCGTGGTTCCCCGGCTCTTGGCGGCGGCCTTCATGGTGCGCATGGACCCGGAGCCGTACTGGGCGGCCGTCTTCTTCTTTTCCGCCAAGTCTCCCAACTCCATCATCCGTGCCACCTCTCGGAGGACGGCTTTGCGGACCTCCCCGCTCATCTTCTCCTCCATGGGCATGCGTCGCACCATATCGATCACATGAGGATGCAGGTATGGATACCGGACCTCCTTCCCAAAACTGCCTGCAATGGCGGTCTCGTGAGCCAGGGTCTCATCCATGAGCTTGGCCATGTCCCTGTCCATCTCCTCCATCCTCTGTGGCTCCTCCATGTCCACGTAGCGGGCGTAGCCGGCGAACAGTTCGTCCGCACCCTGCCCGCCGAATAGGACTTTCTCATCCGCATATTTGGAGACGAAGAACAAAGGGATCTCGAAGGATATGATGATTGGATTGACCGTCCCGGTGAGGCGTATGATATGCCTAACGGCATCCAGCAGCTCGTCCTCCTGGACCACGATGCCTTTCCAAGGCAGACCGAGGAACTCCGCCCCTTCCCGGCCGGCACGGATGTCATAGGACCCCTCCGTGCCGACTGTGTACAAGGTGACTGGACTGTGACGAGCCAGCCAGGCGGCCACGATGCTGC
>JAQUUA010000121.1 GCA_028694055.1 Candidatus Methanomethylophilaceae archaeon | reverse complement strand
ACTGATGTTAGTATACCAAATAGCCCATATGGTAGATACAAGTTAAAAGCAGAAAGTTTGGTGGATAAATATCCTGTCAATGCTATTATATTACGATGTTTTAATATGTTTTCAGATTATTTTGATCCGGATAATTCAGATAATTTTTCTGTTATTAATAAATTTTTATATTTAGCTACTATGCAATATAGATATCCGGAAGAAAAAGAAAAATATAAAATTGTAATAGATGGTGATGGTACACAAAGTCTTACGTTCATGTATATGCAAAATGCAACAAAGCTTATAAAGCATATTGTGGATACACCAGATATCAAATGGGATTCTGATGTTTATAATGTGTGTCCAGATATAATAGATTTGATTTCTTTAAAAGAAGTAGTAGATTTATTAAAAATTGGTTTTCAAACAGATTTAGATGTTGTGTATACAAATAGTTTTAAAAATGGTGATATTCATATATCTTACGGTGATAACACTAAAGCTAAAGAAAAGTTAGGGTTTACATATACATATACGTTTAAAAATATTTTTAAGAGATTGATTAATGAGTCGAAAACAAGTATAATTAAGCAAATGGATCAACAACCTTTTTAAAGGAGGTGTGAAAGCGCAATCTTCTTTGTTTAGTTGAGATATTTGCGCGAATGTGTGGACAAAAGAATTGTAGAAAAAGTTAAAGTAGAGCGTGTTGCAAGTATATTAGAAAACTTAATGTCTAGACAAGTACCATATGAAACGGCTTTTTATATTTTGGAACTTAATATGCGTGTAAAGACATTGTTAAAAATATGCTTAAAGGTAATGTTACGGTCGATGTTACACCTCTTGGAACATTTGAATATGTGAAGTTTAAAAATGTTACAGTTACTCCGGAAGAGTTACAAGCGTTTATGGATGTATTTGCTGTTGTTAAAGCAGAACGAATTGTGGAATAATTTTAAAGAAAGTAGGTAATCATTATATGGATTATAAAGTAATTGTTTTTTCTATGGTGGAAGGTACAGATGAGCATATTGGTGTTATAGAAGAAGAGACAACAGATTCGTTTACATTGAATCATGTATTTACATTTGCTAAACAACCTACAGAAAATGGTTTATCTGTAAGTATTATGCCTTTTGTTTTTAATTCATGCAAAATTAAAAAAGTTGTTCTTATGAAAAATAAGTTATATTGGTATACTGAAGATATAGATAAAGACTTTAAACAAAAATACACTGCGTCTCTTAGTGGTCTTGTTGTCGCCGGAGCAGATACTATAGATAAAATAAAGAAAAATAATATAGTGGATTTAAATTCTTTTAAAAAATGAATAAGGGGGTGTAGCTTTTGTCTACACCAGACGATTTATCTAAGCAATGTATTTTTATTGATTGTTCTTATAAGATGCTTGAGAGCATGGTAATGGAGTTCTATGAAAATGATATTGGTAAAATTACACCATGTAAAAAAGCATATCCATTTTGTTTATATTGTTTTTTAAAAGATAATTCGTATTTTAATTTATTAGATATTTTAGAGAAAAAATATAAACAATTATTAGGCAACAATGTTATGCAAGATATGTTTAATGATTATAATGATATAGAAAAATGTTGTCCTGTAACACCAGCTATGCGTAATACTATAGATTTTAAATCGACACATGAGTTATTAATGTTATTACATGAAATTGTTAGTATATTAGTATATAGATATCATTTTAAAAAAGATTGTGTGATGGAAAAAAAGTTAGTAGATATCTTAACATTAATTTATTTGATGGAATCTTATGAATTGTGAATCATATCTATTTTTGTAGTATGTAAAAAAATATAGAACAAATATTAGTAACACACATTTAAATTATTATAGGGAGGAATTGTATAACATGAGGTATATTGGAACTCGAGCCATGGAAGTTATTATTAATATTGAGGCTTCGTCTGTAGCAAAAGAAAACGAAGAACTTGTAAATAGCGGTATTTTAAATATTCTTGAAACAAAAGGTAATACATTTAAAGTAATGGTACCTGAAAATGTAAAAAGTTTAGAAGACGCTAAGTATATTGCGTTTGAATGTGTAACAGGTTATCCATTTGCTAAGGAATTTAATACACTTCTTAAAGTAAGTATAGATACTATTAAGTATATGAATGATGACTTTATTTATTGTTTAACTATTGCAGAATTTAGAGATTTCGATGTAGCTAAAATGGAAGAATATATTGCGCAAGTTGAAGCATCTCAAGAAGTGCCTGTAGGCGAAGTTAAAGAAACAGAGGTTGTAGAATAATAAAGGAGAAACTTAATGTGTGGACTCTTTGGCTATATAGATTATAATCAAAAAGAACGTTTTAAAGAGTTATCAGAACTTCTAAAAGCTAATTCTTATAGAGGTTTTGATGGTTGGGGTGTATTAACGAAGAGTCGAAATACAAAAGGCGTTGCTGTAAACAAAAGTAAAAGCAGTGAACATTCTGTAGAGGATATATTTAATAAAGTTCGTCTGGCTGATTTTGTTTTTGGTAACTTCCGAGCACAGCCTTTACCAGAAGTACCTTCATTAGATACAGGTAATGTGCATCCATTCTTTGAAGGTGGTAGAACGTATATTGTGCATAATGGTACTATCTCAAATGATAGAGAACTAGAAGCAAGATATAATCTACCACCTCATATTGTGGATTCGCAAGTTATAGCACAGCTTTACAATCTTAATATAAAGGCTACTAATAATGATGTAGAAAGTGCTATTCAAAAAACATGTAGTGTGCTTGAAGGTGCGTATGTATTTATACTATATGATGCTGTAATAGACAGACTCATTATAGTTAAGAATTACCAACCATTGCATGTGCATTATGCACCTACAAAGTATTTATATTTTGGTTCAGAAGTACCTATAGATTATAAACTGGAGTATGCTTCATTTCCTGCGTATTCAGCAATCGTTGTAAACCCACATAGTATAGTAATAGAAAAACAATTTTCTGTAGAAAATGATGTAGCATCCAAACATATACTACAAAAAGATAATACTAGGTCTGTTGTGGTGTGTAGTGGTGGATTAGATAGCAGTACTGCGGCATTCATTTCTAAGAAGATGTTAGGTTTTAAGGATACTATTATTATTAATATGAATTTGGGTCAACGTGGATGGCAAAGTGAAAAGCGTTCTTCTTCGATGGTTGCAAAGATGCTTGGTGCTAAATATGTACATTTGGATATCAGAAACATATTTAACAAGTTTACGAAAACACCACTAACAGACTATTCTATAGAAGTAACAAAAGGTGTGCATAGTGCCGAAAGTCCTACAGAATGGGTGACCATGCGCAACACAATACTATCTTCTATTAGTGCAGGATTAGCGGAAACGTATGGTGCATCAGCAATTCTGACAGGTTGTAACATGGAAG
>JAQUUA010000120.1 GCA_028694055.1 Candidatus Methanomethylophilaceae archaeon | reverse complement strand
GGCCATACTCAACAAGTACCCAGAGGCTCCCTGTGAGCTCCTGGAGGAGATACAGTTCTCCTCGGAACGGAAGTACAGTGCCGTACGCATCCGAACCGACAGCTACAGCAAGGTCCTGTACCTGGGAGCCTATGACATCCTGGGCTCCCACCTGGTGGACGACCTGGACCTCAAAGCCCGGGTGAAGAAGAAGGCGGCCATGGGCCTAAGGGTGCTGTTGTTGGCGGAGCTGAAGGACGGACCCCTCTTCGACAAGGACAAACCACGGTCGCCCAAGGGCCTGAAGGCCGTGGCCTTGCTTACCGTACGGGACGAGGTCCGGCCGGATTGCCGGGAGACCATCGATGTGTTCATAAAGAACGACATGGACATCAAGATCATATCCGGGGACGACCCCCATACCGTCAAGGCCTTGGCCACGCAGGCCGCCATCCCTGGTGCCATGAATGTCATTTCCGGGCCGGAGCTGGATGCCCTCAAGGGCCAGGAGAGGATAGATGCCGTGCTTGCCACCAACATCTTCGGGCGCATGCGGCCGCAGCAGAAGGAGGAGGTCATAGACATCCTGCAGAAGCAGGGCCGCTACGTGGCCATGGTGGGCGACGGGGTGAACGACGTGCATTCCCTGAAGAAGGCCAATCTGGGAGTGGCATTGGAGAGCGGCAGCGGCGCCGCCCGGGCGGTCGCCGACATCGTCCTGATAAAGGACAACTTCGCCGCTCTGCCTCAGGCCTTGGTGGAGGGCCGGCGGGTGGTGAACGGCATGAAGAACGTCCTGCGCCTCTACCTGGCCCGCAACTTCACCCTCATATTCCTCATACTCTTGGTCTTCCTGTTCTTCGGCAGCATTCCATTGCTGCCCACCAACGGTGCCTACTACGCCTTCCTGTCGGTGAGCATAGTGGCTTTCCTCATGACCCTGTGGTCCCGCCCACAGCGGATCACGGAGAGCATCCTGCCCCGGGTGGTGCATTTCGCCCTGCCGGCGGCAATGCTGATCGCCTTCTTCGGCTTCCTGGTGTACTCCGTTTACCAGCTGACCATACTCAACGGCCTGGTGGACATACCCTTCACCATGCAGCAGCTGGACGAATTCGGCTACTTCCTCACCTATGAAGGATCTGTGGAGCCCAGCCTGGTACAGAGGTCGGCGGAGCTGGCGGCCCGCAACGCCATGCTCACCTTCGTCACCCTGGCCGGGATAAGCCTCATCTTCCTGGCCGCCCCCTATTACCGCTTCCTGTCCGTGGACGGGGAGCTCTACGACGACATCAAGCCCACCCTCCTGGCCTTCCTGCTGTTCTTCCTGGTCTGGCTGGTCTTCCAGTGGGACGTCACCATGTTCGTGGCCGGCGTGGTGCCGCTGCGACCGGTGGATTACATCTTCATCTCCGGAATGGTGGTGGTCTGGCTGCTGGTGACCCTGAACGTTCTACGCAACCGCTGGCTGGACGGGTTCACGCGCTGGGCGGTGCAGAAGATGGCCCCCAAGGACGGTCAGAAAGGATGACACCAGGCCCTTCGCCCTCCGCCTCGGTGGCGGAGGACATGCTCCGGGACGGCATGCTGGCCTGCCATCCCTCCGAGAGGGAGCTGATTGGCGACATCATCGGGGAGTCCTTCTGCCGTGACCCGGTCTGGGTGGGCTTCTTCCCTCCTCTGAGCCGCTTCCATGGCACCCGGGCCTTCTTCCTGGCGGCAGCCGATTATGTGATGAAGGAGGGGCATCTCCTCCGCAGCCAAAAGGATGGAGGGGCCTTCCTGGGATTCATGGACCATGCCCGCTTCTCCATGCGTCGGATGCTGGAAGGTAACGTCGAGGAAACAACCGCGGGACTGCTGTCGGCAGTGGGTATGGAAGAGATGCGCGGGCTATGGGGAATGGCGGATGCTTATGACCGTTCCGTGCACGGCTCACCGGAGCTGAGCGGCGACATCTACCTCTTCCTGTTCTTCACTGCCGCCCCCTGGCGGGGGAAGGGAGAGGGCTCCAAAATCATGCGTTCCCTGGTATCGTCACTGGACCGGCGTGGGCTCAGCTGCTCCCTGTCCACCCATAACCGGAAAAACCTGGACCTCTACAGGCATCTGGGCTTCCGGGTGGTGCTGGAACAGAGCAACAGCCGCGGGGACGGGGAGTTCTTCCTGTATCATCCCTAGTATCTGCCCATGCGATCGAGCTCGATGAGCACATACGAAGCCATGACCGCATCCGACAGCGCCCTATGGGACTGATGACCCCTGATCCCTGCCGGATCCCCGGGAACGATCATGTCGTACGCTTCCTGCAGACGAGGGAACTTGTAACGGTCATAGGTCCCGGGTATGGCACATATGGGCATGGACCTCTTCATGATGCAGGGAGTGAGGCTGATATGCGGCTCCAGATCCCAGGGGGGATGGAAGAGGAACTTCTGGAAATCGAAGTCCACATTGAAGCTGGTGACAAAACAGCCTTGCAGGATATTCCTCAGCTCTGCGGCCACATCAGCGACCGGAGGCGCATCCGCCACCATCTCTATGGTCAAGTCGGTGTTCTCGAATATCCAAGCACCCTTGGTGGCCTGGTCCCAGGAGGCCACGTCA
Organism: Candidatus Methanomethylophilaceae archaeon; assembly: GCA_028694055.1. GTDB lineage: Archaea > Thermoplasmatota > Thermoplasmata > Methanomassiliicoccales > Methanomethylophilaceae > JAQUUA01. Next base: position 837 of record JAQUUA010000120.1, on the reverse strand, counting down.
TGCCCCACCACGCTGGAGAAGACCTCCTCCACAGTACCGTCTTGCAAGGAGACACGGCAGACAGCCACATCCACCACATGGTCGTAAGGATAACCCTTCAACCCCGTGGTCTCGGTGTCTAGGACATAGATGTCGGGTTTCTGGAAGAATGACAGGTCGCTTTGACGCCCTGGAGGCATGGGATGACGAATGATGAACGAGTATAATTGCCATTCCATGAGGGTACCGAATCTGACTATCTCTCTTGTCAGTCGGGAATCAGACCGTTATGAATATGGCCTCCACGTCTTCGTAATCATCTGGAATCTCCCCGATTTCCCAACCCGGATAAGTGGTCTCCACGTAGTAGTAGCGGATACCTCCATGATTGTAATAGAATCCTTCCCAATCATCCAAGGCCAAGGCCACAGCGGCATGACCGGCGATGTCCGGTTCAGTTGGGAAGAAGAGCAACACGGCGCATTCGTATCCATAATACTTGTATAAAGACGCCAAGAGCAGGGTGCTGTCCTCACAGTCGCCCATGCCGACGAAAAGGGTCTCCACGGGGAAACTCCAGTACTCGTTGGCACCAGAGCTCTCATTGTCAAGGGCATAGGTCATGTACTGCACCATGGCCATGACCATCCCGGCCTTCTCCGCCACGGTCCAATCGGGATGGAATAGGGCGCTCAGGTTATCAGCCAAAGAGACCAAGAGCGGATCGTCCGGGGTGACGAAAGCCCTCACTGCCGTGGCATCGGTGTAATATCGAGGGATGTCGTGAGCATAGTAATAGTAGCAGAGATGGTTCTCGATGCTGAGGTTCAAGGAGTAGCTCTGTCCTTTGAACTGCCA
>JAQUUA010000017.1 GCA_028694055.1 Candidatus Methanomethylophilaceae archaeon | reverse complement strand
GAATAGACGGGATGTGCCCCTCATTCTGGTCCGGTATGCGGAGATAGGCCTCAAGAGCCGTCCTGTGCGCAAGAAGTTCGAATCCATGCTCCGTGATAACATCACCGATATGTTGGTCAGGGATGGAGTGGAATCGCTGATCAGCGGCGATGAAGGCCGCCTTTACGTGGAATGCGAGGACCCCGATAAGACGTTGAAGGCCTTGAGAAGGGTCTTCGGAGTGGCATCAGTGTCCTTAGTGGAGCTTCATGAAGGCGGTCTGAGGGAGATATGTGATGCGACGGCGGAGTATTCCCAAGGCCGATTGCAGTCCGGGCAGACGTTCGCCGTCCGTCCGCGGAGGGAAGGGGTGCATGATTTCACATCCGTGGACCTGGGCCGGGAGGCCGGTTCAGCCATATTCTTGGCCAATGAGCATCTAGGCATAAAAGTGGATCTAAACCGGCCGGACGTGGAGTTCTTCGTGGAGGTCCGTCAGAAGAAGGCATTCATCTTCCAGGATTACCTATCTGGGCCGGGAGGGCTGCCACTGGGGAGCCAAGGCAAGGTGGTGGCTGTGGTGGATGATGAGAAGGGAGCGTTAGCCGCTTGGATGATGATGCGCCGAGGCTGTAAGGCCCTGGTCATGGGAGACGGTCCCATGGAGCTATTGGAACGATACGACCCCAAGTTGAAGAGGTACACCGGTGAATGGGCGGAAATCAATCAGACCCGTGGCGTTCTTGGAGTGGTGTACGGCCATACCTTGGACCAGTTCGAGAAGATCAAGGAATCTCACGACCCCGACATAACAGCATTCCATCCATTGGTGGGGATGTCAAAAGAAGATATTGAGAAAATGTTTATGGGTATGGTTTGAAGCCTACTTTCCACGGCCTTTGTTGGCGTTGATGGAAGGTCTGAGCTTCTCGGCACCCTTGCCCTTGTTGTACAACCCTCTTCCCCTGGTTCCGGCAGAGGTCTTACCGCGGTAGACGCGGTTCTTGTGGGATCCTCCGGAAATCCAGTTGATCTTGGGGTCGGACTTGATGACCGGGTGGTGCGGGTCGACCAATATGATCTCGAACCACTCCTGCTGGCCATCCCTTCCTACCCAGTAGGAGTTCAGCACCTCTAGGTTAGGGTATCTCTTCTGGGCCCTCTCCTCGGCAATGCGCTGAAGGCTCTTGCCCACGGTAATCTTGGTAATACCCTTCCTCTTGGCACGGCGGCCAGAGCGGATTGTCCTCTTCTGGAAGGTTCCCTTTCGGACCCTTCCTCTTACAATGACGTAGCCCTGTTTGGCCTTATAGCCCAGGTTACGGGCCCTGTCCAGACGGGTGGGCCTCTCGATACGGCAGAAGTTCTCCTCCCTGCGCCACAGGATCCTTCTCTGCTTGTTCAGCTCCTTGACGTAGGATTTGTCTGGATTCTTCCAGGCATCGGCTATGTAGTGGTACATTCCCTTCCCCGCAGTGGAGTTCAGGGCACCATTCTTCTTATCGTCCATTTGTATCACCTGCCGTCACCGGCGTTTACGGATTCACCCCAAGGGGCACATCTCCAACGGGATTTCCTCCCGTCGCTGGGTAAATCCGATTGCGACAGAGTATAAAAATCTTCTTCACAGCTCATAGCGTCCGGAAGCCCTTTAGCACGGAATGTAGTATTTGGACAATCCTTATCAACCCTCTGGTGCAATCTTCAATCCGGTGGGTCATGCATTTCATAATCGTCTCTGGTTCCCTCGGCGTGGATAGGCATTCCATCATCCGGGGGTTGATGAGGTCCCTGCGTTCTGATGGGAGCCGTAGAGTGGCAGTGATCTCATCCCAGCACGGGGAACCCTGCATGGATGATTCCTTCATCTCTGACAACGGCGTTCTGGCTCGGGACATGAAGGGGGGTTGTGTGAGTTGCTCTTTGAAGACCGACCTGGTCAGCATAATGCGGGAGATCCATCTTCAAGGAAGGCCGGAATTCGTGATATTCGAACCATCTGGAACCACTGACCCCGGAAAAGTCAAGGACGCTTTGGACGATGCCGTAGACCTGGATGTGCACAAGGTGACCTTCATCCTAGTCCTGGATGCTTGCACTTTCGAGAAAACATGGTCCATGTTCCAGAGGCCTCTGCGCAATCATATGCGGGAGGCAGACCTGGTCCTGGTGTATGGGTGGGAGGACATCTCGGATGAGGACAGGCATCGGTTTATGGGGCGATTGGTGTCATTGGGGCTCCAGGGTGAAGTTGTGCCGGTAACAGACGGTCATGTCAATGGTTCGGCGCTCTGGACAGAACTGCTGTGAGTTAGAACTGTTCCAATGGGCCCATGGCCGTTCCGATACCCATCTGGATACCTCACATGAAATCCAAGAGGGAGGGCTTCTTCACCGTTTTGGAACCCTTGTTTGAGACTGAGGACGCAGGCCTGGAATCGCCGGACCGCCCCTGGAAATCCTGATTGAAGAGGGTGGACTGTTGGCTGCCCATCATGAGGTCGTTCTCATTCCATCCGAAGACCTCGGTCACTCGGGATATGGTATGGGCCAACCTCTCCGCGTAGTAACGGTAGTCGGGTTTGGCTTCGAACTGTCGGCCTGGGATGTAGGGCTCCACCTCCTGCGGGGTCCTCTTGGAGTTGGTTACGATCCAGGAGACCTTCATGCCCGGTATGAACTCGTAGCCCATGGATATCATCTTCTTGGCGGTCTGGACGTTGGCCATGCTGTCTGGCTCCTTGTAGGCGTCGAACTCCTTGCAGGTCCGGGATATGACCAGGGCCTCCAACTCCACATCTCCGTCCAGGGTTCTTTGCACCTCCTTCCTGACGTAGGCCACCGCCTCCTCCTCCTTCTCTGCCAGGATGAGCTCGAAGACCCGGGTCATCATCTCGCTCTGGAGGTCGAAGGAATCGGTGCGACGCACCTCGTATCCGCGGATAAGCATCTCGGTGTGCGGCCAGACCACATTCCCCACGTAACGCTTCTTCTTGCCATGCGAGAAGAGGGGCTCCATGATCTTCTCGAACTCCAGCTGGCCTCCTTCTCGGGAGAACCGCGTGGCCAATTCCTTGCCGAATTCCACGGTGGCATCCAGGTTGTCATGCGGGGACTGTATGAATATGGAGTCCGTATCGGAGTAGATGACCGTCAAGCCCTCGGACTGTAACTCGGCTATGATGCCTTTCACCGTTTCCCGGGCATAGGAGGTGATGGAACTGCCGATGCTCTTGTCCGTGAATCGGTAGAAAGAGGAGGCGAAGACGCCGTAGAAGGAGTTCATGAGGATCTTCACCGCTTCTTGCAGTCCGTTGTAGTACCGCCTCTCCTCCTCATCCTTGGACTCCTTCATCTTCTTCTTCACCCGGTCCCTTTCCGTCATAAGTTCCTTCAGGATGCGGGGCAAGAGGCCCTCCTTCTCTTCTTTGGATAGGAAACGGGCCCCGGACGGGCTGATGTTGCTGCCACGAGGCGAGAGGGTGGTGAAGCAGATGTTCTTGGCGATTATTAAGGAGGGATACATGGATTTGAAATCCAGGGTGCACACCCAATGGTAGAGGCCCGCATCGATGCTGTGCACATAGCCTCCCTCTATCTGGTCGGCGCGGGTGAACTTACCGGTCATGGGCACCGCTACTTTGTGTCTGTCCGCCTCTCGGATGAGGATGGAGTCTATCAGTTGGGAGGAGCCGGAAGTCAGCACATCCTCCACCGGCAGCTTGGAGACCGTGGCCAGGTCCATGCCTTTACGAACCGACTCCACGGCATTCAAGATGCGAAGAGAGAGCTCCGCATCCTTCTGGCAGTAGAGCATCACCCTCTGGGGGTTCTCATCCCATTCCTGATCCATGCGCTTGGGGTCCACATCCAACTTCTGTTCCCCCAGGACCAGGATGGAGACGGCGTTCAAAGTCTCCCTCTTGGGCCGGAGCTCCTTCTTGGCAGCCCACCAGGCGTCCACAACCAAACGGCCTTTCACCCTCCAGAAGCGGTCCATTACCGGTCTGGGCTCACCGTTGTCCCGACCCCAGCGGAGAGGAGGCATCTTCAGGGCCTTGGCCCGTTCTATGATTTTCGGAATGTCGTAGTTGTCGATATTGTATCCACTGATGACGTCCGGGTCCTCTTCACGGATGACCTCTCCGAAACGTTCGATGATGTGTCTCTCATCACCATGTATGGGTTCACCCGGTCGGAGACGGCCGTTCTCCCCCAGAACGTAGCAGATGGTGTAAATGGTGTCGTGCTTGATGCTGTTCTCCAGGTCGAAGGACAGGATCTTCAATCCCGGGTCGAAGGATTCGATGTTCTCGAAACTGGTCATCTCCACTGCGAGACGGGTCGCATAATCGGACTTCACCTCGCTGCCCTGGACGCGGATACAGGAATGGATGTCGTTGTCGTAGATGTAACGATGATGGAAGGGTATGTCTGCGGCCACGATACGGTACTTCTTCTTCCAGCGGTTGCGGTATTCCGGGACCTTCCAGGGATAACGGATGGTGACCTTCAACGCATCTCGGTCCTTGCCCTGGTCATAGAGGACATCGTGTACCAGAGAAAGCACCTCAACGTCATTACGGAGTTCCTCTTCGATGTCCGGGCCCGGCTCCATGACATGGAAATAGGGATGGAAGCCGCGGTCTATGACAGTTATGGAATCTCCTTCTCTAGTCTTGCCGAAGAGCTCTATGACCACCTCGTCCCCCTCGGGACGGTAGTATGCGCTCAGCAATCGGACGTCCCAGCTTCCCATCTCTACCTCCGTGACACGATCTTGATGACGTCTCCATCCTGGAGGACGTAGTCGTGCCCCACGGTGCGCTTGGTCTTGGCATTGACGGCACGGATGAAATTGTCCCCCAGGTCGGTGTGCACACGATACGCCAGTTGCTTGGCTGTGGATCCGCGGGGCACTAAGAATGCGTCCGGCAGCACACGACCATCATGGTCGGTGTACTTGTTCTCATCCTCCACGGGGAAGACGGTTATGAGGTCCAGGAGCTGATATGCCGCCGTCTCCAGACAACGTTGTATGCCCGTCCCCTCAAACCGCTCCATGTTGTGTTGCATGTATTCCAAGGCTTTCTTCTGCCCATCATTGAGCTTGGCACCGTCTTTGATCTGGAACCCTGGGTCACCTGGGATGTAGCGCAACAGGCCGGCCTTGTCGGCTTTCTTCAGGGCCAGCTCGGTCTCGGCCATGGTAGGCACGGCGATGCTACAGGCCGCTGAGACCCGTTCTATGTTGCCGTCTGGAGCCACATCTGCTTTGTTCATGGCCACTATCATGGGTTTACTGATGGCACGTACCGCCCTAGCGATGGACAGCAAATGCTCCGGAGTGAATTGGGTGGGGTTTTCTGGAAGGTGCAGATCCCGGAGGGCGTTGGCGATCTGGGTCTCGTTGATCTGTAATCCAGCCAGACGCTCATGCAGGGCGGTCTCGATCTTCATCCCCTGCAGGTGCGCCTGACGGGCGATGCGGTCGAAGCCCTTGTCTATGATGTTGAATATCCAGTGGTCGACCTCATCCAGAAGGAAATCTATGTCCTGCATGGGGTCGTTCTCACCCGGCTTGGAATATATCCCCTCTATGTCCGTGGAACCACTGACATCGATGACATTGATGAGGGCGTCAGCCTGTCGTAGGTCATCTAGGAACTGGTTCCCCAAGCCTTTACCCTGCCAGGCGTCTGGTACCAAGCCAGCAACGTCCAGGAGTTCTATGGGTATGAGGCGTATCCCGTCCACGCAGGCCGAGCTACGGGGGTTGCAAACCACTCCCAGCTCCTTGCAGGCGCACTTGGACCGCACGAAGGCCACGCCCTTATTGGCCGCTATGGTTGTGAATGGGTAGTTGGCGATCTCCACCGGGGCCATGGTGGCCGCACCGAAGAATGTGGATTTCCCCACGTTGGGTTTCCCCACCAGACCGATCTGCATGCTGCCCCCATGCCTCTCGCGGTGTATATCCTTTATGGGCTGGGACGGAGACGCTGGGAGAGGATGTCGGAGAGTTCTGCAATCTGGGCGGGGAAGAGCATCTCGATCCTCTCATCCAGGTACGGTATGCCTGTCTCATCATCAGGCATGAGCTCATGGGTCCTCAGTGCTGTGCGTATCTTCTTCCGCCGATGCTGGAAGCACCGGTCCACCACCTCTAAGAACATATCCTCGTCCTGCACCGGGAACGGTGATGGGCGGGGGACGATCTCGACCAAGGCGGAATCCACTTTGGGGCGGGGCTTGAAACGTGACGCCGGAACAGTCTCCAGCAGACGACATTCTGCTCGATAGTACACGTTCACAGAGAGGCGGGAGTAATCCAACTCTCCTCTCTGGGCCACCATGCGTTCTGCGAACTCCTTCTGCAGCATGACCACGGCCCGACGGAACGGGTATTCCAGCAATTTGAATATGATGGGGGTGGAGATGCTGTAAGGAAGGTTGCTGACGAAGACATCAAAGGGGGGGAACTCCATCTCCAAGGCATCCCCTTCCAGCAGTCGAAGCCGTTCTCCATGGCGGTTCCGCATGTATTCCGCCAGTTTGGGGTCCACCTCGATGGCGGTGACGGAATCTGAGGCCTCCAAAAGACGGTCGGTGAGTATACCCAGACCCGGGCCTACTTCCAGAACATTCTCACCTGGACGGATGTCAGCAAAGGAAACGTGCCTATCGGCCACCCGTTCGTCGGTGAGGAAGTTCTGACCACGGCTCTTGCGGGGGACCACCCCGCTCTCCGCCATCTGCCTGCCGGTATCCCTGCGGCTCATCTCGCCACGAACATCCTGTACTTCAGGTTGTCATCCGCGAGCTCCAGCTCGATACGCTTGGAGATGAGTTTCTCCGGGTGTTTAATCGATGGTACCCGGGCAGTGAGGTCCTCGAAGTCCTTGTAGACTCCATTACGGCGCTCCTGGAAGATGGCCACCGCTGATTTGTTGCCCACACCGGGCAGCTCCTCCAGGAGATGCTTCTTGCGGTTGATGGGCTGTGCCTCGTTGAATATCCGGATGAATCTCTGGGGATCGGACTTGACGATATCGATCAGCACGAACTCCAATTCCGACTGGGCGGCATTGGTCAGCTCCTGGAACCCGATCCTTCTCTTGACATGGGCGATGATACTCCTCTTATCAGGGTCCTTTCCGATGTAAACCTTCTCTCCGATGTTGACGATGGCGCCAGCCTTGGGCTCCAGCTCGAAGAGTTTGAACTCGGTCTCTCCAACGGCATAACAGACAGGCTCACGCCTGCTGTGCATCCCGGCCGGAAGGCCTTGGGCTAAATAATCTAAAATAAATGCGTATTCCTCCAAAGGATCACCCTGTCAGTCGACTGTCACTTAAGGTGCTTAACCACTATATCAATTATCTGATTTATGTGGTTGTTTTCGAGGATGATGCGTTCCTTGGAGAAAATGGCTCTGACATCCTCCGGATAACGAGGGAGGATGTCAGCTATCTTGTAGCGAGTGAAATCGGTGGTGAAATCCAATGCCCGAAGCTCGTCGATAATCTGTTGGTTGTCTTCCACGGAGAGTACGGCGATCTTCTCAGCGTGATCCAATGCAGCCTTCTGGTCGTTGGTTAGCTCCCGGGAGGCGCTCTCCTTTTCCAAGATGCTCTTCACCTCGGCTATACTGACGTATCGCTCGTTTTCCATGTCTTGACCTTCCTTCAGAGGATGTTCTTCTTCAGGTGTTGTGGGCGAGCCACGACGGTCTTGAGCTTGTTGCCGTCACGAACTGCCACCTCATATGCCCTTCCCCTCTCCGCCAGGACCGTACCGGTCTTGCCATGGAAGCGGGAGAATGGCATGCCCTTGTGGACACTGGGGTCGATGACGATGTTGACCTTCTGACCCACATCGAACCGTTGCATCTCCAACGTGATGGGAGATAGCCCGCGGGCCCGGGGTTTCTTCTTGATGATGTTGCGGGTCTTGGTTCTCGTCCCTTTGGATGCCTTAACCATGTAAATTCCTCACTCGCTATTGATCGTTGATGCTCATCACGTCAAGGGCCTCCACCACGCAAGGGACTCCCAACCTCTCCGAGAAGCTCGGTTTGGTCCTCCCCTCGTCTCCAGAGACGAACTCCTTGACATAGGTCCCGGATTCCGTCTCCAGGACCAGTAGGAAGACGTCGTCCCCCAGGACTTCCGCCTCCACGGACAGGATCTCCCTTCTCCTCACCAGGTCGCCCCTTCTATGAGCGACCCGCACTGGGGTCCTCTGGTCAATATGGAGATTCTTGAATGACTTTGCTACCTCATTTACTCTTTCTTTATTAACTTTACCCTCTGCCCGTACCTGGGCACGGTAGGTCTTGGAAGGGGAAGCATCCTTCACCCAGCGCACCTCGTCCTTGCTGGAGAAACGCAGTTTGGAGACCTGCGCCAACTCCGACCTGTTCACTTCCGCCTCCAGTTGGTCAAGGTCGATGTCACGTATGCGAGGAGAACGGAGCTCCAGAACGAAGGGCCGCCCGTCCCCTAACATCAAGGCGTCGATGTCCTCCCTGCCCATGCCATGGAAGAAGTGCTCAGTGGCGTCAGCCATTCGACGGGCGGGGTCTCCGATGACCTCCTGCACGGAAGTGGAGTACATCTTGCCGGTGCCATGGCAGCGGGCACAGCCCTTGCCCCGGCAGGACCGGCATGGCCAGATGGTCTGCGGGATCTCTCGGGAAAGCTTGCAGTAACGTCCGTAGATGAACACAGGGGAGATATCCAGTTCCACGTTGGCGAAACGGGTGTCCACCAATGCCACCACCTGAGGGTTGGTGAATTCCACCCTCCTGTTTATCAAAGGCAGGGCGTGTTTCCCGATCTCTCGGTTCAACTCTGATTTGATAGGCTCGGCCTGGTCCTTTCCAAGCTCATCCCAGATCTTGGACTCCCGATCGGCGATCAAAGGGTCCACTCTGGTCCCGATGAGGAAGTTCTCTGATTCCACGGTCAGGATGGCCTCGGCGGCAGCCTCTGCCAAACGAGGGACGATGTCGAAGATGTCCTCACAAAGACGGCAAGGCTCGGAATGAGCCGGTATGCCTCCCAATGCCAGTCGGAGCATGGCACCCCTCTCGTCGTTCGTGAGGCCGGTGCCCATCTTGCCGAAGAGCCGGCCCAAGCAGTGGTCGCATAGGCCCATATCAGCGGCCGATTCCGCCTTGGGCAAGGCCTCCGGAATCCAAGAATCATCTCTGTACATTCCAGACCTCAGATCTCGAAACCCATCTCAGCGATGCGTAGGCGGGGACGCTGGCCTTCTAGGTACTTGTAGACGGTGGAATGCTCGCTGCCTCGGAGCAGGAGCTCCACGGCATGCTTGGCCACCGGCAGTGTGACGGAGTCGCCCATCAAGGCCACGGTGTTGCCGTATATGACCATGTTCACCCCGGTCAGGTCTTCAATTATGGATCGGGTCTTGCCCCCGGTGCCGATGAGACGGGCACGAACGCGGGACACCTGGGCGTTCTTACCTCCCAGGAACTCCTTTATGTCCACGATCTCCAGGTACTCATCGTCCTGGAATAGCCGCATGGCCTTCTCGGGCGTGAACCCCCGGCCGATGGCTTTCACCACCTCCACCAGCTTTAGTCCCATCAAAGGGTCTTCCGCCTTGTCGTCAAAAATGGTGACCTCTCCCTCGCTGTCGATCTTCATCTTCACGCCAGAGATCTTCTGGATCATCTTGCGGGTCTCTCCCTTCACACCAATGAGCGAACCCACACGATCCTGTGGTATCCTGATGATTCTCATTCCTCTTCCTCCTCTTTTTCGTGGACCATCTCCAGGATCTCATCCTGTTCGGTCACTTTAACGCCCCGCAGGCGGAAGAAACGGTTCACGTTGCGAATGTCCCTCTCCAGCAATTCCGCGGCGTTGTAAAAGTCAGCGGTCATGGCCTGCCCGCAGTCGATGAGTATGGGTTCATCATCCATCAATAGGATGTTGTACTCGCTGAGGTCACCATGTACCAGTCTGGCCTCCCGGTAGCCGTCCACGATGAATGCCAGCACCCCCTCGTAGATGTCGTCCGGGTCGTTCATATGGGCATCCTTGAGCTTGGGGGCGGATACGCCGTTCTCACCTAGGAATTCCATCAATAGGCAGTTGTTCTTGTGGGCGATGGGCTCAGGTACGTTCACCTCCGCTTCGTAGTACCTCTGGAGGTTGCGGTACTCTTTGCCTGTCCAAGCATAAATGACCTTTCGACGGCTACCGCTGAGTCCTTTGAACCGCGGGTCGCCCTCGATGTACCTGGATATGCGCTTGAACGTGGACGTGGAGGTGCGGAAGATCTTCAGCGCCATCTCGTCCCCGTCTGGGTCCTTGGCCAGGAAGACATTGCCCTCCTTGCCTGTGGAGATGGGATACTCCACGGACTCCAGCATTCCTGCGGTCATTAGTTCGTAGAGGGTCATCAAGGTCTGTTTGTCGAAGACCTCGTCCACAACTTTGCGCTCGTCACCGGTCTTGTCGGTGCGGCGCAAAGCCTCTACACGATGCTCTAGGTAAGCATAGACGTCCTTCTCTACCATTCCGATCTCCGCTCAGAACACATCCAGGTTCTTGGGGATCCGGTTCCTCCGACTGAGGTTGGAAGCCTGCGTCTTGGTGTAGCGGAAGCGGACGTCGCATTTGTCGGTTTGGAATTCCCAGATCTTCACGATAAGGAGGTCACCCTCTCTTATCCACATGCGTTTCTTGATCTTCCCGGGAATCCTACCCATGCGAGAGACGCCATCCTCGCACATAACTTTGATCTTCGAGGCGCCAAGGAGCTGATCGGCAATGCCAAAAATCTCGCCCTCCTTTACATTGGGTAGGCGTATCCGTGAAAAGTCTTCTTCAGGACTGTTATATTCCTGGTTCAAATTAATCCTCCGATGGCCCATCCATTAAGCCTACTCCTATATCAATGTTGGCTATCCCATAAACAGCCAAGTCGGGCAAATGTTTATAATCGAAAAATGCGCACAGGTTCCGATGGATTTGAAGAGAACCCCCCTTTATGAATGCCACGTGGAGCTTTCCGCCAAGATGGTTGATTTCGCTGGATGGATTATGCCCCTGCAATACTCTGGCATCATCGAGGAGCACATGAAGGTGCGCAATTCCTGTGGCATTTTCGATGTCTCCCACATGGGTGACATCCTCATTGAAGGCCCACATGCGAGGGAATTACTCTTCAAGATGCTCACCAACAACATCGAATTGGCAAAAATCGGCAAGGGGATTTACTCCCACATACTGAGGCCGGATGGAACAATAATCGATGACACGATCGTTTACAACCTGGGGGACGATCGTTACCTTCTGGTTCCGAACGCCTCCACCAAGGACAAGGTTTTGGCGTGGATGACAGACAACAATCCCGGGGCCATCCTGACAGATCTATCAGAAGCGATGGCCAGCATCGCGGTGCAGGGCCCCATGGCTCAGGAAGTCCTACAAAAAATCTGTGAGGACGACCTTTCGGCCATAGGGAGGTTCCATCTCAGCCGGCTGACGACCGTGTTGGAGGGTGACCGCCAGGATATAGTCAACTCCTTGTTCCCTGGGTCAGAAAATGGGAGATTGGGTTGTGTGGCATGTCGTACCGGATATACCGGTGAAGACGGGTTCGAGCTTCTTATCGAGGCCGAGCACGCCGCTCGGCTCTGGAACGCCATATTGTCCATCGGGGGCGGTGATGTGGCACCAGCAGGGTTGGGGTGTCGGGACACTCTACGCCTGGAGAAGGGCATGCTGCTATCCGGCACAGACTTTGATGGCACACAGAGCTCTTTGCAGACCGGGCCTCGGTGGGTGGTCAAGATGGATCACGATTTCATCGGCAGGGAGGCCTTGGAGGTGCAGGCGGATGACCCCGGACTAAGCGTTCTGGTGGGCTTGGTCCTGGAGGAGAAGGGAATACCCAGACATGGCCATGATATTCTGAAGGATGGCGTGGTCATCGGACATGTGACTTCCGGAACCATGTCCCCGGTGTTGAAGAAAGGGATCGCCTTGGGATACGTGCCGAGACGCAACTCCCGAAAGGACGAGAGGCTGCTCATCGATGTCCGCGGTCACTTGCTGGAGGCCAGGGTGGTATCCTTGCCTTTCCTGTGAGGCTGCCAGCCACATAGATAACTATTTAATTGAAATCCAATATTGACGCTGAAGGCTCCTGTAGTGTAGTGGCCAATCATCTCGCCCTTTCGAGGCGACGACCCGGGTTCGAATCCCGGCAGGAGCACCATCTTTCTTGTCCAGTATTTAATTATTCATTTTCAAAGGTCGGGCATTCCGGCCTGATTCGAACTCTGCCCATATCATCAATGCTTCTTCGATCGTCACCGAAGGACGCTTGCGGAAGTTGTAGGTCTCGGTGGTTTTGGAGGTGCTATGTCCCATGAGCAGAGCAACGGTATTAGGGGCTTGTCATCAGAAGCCACTGGACATATCTTCACGAGATGTCCGGGTGCATCCTTCTGCAAGGTCGACAACTCCTTCCGTTCCCTTTACCACAATTTCGTTTATATTAAATATCGCATAAAAACAAAACATCATTAAGAAGGAAGGTCGGGGTTATAGCATGAGAAGGTCAGAGATTGAGGTCGCCGGTCCGTAAATTTCTTAGTATGCTCTGTTGTCTTTTGATTCTCGCTATGGCCATCCACGTGGTGATGGCCGATGTACGTGCCGATTCCTCCGGTATCGGCGATGCCGGCATGGCCGTGGACGATGAGGGCGTCTACCTGCTGCACCTTCCGTACCATGTGGTCTCCGCCATCCCCACCTACATTGAGAACGCCGGCCTGGGGGCGGGGACCAACTACCTCGGCAGCCCCGTCACCATCATCACCGACATGGTGTTCGAGTTCTTGGCCTTGGTGGCCACATCCGTCATATACATCGTGCATCACATCGTCGAGTTGGGGCTGGGGCTCCTGGGGGGCTTGAGCACTGCCATAGCCGATACAGTCCAAGGTGCCATTGATGCGGTGGTGGAGAGCCTAAGCATCCTGGTCGATTTCATCATCCAGACCGTCCTCTTCATCTGCTCCGGTTTCATGGAGTCCGTGCTCCTGCCCCTGAGCCAGATGTGGATGGGCTACTGCCAGGGCATCGCCTACGCCATGTCATTGATGCTCGCTGACTACGAGAGCCTAGGATACGTGACGATTGAGTCCATGCGGGCCTTAACACAGGCTTTCCAAGGGGACTTCTTCTGGTTGGCCTTCGGCCTGGCGACCATAATCACGGCTGTCACCCTGGCTTTGACGGTCATGACTTCCGTTGCCGGGTTCATCGTCAGCATCGCCCTTTCGATAGCGGCAGGGTTCATAATCCAAGGCATATTCTCCGCTACGGTGCCTGATGGTTCCGATGCCCTGGTGAACATCGTGTCCGGTAATATGGACATGGATGATGTCAACCAATCCCTCGCGGTATTGGAAGGCATGGGGGTGGCACCCGAATCGACAGATAGCAGTACGGAGGCCAACAAATGGAGGGTAGGATTTGCGGCAGGCGCCATCGGCGCTGGATTGATAGGGGCGTTCATGGGCTTCTTATCTCTATGCCAGGAAGACTCTGCACTCAATGCCCTTGGCATCATCGGTATAATCGTCTCCGTGATATCAGTTAGCCTGGTGCTTTACAGTCTGATCGAAACCGATCTGGTGGCCGAGGTCGTGTTCCTAGGCTTCTGGACCGGCCTATTGGGGATAGGAGCCAGCGTATTAGGTGCTAAATACAGTGCGGGTCTGGCGCAAAACTTGTGTATATTTTCGGCGATACTTGGAGGAGCTTCATTTATTATGAGTTGGGGTTCAATGCAGTATCAGGCATGAAAGGTGTTGGAATGATGGAAAACAAGCTAGGGACCATGTTGATTAAAGGTTGGTTCATAGGTGGTGCGACCTTAGCCTTCATGGGTTTCTTTGTATGGGCCATTTCGGGTTTTTCAATGTACTGGTCAGTGCCGTTTGTCATCGCTCTCGGTGCAGGCATCCTCCTACCACTTACTGCCTGGACCACCCACAACACCCATTCCCCCATCGCCATCGAGATCGCGGAAGGCGGTTTCACCGCCCATTTCCGTTCCGGCAAGACCCGTTTCGTGAACTGGAGCGACATCCAACAGTTGAATTACTTCCCTCCGGACCCATCCCGGAGGGGTGTGTACAGGATTGGCGGGGGAAACTATGTGCTGAAGAACCAAGGCCCGTACTGGATGCTTGCCGACGTCGCCTATGCCGTGCGGGAGGCCTACCGTCGGGACATGGGAAGCTACCCGCGCAGAACCTGCGGGGTCAAGGGGTGACCCCCATGCAGGTGAACGGCACCCCCTCGCCCCATGAACGTGCCTCCGGAGTCCTCCGCATCGCAGGCGGCATGCTGTTGGCGTTCATCGGTGTGTTGCTGCTATGGCAAGAACCGGATCCCACGCAATGGCTCTTTTTCCTGGTGGCAGCCGGCATGGCGTTGGTTCTGATGTTGTTCGCTCCGATCTTGGCCGGCGTGGACAGACGGGATTCATGGCCTTTGTATGTTGATACGGACGGCATACGGTTGCCGCTCAGCACCTGGCAACGAATCGTCCGTCACCAGGATGCCTTCAGATTGACGGAAATAGACCATATAATAATTCGCCACGTTCCAACGGATTACGGTTACGAGCCCCACAGCCTCATCCTCTGTACCCGGGACGGCCGAACGATAAGCAGCGGCGCTAAGGAGGCCGAGGGCCTCCGTGAAGCTGTGACGCTGTTGCAGAAGGCGGGGATAAGAGTGGAAGACATCAAGTGACTCCCAGTCAAAGAGCATCGTCATCGGTCAACGGGCATCACGCACGACGCAGTCATGATCTCATCCGCCATCCGTTCCACCACGATGATCAGTTCCGGCGGCAAGGCCTTGCGCATCACGTAGGCGTAGACGATGCCACGGTCCACGATCTCCGATTTCTCTTCCCCGGACGTTATGCTCAGGGTATCCAGCAACCGCGCGGTCTGCGGTTTCAGGTAATAGCTGCGGCGGACCCTCATGCAAGCACCGCCAATAACGGGAAGACGGACAAGGTCATCACCTAAAAGAGGATGCAGATTATTCCTAACAATAATTCATTCCAGCGCTGACATCATCTTGATTTGAAGTTGCATATCCATTCCTCAACCATGAAATTATAAACACTTGTGCGCCCATATTCTACCGGTAGCGTCTTTTCGTAGGGTTTGAAGGCGCATAGAATTTGAAAGTGATATTCATGGATCTGTCGATACTGGAAGAGAGCATCCCCTATCTCGGGCTCACATGGTTCAACCTCATCGCGGCCTTTGTGGTCTTGATAGTGGGTTTGTCTTTGGTGAAGATCGTGGTGGGGATGTTCAAGAAAATGATGTGTAAGACCCACCTGCCCTGTTTGGTGGCGGAGTTCCTCTCTCGTTTCATGGGGGTCCTTCTATACGTGGCAGTCCTCCTGGTGTTTGTATCGTTCTTGGGTGTGAACGTGGACTCCGTGGTCCTAGGAATGTCTGCAGTCATAGGTTTGATTCTCGGTTTCGGTATGCAGGACACCATCACCAACCTGGCATCCGGTGTCTGGATAGCCGCCCTGAGGCCGTTGGACAAGGGCGACTATGTCACTGTCAGCGGTCACAGCGGCACCGTGAACGCTGTGGGCATAATGGCCACCGAGCTCATTACCCCGGATAACCAGTTCATCACCATACCCAACAAGATGATATGGGGCAGTTCTGTGGTCAACTTCAGCCGCATGCCTACCCGCAGGGTCTCTGTGAATGTGGGCATCAGCTACAAATCGGATGTGGACAAGGCACTGGGTGTGGCCATGGATCTCATGAAAGAGCACGAGAAGATCCTGGAGGACCCCGCTCCGGCGGTCATGGTCATCAACCTCGGCGACTCATCAGTGGATTTGGAGTTGAGGGCATGGGTGCAGAACCCCGATCTCTGGAGTGTCAAGTGGGACCTCACCAGCGGCATCTTCAAGGCCTTCGCTGAGAAGGGCATCGAGATCCCCTATCCGCAGAGGGACGTTTACATCAAGAAGGAATAAGGGGACCCACCCCTCCTTTTTTTCTAATTTTCAACCCTGTTTCTTCTGATGTGCCACGCAGATGTTGACCGCCGCAGCGATGGCCGCCACTTCGTTC
>JAQUUA010000119.1 GCA_028694055.1 Candidatus Methanomethylophilaceae archaeon | reverse complement strand
ATGGAGCCACCAGAGGGATTCGAACCCCCGACCTGCTGATTACAAGTCAGCCGCACAACCGGGCTATGCTATGGTGGCCTTTTTTTCCGGTATATTCCAGCGCTTGTTCTTATCGTTTGCCATCACCCCATTCCGGAAACGTCCCCCTGACCGCTCTGGACGGCCGTTCCGTCTGGCAACTGGAAGGCCACCATAATCTTTATTAAACATCAACCAATCACACTGCCATACCTATTTGAACCAATCAATGGTGAAACTTATGACTGTCAAGAAAGGCGACATCGTCCGCATAGATTACGAGGCCTTTGTGGCCGAGGACAACAGGCTCTTCGACACCACCAAGGAGAGCGCGGCCCAGGAGGCCGGGATTTTCGATGAGAAATACAGATACGCCGCCATGCCGGTCCTGATCGGGGGCGGAAAGGTCTTCCCTGGCCTGGAAGAGGCCATAATGGCCGCCGCCGTGGGCGAGGAGACCGAGGTCACCGTGCCCTACGCCGAGGCCGCGGGAGAGAGGGACCCCAAGAAGGTGGAGACCTACCCCATGCGCGACTTCATCAAGCAGGAGATCCAGCCCTACCCGGGATTGGAGCTCACCCTGGGCAACCGCCGCGCCACCATCCTGACCGTCAGCTCCGGCCGTGTCCGTGTGGATTTCAACAACCCCTTGGCCGGCAAGGACCTGGTGTACAAGTTCACCGTCAACGAGGTCATCGAGGACCCGGTGCAGAAGGCCATGGCCCTCATCGACCTGGACTTCGGCAACTCCGACGGCTTCACCGCTGAGCTCCAGGGCGACAAGGTCGTGATCACCTTGTCCGAGGTCACCAAGTTCGACCAGTCCTGGCCCATGGCCCGCTTCCGCTTGGTCTCCGACCTGCGCGAGGCATTGTCCGTGGACACCGTGGAGTTCGTCGAGGTCTGGTCCAAGGTCAAGGCCGACGAGCCCGCCGTGGAAGAGAGCTCCGAGTAGGCGCCACGCAAACCCTTAAATCAAACCTTTTTAATCGCACTTTCACGGGCGCGTGGCCTAGCTGGATATGGCAGCAGCCTCCTAAGCTGCAGGTCGGGGGTTCGAATCCCTCCGCGCTCGCCACAATCTCATTCTTATCCGTCTGCGGCTCTCATGCCTGCATGCTTAAGGTCCTTCTCATGGGGCCCGTCTCTTCCGGAACTCCATGCCGTCTTTTCTGCAGGTCTCCAGGCATCGCATGCAAAGGTAGCATTCCGAGCCGTCCGAACCAATTTCGCCGGTGGGGCAGGCCTTCTCGCACCTCCCGCAGTCCACACAGGATTCGTTCTTTTGCATCTGGAACATACTGTGGCGGGCAAGGAGGGCGGACAAGGCACCGAACGGACAGAGCAAACGACAGAAGGGACGGTAGACGATCATGGATGCCAGGATGATGGCCAGGAATGAAAGCGAGTAAAGGCCGAAATCCAGATGGAAGATGTAAACCAAACCCAGCTCCTGGAGGAGGTTACGGCCCAGGAGTATGGCGGCAGCGATGATGGCGACCGTGACCAAATATCTGACCGCCAGGGCATGTGATTTCCCCAATCGGGCCTTATGCACCGGCACCCTGTAGGCCAGTTCCTGGAATGCCCCTATGGGGCAGGCATAGGCACAGAAGGACCGACCCCATACCAGGGCAGACAGGAGTAGCAGACCCAAAACCGATACCATCACCAATGCGATCTGGCCCTGCTGTGTGCCGCTGAGGAGGTCCAGAAGCTTGGTGGGTACGAACGGGCCCAAGAGGATGAAGCCAGAGATCGCGGTTATGCCCAGGATGAGGATGTATGTCCTCTTCTCCATCTTCCCTTTCCAAATCAGATATCCGATGATGAAGGTCAATGACAGGGCATAGAGCGCCCCGATCAGCGTGAGAATCTGTGGTGTCATCCTATCAGGTCTCCGTCAGACTGCCGATTCATCGGCGTTCCTGGGAAAGGCTCCAATCATTATAATTCCCTCGGCTTCGTTCCTCATCGACTGCCGTAAACGTCCATAGAGACAGGTCAAGGACGGTCCTTGATATCATTGATCATCTCTGTCATCGGATTCGTTCCCGGTGATCCGATGGGCATTCCAATGACCAGAGGGCTTGCTGGATGTCCCTTCGCCTCCTTTCCCGTCGGGGCGGGTCGCATCTCAGATGCCTCTGGCCTCATCGGAACACGTTCTCGCTGTGCCAACGCATGGCCAGCTCGGACGGGTGCTCCTCCGGGCATTGCGGGAGCAGGAGCTTCTTGCGGTGATGGCTGCGGACCACTCCCCGCGGCCAATCCTGCTCCACATCATCGGAGACCAGGATGCGGTACGATTCGTCCGCCGACAGCAGGCCGCGGTCGAAGAGCCAATGATGGGTCTTGCAGAGGCTGAGGCCGTTGCGCACGTCGTCGTTGTGGAAACGGTTGAAGGGGAGGATGTGGGCAGCGTCGATGACGGTGACGCCGGATGAGGTGGCGATTCGCATGCCGCATACGGCGCAGGTCTCCTCGTAGGCGTTGAGGACCAGGCGACGGAAGGCCGGGTCCCGTTTTGCTGCCATGGGGACGGACTTGGCGGCCACCAAGTCCACGTCCCAGCTCATCTGGAACTCTTTCTTCAGCTCATCCACGAGGCGCTCCTCGTAGACGAAGCTGTCGTCCAGCTCTTCTAGTCGTTCCCGGAGCCTCTGTGACTCGTCCGGGGAGAAGTAGCCTCCTTCCTGCAGGAGGGTGTTGATGACCTGGTTGCGTGCATCCTGGTCCTTCAGGATATCCTGGAAGCCTTCGTCCAAGGAAGCCCTCTCCAGCTGCTCCTGGAAGGCCTTCAAGGACGAGGTGCGTGTATAGGGTCGGGAGAACTGGAGATTCCAGAAGCCATCGCTGCGCATGTGGAAAAGAGGCTGTGTTATGGAACCGGGCTGCGGGTAGTCAAGGACGGACCACAGATCGTCCCAGGTCTGCTTGAGGTAGATGTCTGGACGCAAATCGTCCAAGTCCACCTTCCCATGACGGTCCAGGATCGTCAAGGACAACAGGAGAAATGCCTTGTGGGGGGCCTTGCCGACGGTGTAGCGGGACTGGTTGCGGTCCACGCGCAGATTGCGCAGCTTATCCTGTAGCTCGTCGATGTCCATTTATTCCATAAATGGTACGTTATAAAATGATATATGGGTTTTGTCTGCGTCTGGTTCAGGCGGGGAGGGGCATGGGTTCGGCGTCGGAGTCGTACAGGACCTCCACTTCCCAGTCCTCGTTGATATAGAGGCCGATTATGCGGACCGGGAAGTCCCAGGACTTCAAGGTCTTGATGCCTTCCATGACCTGGGTGATCTGGATGTCCCGGGGCACGGGGTTGCGGGCGCAGTCGTGGTGACCGGAGAGGGTCACGACGCGGGACCCATGTCCGAAGACGGAGATGCCGAGGTTGTACTTGACATTGGTGAGATTGGGCTCCAC
>JAQUUA010000016.1 GCA_028694055.1 Candidatus Methanomethylophilaceae archaeon | reverse complement strand
CCAATGCGAGGGCACATTATCCTAGTCCACCCAGCCAGTGTGCAAGAATTGCGGTGGCGAGGCCCAGTTCCTCCGTGCCGTGTCCTTCGTGGACGCACCTGGCCACGAGACGCTGATGGCCACGATGCTCTCCGGTGCCGCTCTCATGGACGGTGCTTTGCTGCTCATCGCCGCCAACGAGAAATGCCCTCAACCACAGACCAAGGAGCACCTGATGGCCTTGAGCATAGTGGGCATCGAGAAGATCATCATCGTCCAGAACAAGATAGACATCGTGAGCCGCGAGGACGCCCTGAAGAACTACAAGCAGATCAAGGAGTTCGTCAAGGGCACCATCGCTGAGAACGCCCCCATAATACCTGTATCGGCGCACCACGATGTGAACATCGACATGCTGGTGGAGGCCATCGAGAAGCACATCCTCTCCGAGGTGGAGAAGGATGTGGACTCTGCGCCCCTCATGCACATCGCCCGTTCATTCGACATCAACAACCCGGGCTCGTCCCCGTCCTCATTGAAGGGCGGGGTGTTGGGCGGGTCCATCATCCAGGGGACCTTCAAGCTGGGAGATGAGATCGAGATCGCCCCTGGGCGTAAGATCGAGGTGGCTGGCAAGCCCCAGTGGGAGCGGGTCACGACCACCATCGAGTCCCTGCACGCCGGCGGACATGCCATCGAGGTGGCTAGGCCGGGAGGCCTTCTGGCCATCGGCACCAAGCTGGACCCTTCCATAACCAAGTCTGACGGCCTCACCGGCCGGATGATCGGCCACCCGGGCAAACTGCCCCCGGTGGTGCATGACTTCGTGATGAACACCACCCTCTTGGAAAGGGTGGTGGGAACCAGCTTGGACATGAAGGTCGAGGACATCAAGACCAACGAGCCCCTGATGCTCAGCATCGGCACGGCCACCACCGTGGGGGTAGTGAAGAGCGCCCGCGGCCATTCCGCCGAGGTCACCTTGAAGATCCCGGTGTGCGTCACCAAGGGGCAGAGGGTGGCCATCTCCCGCCGTATCTCCGGCAAGTGGAGACTGATCGGCTACGGCATCATCGAGTAGTGACGATGCAGACTGTTATTCTAGACACCAATGCTCTGCTCATGCCCTTCGAGCGGCGCCTGAACATCGACCTGGAGGTGCAGAGGCTCTTGGGTTCTGTGCGCATGGTCATACCCGAGCCCCTTCTGGGGGAGCTGCAGCGTTCCCACAACAAGCACGCCTCGGCCGCCTTGGCCCTGGCTGGCAAATACGAGAAGATACCCACCGACGCCCGCGGCGATGATGCCGTGCTGGAGTTGGCGGTGCGTCTGCAGGCCCCGGTGGTTACCAACGACAAGAAGCTACGCATCCGTCTGCGCCAGCAGGGGATACCGTTGATCTATCTCCGGTCGGGAAACCATCTGATTCTAGAGGATTAGATTGTCGGTCGGGGCGGGTCGTCCTCGCTTTCCGCTGGCTCCATGCCGATCTGCTGCAACCTTTCGGTCATCAGCATCTTCCCGAACTCCGTGGCAGCGAATATAGGTATGCGGGTGCCTACCTGCAACAGGGACCTCGTCTCCGCAACCTCCCTCAGATGACGGGAGGCACAGGCGGTTATGACGTCACAGTTGTCAAACATCATCTCCGCCTCCTCTCGGGTCAAACCGGTGGTGTGGACGGCGAAGAGCCGTACGAAAGGCCCGTAGGCGTCCCGGAGCATACGGGCCTCCTTGGCATCGGCCACGGTGACACCGAGTACGCGGAACTTCATAAGGAAGGCCTTGTCGGTCATGGCGAACTGGTCTATGGTCCCTTTCTGCCTGTCCAAGACCCGGTCGGCACCGATGGCCTCCACCACGGAAGGGATTATTTCCGTGGAGACTATTCCGGAAATGCGGCCACCTATGCCCTGTATCATTGCCGGGTCATCCACCACACAGCTGCCGGCACCATCGCAGACCAGGACGGCGGCATCCATGTGGCCTTTGGCCACTCCCATGCTCAAGAGCTCGGACACCCCGAAGCTGAGGAAGTCCTCCATGCGCATGCTCCGGTCGTCTGTGCACATGCCGAAGTCACGCATGCGGAACTCAACATTATCCTGTACGGTCTGAGGGGTGAGGACATCGATGTTACGATGCCGTTTGAAGAGGGGGCAATAATCGATCTGAGGTTCGCCTACTTCCACCACTCGGCCGTCCTCGACGACCACTTTGGCCTTTCCCATGGCCTCCAACACATGTCTGGTCATTATACCGTTTCTGACATTGTGTTTGGCCTATTTCTCTTTGCTGTAGATATCTACCCATGCTCTTGGTTTCTATGATGAAACAATTTAATTATGAGATTACGCGATATAAGAGCGTTAGGATCGGTGAACCACTTGAATGAGAAACACGTCTCCGCGCTGCGGAAGATCGCCAGCATTGGAGGGATCCACAGCTACATCGCCATATCCTCCAGGGAGCTGGGAGAGACCTTGGAGATGAGCCAGCAGTCCGCCTCCAAACGGATTTTAGAGCTCTTGGAGGAAGGATACATCGAGAGGGACCTGGGAGCGAGGAGGCAACGTATCCGTATCACCGAGAAAGGAGTGGAGGAGTTGCGCAAGGAGTACAACGAGTACCGCCGCATCTTCGAGTACACCGATCACATCATACTCAACGGGACGATCACTGCTGGCATGGGCGAAGGCGGCTACTACATATGTCAGCAGCAGTACATGGTGCAGTTCCAGGACAAACTGCTCTTCAAGCCTTACGAGGGCACGCTCAACATCCGTTTGGACAAGGAGGACGTCGGTAAGCTGGAGATCGTCCGCAACAGCAGCGGTCATCTCATCAAAGGCTTCAACCGGGATGGACGGAGCTTCGGCGACGTGGTGGCTCACAAGTCCAAGATCCGCAACATCGATTGCGCCATCGTCATCCCGGAGCGTTCACACTATGAGGACATAATCGAGGTGGTCTGTCAATACCACCTGCGGCGGACCCTGAGCCTCACCGATGGGGACCGGGTGGAGATACGTGTGGAGCTTTAGCCCCGTACGTGGTCCATGATGGAGCGGAAAACCGCCAACCCGTCCCCTTCTTCCTTTTCATATCCCCGTGTCCAGTCTGGATGCGTGAAGCGGCTGAGCGCCCTCTCCGGGTGCGGCATCAGTCCCAGGACGTTGCCGGCCGGATTGCAGATGCCGGCGACATCATCCGGTGAGCCGTTGGGGTTCCAGGGGTAACCGGACTGCTCGCCGTCCTGGTCCACGTATCGGAACACTATCTGGTCGTTGTCATCCAAACGCTCCACCAGGTCCGGGTCCATGCTCAGCAGTTTGCCCTCAGCGTGCGCGCTGGGGAACATCACCACCTCTCCCTTGGGTATCCGGGATGTGAACAGGCAGTTGCCACGGTTGTCGTTCCGCAACAAGGTCGGTCGGCACTCGAATCGGGCGGAGTCGTTGGTGAACAAGGCTGCCGTGGGCATGGGGGACATGGTCTCTTCGAATGCCGGCAACAGACCCAGCTCCACCAGTATCTGGAAACCGTTGCATATGCCGATCACTGGTTTCTCCTGCTCCACGAAGCGGGTGAGATCGACGGACAGGGCGCTACGGATGCGGGCGGCGAATATGGCACCGGCGCGGATGTAGTCGCCAGCCGAGAAGCCTCCCGGAAGTGCCAGCACGTCATAGTCCTCCAGGGAGCGTTGCATGAGTTCCGGGGCGTGCCCGTCCAGCTGGTTCAAGTGCACCTTCTCCGGGTCGGCGCCCAGGATCTTGAAGGCGTTGAAAGTCTCATCCTCACAGTTGGTGCCCTCTATCCTCAACACACAGACCTTGACATCTTCTGGTCTCATCCTCTCACCCCATGATCTTGGCCAGAGGCTCGCTCCAGCGTTGTCTCATCTCTTCCACCTTCAGGTCTATCCCGGCCACAGGGGCAATCAGCTTGGTTCCACCGCTGCGACCTATCCTCTGGACCAAATCACCCATCAAGGTCTCGAACTCGCCCTCCTTGCCTACCGGCACCTCGGCCACCCAGCGGCTGTTGCTCTCAGAGAACAAGGCCACGTCCAAGTCCTTACCGGAGATTGGCCCCAGGTTCAGCTCGGCACCGATGTCGCCGGCGATGCACATCTCGGCCACGGCCACTGCCAGACCGCCGTCGGAGCAGTCATGGCAACTCCGCACCAGACCTTTGTCCATTGCTTTCAAGAGAAGGTTCATTGAAAGGGAGAGACGGTCGAATTCCACTCCTGGCACCTGTCCTCCCTTGCCGCCGAAGAGACGGTAAATCAAGGAACCGCCCATCTCTTTCTTGGTCTTTCCGACCAGATACAGGGCGCTCCCCTCATGTTTCATATCCGAGCTGACCGCCTTTCGGACATCGTCTATGCGGCCAAGCCCCATGATCATAGGGGTGGGAAGGACCACTCCGCCCGGAGCCTCGTTGTACAGGCTGACATTCCCGGAGGGTATGGGCAGGTTGAGGTGCCGCGCCAATTCGCCGAAGCCTCGGACAGCTTCCCGGAACTGGCCCAGCCGGTCAGGCTTCTCCGGGTTCCCGAAATTCAGGCAGTTGGAGAGAGAGTGCGGCCGGCAACCTGTGGCCACCAGGTTGCGGCAAGCCTCGTCCAAGGAGGACAGGCCGCCGTTGTACGGGTCCAGGGCAGTGAACCAGGGGTTGCATCCCACGGAAATGCCTAGGCCCTTCCATCGTCCCAGAACGGGCTGTATCACGGAAGCGTCCCCGGGACCGACCCGATTGATATGGCCGGTCAGCGGACGCAGCACGGTGGCTCCCCGGACCTCATGGTCGTATTGTCGGATCGCCCATTCCTTGGATGCCACGTTCAGGTCAGACAGCAAGGACAGCAGCACTCTGTTCCGATCCGGAAGCTCTGGCCATTCATCCACTTCCAAACCTTCTGGCTTGGACACCGTGTGGGGGCGGCAATAAAGGGGGCCGCCGGTGAGGAACTCCAGGTCCATGTCGAATATCAGCTCGTCGTCCCAGAACACCCGGGTGCGCTTCTGAGGGATGGTGCGGGCCACGGGCGTGGCCAAGACATCCCAGGTACGGAAGATGTCCAGGATCTCCGGCACATTTTCCTCCTTTGCTGCCAGCATCATGCGTTCCTGGGATTCCGATACCCATATCTCCCAGGGTGCGAGCCCCTCTTCCTTGAGGGGCACACGGTCCAAACGCACCTCGCTTCCACACCCGGCCTCCAGGGCCATCTCGCCCACCACACAGCTCAGGCCGCCACCGCCCAAGTCCTTCATGCCGGTAATCAACTTACGGCGGTTGACTTCCAGGCAAGCGTGCATCAATGGCTCTTTGGTGATGGGGTCTCCAAGTTGCACGGCGCCACGGGAGTCCTCGTCCGAGGTCTCCTTTAGTTCTGCAGAGGCGAAGGTGACACCGTGGATGCCGTCCCGTCCGGTGCGGCCGCCGCAGAGTATCATGACCTCGCCCGGACCGCCCACGAAGTTCTGGGTGATCTCATCCCGGGGCACGATGCCCACGCATCCCACGTTCACCAAGCAGTTCCCGGTGTATCGGGGGTCGAAGAAGAATCCGCCGGAGAGCGTGGGGACGCCCACCCTGTTTCCGTAGTCACGGATGCCGGCCACCACGCCGCTCACCAGGTAGCGGGGGTGCTTCACACCCGGAGGGAGCTCCTCCTTGCGGTCTACTGGGCCGAAGCACAGAGGATCGATCAATGCCACAGGTTGGGCGCCCATGCACACCACGTCGCGGAGGATACCCCCGATCCCGGTGGCAGCCCCTCCGTAGGGCTCGATGGCGGAAGGGTGGTTGTGGCTCTCGATGCGTAAAGCGTAGGCGTAGTCATCGTCGAAGACCATCACGCCCGCATCTCCGCGAGAAAGGACGTCTGGATGTTCGATGCCAAGGAGGAACTCCTTCAGTATAACCCGGGAGCTCTTGTAGCAGCAATGCTCGCTCCAAGCCTGTCCCAGGGACTGCAGTTCTATGTCTGTGGGCACCCGGCCCTCTTTATGGAAATAGTCACGGACGGTATGCATCTCGTCCAAGGACATGCTCAAGCCCATGTCTCGTGACATGGTCATGAGCTCATCATCGCTGGCGGACAGTATGTCCACCTCTGTGAGTGGGAATGGCAGCGGCCTCTTCCTCAGTAGCCGGTCGTAGGCCATGGTATCACTTCAGTTCCACATGGAAGCTTTGGATGACCGGGTTGGCCAGCAATTTACGGCACATCTCCTGGCCCATGGCCAGGGCAGCGTCCCCTTCAGCATCCAGCTCCATCTGGAAGGTCTTCACGGTCTTAACGCTCCTAACGCCGGAGAATCCCAGGAGCTCCAGGGCCTTCTTGGTGTTCTGGCCCTCGGGGTCGGCCACCCCTTTCTTCAACTCGATTTTTATCTCAATGACCGCCATCGTCTCGGATATGGGTATGGGATACTTTAAGATATTCTCGTTGTCCAGGAAGGGCTCAGACCGTCTTCCTGGCGAAGACGGTGTAGCCGGTGTGTCCCAGCATCTCGAAGGAAGGCCTGACCCCGCCGGGATGGACTTCCATCTGTCGCTGCAAGGTCTCCATGGCCAAGACATCGCGGTATCCCCGTTCACGCAAGGCGTTCACGGTGGCCTCCATCTGGTTGATGTTGGGGATGTAGGCGCAGAACCGCCCGCCCGGACGCAGGGAGGCATGTAATCCTTCCAAGGCCAGCCACGGCTCCGGCATATCCATGACCAAAGCATCAGCCTCGAAGTCCAGCCCCAGTCCCCGGGCGTCGCCTATATGACAATCCCAGTAATCCTCCAGTCCGGCCCGGCGCAGATTCTTCCTTGCCCGGTCTGCGAACTCCGGTCGCAGCTCCACAGTGAGGACACGGCCATTGGGGGCCACCGCCCGGATCATGGCCAAGGTGAGGGCACCGGAGCCAGCACCTACTTCAAGGACCATGTCTCCGTCCTTGAGGTCGCAATGCATGATTATCACCGCCGCATCCTTGGTAGTGACTATCTGGGCCCCTCGATCCAAGGAAGATACGAGGTCCACGGTTCCCGGACGGAAGATGTGGAACTCTCGTCCAGCGTAGGCCACCGCACCGCCATCATGCAGACCCATCAGCCTGGAGCCGTCCACGGTGCCCAGGGAGGCCACCTTCAACATCCCCGGTGCCAGTTGGAACCAGTGCTTCTTGCCCTTGTCGTCCTGTAGGTAGACGAACTCCCCTTCCTTGAATGACATCTGGATGCGGAGTAGGGGCAAGGAGGATTAATTTCTTGCCATTGACGATACTGTAATATTCAAATATTATGTAGTAATATATGGGTATTATATGTCGCAAGAAGACGCCACCTTGTCGGAAAGGCTCAGCAGTTTGGAAACTAACATAAACGCCCTGACGGAGAAGGTGTGCCGCATTCGAATGGACGATTTCAAGAGAGCAGTCATCGGTGAGATCGTGGAGGTTCTCACCGAGGAAGGCGAAAGACTATTGGAGAGAGGGGAGGCCACCATGGACAGTTTCGCCATCTATCAGAACCGAGGCATGTGCCGGGATGCCATGGAGGATGCGGTGCGCATGGCAATAGATTCCTTCTATCGGGTGGGTCCAGAAAGTGCCATCCAGATACTGACCGAGTTCCGGGAGGAGATGCTCCAGAACCGGGGATGCGAATCCAAGGAATGCCAGGATTTCGCGGCCACGGTGCTGAACGAAGCCATGG
This sequence comes from Candidatus Methanomethylophilaceae archaeon, assembly GCA_028694055.1. Lineage (GTDB taxonomy): Archaea > Thermoplasmatota > Thermoplasmata > Methanomassiliicoccales > Methanomethylophilaceae > JAQUUA01. The sequence goes on along the minus strand of JAQUUA010000016.1, from coordinate 8,528 downwards.
CCGCCCTGAACATCGCTCGCCGACTGCAAGAACGCATGGAATCCATGGGCGTGGTGAGCATCTCCCCCTCGCATGGTGACCTCAACGAGGACATCGTGGATACTCTCTCCCTTCTAGCCAATCCGCATCGGTTGAAGATACTGCAGAGCCTCTACGAGTCAGAGAAGTGCTTCTCCGACCTTTCCGCTGCTACCGGTCTGCGCACCGGGCATTTACAATTCCACATCCAAGCCCTGCAGGAGAAGGGGGCAGTCCGTAGGACTCCCATACGAGGCGTCTATGCCATCACCGTGCTGGGGATGACCGCTTTGGAAGGCCTGCGGGAGTTCGATGCTCGTCTGGGCACTCTCCGCAAGACCGAGGGGGTGAGCATATGACCACAGACGGGAATCTAGGGATAATCGCTTGTCCGATGTTGGAGGACGAGATCATCTATTGCCTGCAGAAGGACCGTAGCTGGGATCAGGTGGTGTTGATACGCAACAGCCACTGCAACAGCATAGCGTCCAAGATGCAAAGGTATGGCATCCCGTTCACGGAGAGGTCGGAGCAGGAGCTATTGCAAGGGAGCCTGGAGAAGAGGAGCAGCGGGTTCAACGTCATAATCTGGATGAAGGATTTGGCACTCCATGAGGAGTCCAAGGAGCTACGGCGAGAGGTGCTGGAGTCCATGCAGAGGGTGGACGGGTTCTTCGATTCCATTATCCTGTTCTACGGCCTCTGCGGCAATGGTCTGGAGAAAGTGGAGGAATGGGGGCAGGACAACATGCACACCCCTGTGACCATCATAAGGGACCAAGAGGGGAATCCAGTGGATGACTGCATATCCGCGGCCATCGGCGGGCAGAAGCAGTACCTCAAACTGTTGCGTAAGTACCCTGGTGTCTTCTACCTCACCCCGGCCTATGCCACCAACTTCGATGACCAGGTATGGGCCATGGAGTTCTCCCGAGGGGTGGAGAGAGGGGATCTCAGCATGTTGAAGATGCTATTCGACATGGCGGGTTACTGCAACGTGTTGAAGATACCCACTGGCCTGGGCGACCCGGAGGAGTTCCACGATGCGGTGGTCAAGTTCGCCGATGAGTTCCAGTTCAACATCATCACCCTGGACAAGAGCTGGGTGACCCTGGAGGCCATAGATGGATCCTGGGAGCATGCCAAAGGCCTCATGGCCGGTGCCCAGGGCTGTCGGTAGAAACTTTTTATACGCCAATCAGATAGACCAGGCTATGGAAGACCCCGCCTTTCCCCCGATGGTGAAGAAGGCCCTCTGCGTGCTTTTCATAGCCCTGGGCGCTATCCTCTATTTGACATGGGGGATCGTCTACGGCGCTTGGAACCCGTTCAGCAATGATTACATCGGCATCTATGCGGTCATGGTGACCCTGATAGGCATAGGCGGGATAGGCCTCCTCATCCTCCGGTTGGAAGAAGAGGAAGGGCAGGTCTGAGCCTGCCGAAATTATTTCACATCGAGCGAGCTGCGTAACCGGCCTTCTTGGTGGCCTTCCCGCAGACGATGCACTTGCCCTCGTAACCATCATCGTTGTAGGGGGTTCCCAGAAGTGTGAGGTCGAAACGGTCTTCTATCTCATGGCCGCACTCCTCTTCCTGGCACCATCCGAAGCGTAGGATCTTCTCCGGGGGGTCCTGCAGGCTCTCGACATCCTGAACAGCCGTTCTCTGTTTCTCCCATGCCGCCTGCAGCATAGCGTCAGCGATGCCATCCAGGATGGATTCAGCCTCTTTCTCGGCATCGGCGATGGCGAATGTGCCTTTCTGCCCATCGTTGCGGCGGGCGTAGGTCACCAGACCGTTCTCGATGTCCCTCATGCCCAGCTCCAGACGTAAGGGGACGCCGCGGATCTCCCAATGGAAGTACTTGCTGCCCGGCCTCTCGTCCCGGTCGTCCACTTGACAGCGAATGCCGGCGTCGTTAAGCCGGCGGCTGAGATCCTGGGTGGCGTTGTTGACGGTATCGGCGTTGCCCTTGGAGATGATGGGGATGATGATGGCCTGTATGGGGGCCAGAGCAGGAGGCAGGACCAATCCCTTGTCATCGCCGTGCACGCCGATCACTGCTCCCACCAAACGTTCACTCATGCCGTAAGTGGTCTGATGGACGAAACGCCTCTCCCCATTCGCATCCTCGAAGCTGATGTTGTAAGGCTCGGAGAAATTGGTGCGGTAGTGGTGGATGGAACCGATCTGCAAGGTGCGCCCGTTGGGCATGGCGGTGTCGATGCCTACGGTGTAGTAGGCACCAGGGAATTTGTCCCAATCCGTGCGACGTAACAGGCTGTAAGGCAGGCAGAGCTTCTTCATGACCCTCTCCAGGATGACGAAATCCTCCTCCACCTGGCGTTGGGCATCCTCCTCGCTGTCATGACAGGTATGGGACTCGAAGAAATGGATCTCCCGGACCCGGATGAATGAACGGGTCTGTTTGGTCTCGTAGCGGAAGGTGTTCACGATCTGGTAGATCTTCAGGGGCAGGTCGGTGTGGGAACGGACCCACAGGGAGAACATAGGATACATGGCGGTCTCCGATGTAGGCCTGACCACCAGCCTCACATCCAGCTCATTCAATCCAGCGTGGGTGACCCAATAGACCTCGGCATCGAAGCCTTTGATATGGTCCTTCTCCTTCTTGAACTCGGTCTCCGGGATGAGCAGAGGGAAGCAGACCTCGTCATGCCCAGTGCGGTCCAGCTCCTGCCGGATGTAGGTATCGATGTGGCGCATGATCTTCCACCCATATGGGGTCCAGACGTTCATGCCTTTGATGGGGTAGCGCTTATCGGAAAGCTCGGCCTTCTCCACAATCTCGTTATACCACTCGTTGAAATTCTCCTCTTTTTGGATGATAATCACCAACCGCTCTGCAGGGCATCGGCCACGATTTTAGCCACGGAGATGTTCGACACCTCGTTCTCCAAGGTGTTGCAGGTCAGCAAAGCATCGATGTTGCTGCCGGTGAGCCTTTCCAGGGCGTTCTTGGTGAACACTCCGTGGGTGCAGGCCACACTCACGCCCTTTGCCCCTTGCAGCTTCAGCTGCTCCGTAGCGGCCAGTATGGTCCCGCCGGTGGCGATTATGTCGTCCACGATAAGCACATTCTTCCCCTGGCAGTCCACGTGGGCGGGGGCGATGCGGACGTCCGTGCCGGATAGACGTACTTTCTCCAGATGGTCATAAGGGACGCCCATGTAATCCGCCACTTCCTTGGCCCGGCCAGCGGCACCGATGTCAGGGGCGAGTACAAGGTCGATGTCCCGGTCTTGGAAATAGTCGGCTATGGCCCTGGCGGCCTTCACGTCCTTGGCGGGGCAGTTGAACCAACGCAGGACGTCCTCTTTGTGGATGTCGATGGTGAGCACACGGTCGCAGAGGAGCTCCAGCCTCTTGGCCATGACCTTGGCGCTCTCCGGCTCTCCTGGTTTGAAGATCCGGTCTTGGCGGGAATAACCGTAGTACGGGATGACCAAGGAGATGCTCTTGGCCCCTAGCCGGTCCACGGCGTCCTGGAGCAGGAACATCTCCACGATGTTCTCATCCGGGTAGGTGTTCTGCACGATGATGACGTCATCATCCAGCTCTCCGTCCTCGATACGGGTGTAGCACTCCCCATCCGGGAATCGGGTGCTGGCCGCCTGTACATATTTGCAGCCCAGCTTCTGAGCCAGCTCTTTGGCCAGGTCCCGGGATGATGAACCACCGACTACTATCATGCGGCGATAATCGACTTGTAGTAATAATAATTGGCGATGGGTTCAGAACATAATGCTCTTAACCATCACTCGATAATTATCACGTTGGGGTGGCCGTCTAGAAGGATCTCCTCTGCCCAAGCCTTCTCTTTCAGGTTTCCGTATACAAGGTAACCGATGTCAACGTTCTCCGTGCCGTCCACCTTGAATATATGGATGACGCCCCCATCACCCTGCTCTGCAGGTTCGAATTTGAGTCTCAATTCCATATCTCACACCTCACTTCTTCATATAAACGTCCACGAAGTTGCCGATACGGACCTCGGAGCCGATGACTTCAACTCCAGGGTGGCTGGTGGTGAAGATGTGACGGATCATGGCTTTCTCTTCTGGTGTGGCGTAATCCACCTGTCCGATCTTGGCACGGCAGGTCATGGAGTTACGTTTGTAGACCATCATACTGCCGGCCCCGTCCACTTCGTTCTCAAAGCGCAGCGATACAATCATGTTTTCTGGATATGGACTCTGCATATTAATAGTGAGTCCATTAGGCAAATAACTGCATCTGAGATATGATAGAGCCTGCCTGCTCATTATTGAAATATGCAGGAGAGGATACGGTGAACATGAAGGAGACGGTGCGCAAGGACACGATCAGTGATGAGAAGATCGAAAAGTATCTTCAGACCACGTCACGGGCTTTGGACGCCTTGCGCATAGCTGCCCCGGAGAGGTCTTTCAATCGCCGAATGGCAGAGGATTTCCTGAAGATGGCCCGTTCATATTTCGATGATGCCCTGCATTTCCGAGAACAAGGGGATTTGGTCAACGCCTTCGCGTCTGTGAACTATGCCCATGGATGGCTGGACTGCGGCGCCCGCATCGGTCTTTTCGATGTGGGTGGGGACGACCAGCTCTTCACCCTATATGAGTGACGCGTGGGCCTCGGTGGTCTAGGCGGACTCGGGTCGTAGGCAAACCCAGCTCCTTCTCCGCCCTATCCAGGTCGCCGGCCATGAATATGGCGTTTCCCAGCATGGCCATGCCGCAGCGGGCGAAAGGGCTCACTACCCTCATGGCCTCCTTCAGATCCCCGCTCTCCAATCCACAACGGCGGGAGAAGGAGTTGGATATCCGGAAAAGCGCATCTACTGATGGTTCGGCCAGATACCTATCTAGAGCTCTTTGGCCGCATTCATCTATCTCTTGCATGATGTTCTGATCCTGCAATATCTCGGCTGTGGAAAGGGGCCCTCCCACAAAAACCATCGAGAGCTCCATCACCCAATCCTGAGAGCTCACTTCTCCGATGGGCGGCAGACCGGGTCGGATGCGGGTGCTCTGACCATGGCCAGTGAGGCCGCTGACGTCTCCAAGGCCGCCCCCGGCCTCGATCTCTGCGCAATGAGCCGCTTTGAACGCATCCTCCCGGCTCAACCCTTTCAACTCCGCGGCCGCCAGACAGGCCGCCAATGTGCCGGAGGCGCTCATGCCCATGCCCTGACCCAGGGGCAGCTGGTGAGAGATGGTCACCATCAGTCCGTTCAAACCCATCCTCTGCAGGGCTCTTCTGGTGACGGGTGCTTCTTGTTCCCGGCCTCTGTAGACGATGGTCAGACGATCCTCGTCCCCCTCCCGGACCTGGGCCATGGCGCCCTTGTCCACGCAGAGGCCGGCTCCTACCGAACCTGAGCGCAACAAGTCCCCGGAGCGACGGCAGGAGCGGAAGAAGCAGGTTATGTGTCCGGGGCAGAAGGCCTCCACCATCATGGGAGCAGGTCCACACAGGCGTCGATGATGGCCTCTGCCATGGCCCGCTTGTCCCCCGCGACCTCCTTGGCCTCCTGGGCGGTAACCAGGAGGATCCTCCCGTTGTCCTGTCCTACCATGGAGATGTCGTTGGCAACGGTCAGTTGCGAGCCCTGGGCCTCCATGCGCTGCCGGGAGCGGGCGATGAGGTCCTCATCAGACATCCCGGATTCTGCCTTGAATGCCACCAGCAGCCGGCAATGGCCAGCCATATGCGGCAGGAACTTGGGGACGGTGCTGAGACGCAGTGTCAGGTCCCCCGCGTCACTGGGTATCTTCCCTTTCTGAGGCTGGGGGGCGAAGTCCGCCAGGGCGGCAGGCACGATGACCATGTCGAATTCCTTGCCCTTCGCCAAGTCTTCCAGCTCATGGGTGTGGCGGAAGCGTTGGCATTCGATGTACGGGGGCATGCTGACGTCCGTGGCCCCGAGCCAGCATTCCAGGTTGGCGCCGCGTTCGAAGCACACCTCCAAGAGGTTGGAGGTCATGGCCCCGGTGGAACGATTGGTGATGATGCGCATGTCATCGATGGGCTCCTCGCTACGACCGCCGATGATCAGGACCCGGCGCCCCTCCAGGTCGCTTTTCCCCAGGGCCCTCAGCACCTGGGCCACCACTTCCGGCCGAGAAGCCACCTTGGCCCGGGCATCCTGGATGTGTGGCCCCAGGACCTTGACGCCCATGTCGCGGAGCCTCTGCAGGTTGGAGGCCACCGCCCGGTTACGGAACATGCAGTCATGCATGGCCGGGGCGATGAGCACGGGGATGTCCGATCCCAAGGCCACCGTGGCCATGGTGGTCACCGGCCCGTCATCGATGCCCAGGGCCATCTTGGATATGGTGTTGGCCGTGCAAGGGTAGATCAGGAGCAGGTCGGCGCGGTCCTTGCCGTCCCCCAGCAGGGAGACGTGCTCCGCCTGCCCGCTCAGGGCCGTGATGGGCGGAACCCCACTGGCGAACTCCAGTGAATAAGGCGTCACCATATCCTGGGCGGCCGCGGACATCACCGGGATGACCTTGGCCCCATGACGGACGAGGTCGCGGATGAGGGCGAAGCACTCCACCGCCGCCACGCTGCCGGTAACGCCCAGTACGATCACTCTGCCATCCAGTCTGCGGCTGATCTCGTTGCGTATCTCCATCGAAGGGTGCATCTCATACCTCCATTCTGTCTCTAATCGCCGCCTCGGCCTTGGCCCGCACCACGGCGGGCTCCGCAGAGGCGTCTATAATCATGAAGCCACGCTCCTGGGCTATCTCCAGGTAACGTTGGCGCACTCGGGAGAGGAAGTCCAGCTTCTCGAACTTGCTGGACTCTCCCCGTCCGATCGTTCGTTTCAGCCCCGCCTCCGGATCGATGTCCATCAGAATTGTGAGGTCGGGCTCCAGCACCACCGGGCGGTTCAATTCCCATAGCCATTCCCGGTCACCGGCATGCCCTTCCAGGGAGCAGGACTGATATGCCAAGGTGGAGGCGTAGTAACGGTCGCAGAGAACCGTCCGACCTTCTTGCAACCAATCCTGGATGCAGGCGGTGTGATGGGCGCGGTCGGCAACGAACAGGAGGGTCTCCGCCATGGGGGGCAGGTCATGGTCCTGTCGGAGCATGGCCCCGATGGGGCCTTCGCTGGGTTCAGCGGTTAGTTGTATGGGCATATCCGATGACAACGACTCCGCCAAGGATCGCATGCAGCTGCTCTTGCCGGAACCATCTATCCCTTCGAAAACCACGAAGAGGCCTCTTCTCATGGGTTCCCCTCCTTGCGTCTCCTGTAGCGGGAGCTGAGCACGGCATCCCGGGCGGCCTTGGTCTCATCCACACGGGAGGCGGCGGTGGAGCTCGGGGCCGATGATGCTTTTTCCGCATCGGACTCGGCGATGGCCAGGAGCACATCTGCCATCCGGTCCAAGGTCTCCTTGCTCTCATCCTCGGTGGGCTCGATCATCAGTGCCTCCTCCACCAGCATGGGGAAGTACACCGTGGGGGGATGCAGCCCATAGTCCATCATCATCTTGGCCACGTCCATGGCTTTTATCCCTTTGCTCTGCTTCAAAGCAGCGGCACTAGCCACGAACTCGTGCTTCTTCAGGTCGCCGAACGGGATATGGTATGCGCCTTTAAGTCGCTCCTTCAGGTAGTTGGAGTTCAGCACTGCCCGTTCCGAGGCCTGTTTCAGCCCGTCCCCTCCCTTCCGCAGGATGTAGGCGTAACCCCTCAGCAGGACGCCGAAGTTGCCTTGGAATGAGCTGACCTTGCCGATGCTCAAAGGACGGTCGCAGTCTAGACGATAGACGCCGTCCTGGCATGCCACCCGGGGGTAAGGCAGGAAAGGCTCCAGGAACGCCTTCACTCCCACCGGTCCCGCCCCCGGCCCTCCGCCACCGTGCGGGGAGGCGAAGGTCTTGTGCACGTTGAAGTGCACGATGTCGAAATCCATGGCCCCCGGGGTGCTGTAGCCCATTATGGCATTCAGGTTGGCTCCGTCATAATACAGCAGGGCGCCGGCGGAATGCACCATCTCCGCCACTTGGGTTATGCGCCGTTCGAATATCCCCAGGGTGTTGGGGTTGGTGAGCATCATGGCGGCGGTGCGCTCGGACAGGGCGGAGCTCAGGGCCTCGAGGTCCACACACCCATCTGGGGAGGAAGGGATCTCGATGACTTTGAAACCGGCCATGGCGGCGGAAGCCGGGTTGGTGCCGTGGGCGCTGTCGGGTATAATTATCTCGTCCCGGTCCTGCCCATGGTGACGATGGAAGGCGCGGACGATGAGCATGGAGGTATGCTCGCCATGCGCCCCGGCGGCCGGTTGCAGGGTGACGGCGTCGACGCCACCGATGGCACAGAGGGCCTTCTCCATCTCGTGGAGGATCTGTAGGCTACCCTGCACAGTGCCCTCGGGTTGATACGGATGCACATCCACGGCATCGGCCAGACTGGCGATGCGGTCTGCATATTTGGGGTTGTACTTCATGGTGCATGAGCCCAGGGGATAGGGTCCGTTG
>JAQUUA010000118.1 GCA_028694055.1 Candidatus Methanomethylophilaceae archaeon | reverse complement strand
CGTTGTACTCGTGATTGTCGGTCTTCCTTTTTTATGGCTTATTGACATGATCTTCATCGTTCTAAAAGGCCAAGTTTTCTGGATTGATTAGTCTAGGTAAAATAAGTTACGAAAAAGACTCTATGAGTCTTTTTATTTTTTCGTCACGCCCAGCGATTATCGATTGCTGTCCTTATAGTTAATAATGAAAACAAAGGTATGCATTTTAAAAGTGATATAAAATAATAAAGCAAAGAAGTTTGAAAACATTAATTTTTTTGTAGCATTGATTAAATAAACATGACTAAAAGATTATCGGAAATGAGTTTAGAAGAATTATGGAATTATTCCCTATTTTTCTAACCGAACATAATGAAGAATGGGTTAAAGATTATGAGCAGGAAGCCAATCATCTACGAAACGAGTTGATTGGTAGAAAAGTACATATCAATCACATCGGCAGTACGGCCGTCAAGAGTATATGGGCAAAGCCCATAATTGATATATTAGTCGAAGTGCCTCAAAATACCAATCTTCACTTATGTAAGAAAATTATTATCAAGCTAGGATATCGTTGTATGCATGAAACTAAAACAAGAATCTCATTTAATAAAGGCTATACAGAAAGCGGATTTGCCGACAAAGTGTTTCATCTCCATCTCAGACATGAAAATGATAATGACGAATTATATTTTCGCGACTATTTAAATGAGGATGAAGATATCGCTAAAGAATATGAGACCTTTAAACTGGATCTTTGGAAAAAATTCGAACATGATCGTGATGGCTATACAAACGCGAAAACAGATTTTATAAGCAAGTGCAGTTTGAAGGCCAAACAAAAATACAAAAATCGATATAAGCGATAATTGACAAAGTGCTTTTTTCTTTCGTTATCCCTAACAAAATTATGAACCTTTTCTCGTGCAATTTATTAAATCCATTTTGTGGCATGCTATATTTGTAATATGAGAAGAAATTCGAATATAAAAGAATTTTATCTTAAAACGAAGCACGGCAAAATTTGGTGTTCCGTTTATGGCCAAAAAAACGTGGCACACCTCTTGTGGTTGTTCATGGGGGACCAGGTTTTCCGAGCATGCCCGAAGTCGTCAGTGACCTTTCGAACAATCGACCCGTCTATTTATATTATCAACTAGGTAGCGGCTTGTCAGATCAAGCCAAGGATATTAACTTATATTCCGCAAATAACTATATCGACGAACTTGAAGAAGTAATTCACCTCCTGAAGCTCAATACTTATGTTTTGTTGGGCTTTTCTTGGGGTGGTGGGCTAGTTACGGCTTTTGCGCTTAATAAGCGTCCTAAGGGCCTGAAAGGCTTGATTTTGTCTGGTCCCTTGCTCAGTGCGCCGTTATGGGTGATTGATCAACGCAAGAATATAAGTGCTTTGCCAAGGAATGTCGTCAAAACGATTGAAGAATGTGAAAAGAATAACGACTATGGCAAGGCGTATCAAGAAGCGATGATGGCTTATTATCGTCTATACATTTATCGTGAAGATCCATGGCCGGCTTTTTTGTTGGCGGCCTTAGAAAAACTTAACCCCGATGTCTATTTGACCATGTGGGGTCCTAGTGAATTTACCGTTACCGGCAATCTTAGAACCTTCGATTTATTCCCGCGTCTCCATGAAATCGATGTTCCAGTGTTATTAACGTGCGGTCAATATGATGAAGTGCGAGTGGAAACAATTCACCTATTTGAAGAAACGTTTAAAAATGCGATAGTCAAAGTTCTTCCCGAAGCCGCCCATATGCACCAGATTGAGCAACCCGATCTTTATAAAGACATCGTTATTGATTTCCTGCATGATAAATACCTTAACGTAAGCACCAATAAATATGTTCATATAGACGATGGTTTTTTAATTTGTGTGCTTATTTCAGGTTAATTTGTTTGCACCTTTTTATTGCAAAGATGATGAATAAAAGCAAAAGCAAAAATCTATTCTTCATTTCGTATAAATATTGTCAAAATAGATAACAACATATAATAAAATAATGTAGTATATAAGATGATATATGAAAATAAAGACAAATGATATTATTGCTGAGCTGTTCATTGTTGTTTTCGCTTTGGTCGCGATTCTGGCAACTTGTATGAGCACAAATGCCGAGATGAATCGGACCTCTTTCTATTACTATACGATTCAGAGCAATATATGGATTGGAATATCGTCTTTGGCCTTTGCGATAGTCAAGATGATGAGTCACAAAGGTAAAAACATTCGCATTCCTAATTGGTTTTATGTTTTAAAGTATATTTCTGTGGTGGGTATCACCTTGACAATGATCGTTTTTTGGACGCTCTTGGCCCCGGCGATGGGCAATCTTGCTTATCTCTTTTCAATGAGTAATCTTTTTGCCCACACCCTGACGCCGATTATGGCCATCATTTCATTCCTATTCTTTGATTGCCGTCAGCATAAGCTAAGCGTAAAAACATCGTTTTTATCAATAACGACGCCGTTTTACTACTTGGCTTTCGCTTTAATTCTATCGTCCACCGGTTTTCTTTTTTATCAAGCCCGCATGCCATATTTCTTCGTCGATTTCTATGAATTCGGATGGTTTGGATTCTCAACATATTCGCAAGGTTATGGCTTCTCGAGTTTTGGCGTCTTTTATTGGTTGCTAATCGTTTTAGCAATTACGTATTCAATCGGCATTCTTTTTATCATTTCAAATTACCTTATATATAAGTACGCAAAAAAGTGTCGATAAACGCTCTTTTTAACAATAATCTAAGCCACACCATGGTTTTATTAATCCTTAATTTATTTTTTAAAGCACAAAAAGTCAGGTTTTGAAAATGTTAGAGCGTATACTGATAAGTAGAGAAAAGGTATGAATCTATTTGACATTTTTAAAGAATCCCTCCTATATATTGAAGAAAATCTTCAAAGCAAGGTTTCAGTTCGGGACGTAGCCAAACACGTCTATGTGTCGAGTTATTACTTTCAAAGAATGTTTTTAGCTATTGCCGAAGTCAATGTAGGTGAATACATTCGCAATCGACGTCTTTCCCTCGCGGCCGAAGAACTGCTAATTGATGATTCGAAGGTTATTAATGTAGCCATAAAATATGGCTATGAGACTCCCGAAAGTTTCACTCGTGCTTTTAAAAAGTTTCACGGCGTTAATCCCAAAGAAGTTAAATGTTATCAAGAAAAACTTAAATTGTTTCCGCGTTTGGAAATAATCATATCCGTCAAAGGAGGAAAACCGATGGAATATAAAATTACGAAAAAAGAAGCTTTCAAGATTACGATACTTGTTAGAAATTTTGATAGTGAAAACTCAACAACAGAAATTCCTAAATATTGGAGCGAATTTTTTAAGAAGGGATATCATAACGATGTCGCTCCGATGCTCGGAGTTTGTCTTCCTATTGAAGAAGGCAAGAAAGAGTTTGCTTATGGAATTGGGGCGATTAACGAATGTGTCAAACGCGTCCCCCAAGGATTTGAAGAACGGCTC
>JAQUUA010000117.1 GCA_028694055.1 Candidatus Methanomethylophilaceae archaeon | reverse complement strand
GGACCGCGTGAGTCATGGGAAGGTGCTCCCTCGCCACAAGAAAGTGGCTGAGAGCATTCTAGAGCATGGCAACCCCTATGGGGAGAAGGATACCGTGCCGGAACGGCTGGGACGAGAGCCACGACCAGCACCTGTAGGCTACTTCGCTGGTTGCACGGCCACCTACCGTAATCAGAAGATCGCCGCGGCCACCTTGTCCATACTGGACAAGCTGAAGGTGGACTACACGGTCCTGGACGAGGTGTGCTGCGGCTCCGTGATGCAACGTATCGGTTGGGAAGAAGAGGATGTTCTCGAACTCTTCAAGAGGAATGTGGAGGCCATCGCAGGTTTGGGCGTAGAGACCCTGGTACTTTCCTGTGCTGGCTGTTATCGAATGTTCAAGGCCGAGTACCCTCGCCATGTCCAAGTGCCCTTCCGGGTGTTGCACATCAGTGAGTTCTTGGCCGAGCAAGAGCTCCCTCTGAAACCCCTAGACAAGAAGGTGACATACCACGATCCTTGCCATCTCGGCAGGCACGCCAAGGTATATGACGCTCCCCGCAAGGTTATTGCCAAGATACCCGGCATCGATTTCCAGGAGATGAGCAACAACCGGGAGCTCAGTCGCTGCTGTGGAGGGGGAGGAGGGGTAAGGTCTGCCTACCCAGAAGTCTCCTCCGGCATCGCCTCCACCCGGGTATCGGAAGCCGAGGGCCGGGACGTTATAGTTACAGCCTGCCCGTTCTGCGTCAACAACCTGGAAGTGGGTGTCGGTGACAAAGGGATCGAGGTCCTGGACCTGACTGAATTGGTGGACAGGTTGCTGGTATAGGATGTTCCTGCGCATCGGCACACCCGCCCATAGCCGTGACGTGTCCTGTCACCAGCCATGGGGAGCAGCCAACAATCTTCTCCAACCCGTTCTCAGAGTGCATGTGCACGATGGAAGGGAAGAGGTCGCTCAGATAGAGGGCATGGTGGAATTGAAAGGACGTTCCAGGAACGATCCCTATTTCGATTTGGACATTAGGCTGTTCCAGACTTTCCAAGACCAGTGCCCGGATTGGGCCGAACGCATCGAAGAGTCCGTGCGGATGCAGTTCAGCCCAACCAGCAACCGTCCTTGGACCACGCGGGATTTCCGTTCCCGTCCAGCGGTGATGGGGATCCTGAACGTCACTCCCGATTCCTTCTATGATGGAGGAAGCTACCTCGATCCGGTCTCAGCCCTGAGGAGGGCAGAGGGTATGATCGAAGAAGGCGTGGATATAATCGATGTGGGAGGTGAATCCACCCGGCCGTTCTCACTGCCTGTGGACGGCAAAGATGAAGCTTCCAGGGTGGTGCCTGTAATCCGAGACGTCCGGTCCACGACGGGGCTTACCATCTCCGTGGACACCAGCAAGGAGGAGGTGGCCCGAAAAGCTCTGGACGCCGGTGCAGACATGATCAACGACGTGACGGGACTACGGGAACCCGGAATGTTGGCATTGGCATCGGATGCGGACGTGCCGGTGGTCATCATGCATATGCGCGGCAATCCCACGGACATGCAGAGCGGGATACACTATGACGATGTGGTCAGAGAGGTGGTGGACGAATTGAAACATTCCGCCGATAGGGCAATCGAGCACGGGGTGAAGCGAGAGCATATCATCCTCGATCCCGGAATCGGTTTCGGCAAGACCGCCCGGGACAATCTGGAGATTGTCAAACGTCTTAGGGAGCTCCGTTGCCTTGGATTCCCCCTCATGGTGGGGGCCTCTCGGAAGAGCTTCATCGGTCGGGCCCTGGGAACAGATGACAAAAAGAGGTTGGAGGGTTCCTTGACAGTGGCCTCCACATGTATGCGGAACGGTGCAGACATAGTCCGGGTCCATGATGTCCAGGAGACCATTAGGGCCCTGCAGATGACGGATGCCCTGGAGAGCCTTACAATATGAGCCTGAGGGACAGCAGCGCCAAGGCCACCACGGCCACACCGGCATAGAACAGCAGGTTCTTGCGTTTGTCTAATCCCTCCTTCAAGGAATGGGCCCGGGCACACTCCTCGGAGCAGAACTCCTCTCCTTCCGGAAGGGGGCTCTCGCAATGCAGGCAATGTGAATGAGGCGGCAGCCGCAAGGCCATGCACTAGGATGTCCCAATCATTACTTAACAATCTCGCTAGGGGTCAATACTTTATTAGTGGGAAGACATTCAGCCAATCATGTGGAAAGTTCTAGGCCGAGATGCCGAATTGGTAAGGATCGGCGAGTTATGGATGGAAGGTATAACGGCTCTGGCCTCGGATTATGAAGATTTTGAAACTTTCAAGGAGCTAATGACCCAGGCGGACCTGACGTACCTGCATAACACTCAGGATGATGTTCATGCCTTCATACTACAGTTCCCGGAGACGGTGCAGAAGGAGGAGCTCGATTTCTTGTCATCTTTCGTGAGGATGGTGCGGGAAGAGGCAGAGGTCCCTACCATATCTTTCCAGGATAGGCCTCAGCGGTGCCGCTTGGTTTTCACCTCAGAACAGGAGCCGGAGCTTCTGGGCCTTAACAAGACCGAAGGATTCTCCTCCGGGGCCCTTTTCAAGCCCATTTTCGATTCCTGGGACAAACCCCGCCAGTAGGCGGAAAACATCTTCTCCAGTTTCTCATTTACCGTCCCTCCATGGTGTGGAGTCTGGAACCTTAGGTAATCACACTACAATTCTAGTGGATATCAAAGGATAGAAAAAGGAAGTGGTGGGGCCGCCCAGATTTGAACTGGAGTTACTAGCACCCCAAGCTAGAAGGATACCAAGCTACCCCACGGCCCCACTTTAAGGTGTTTGTCGCTGTTCACCCCAGCAGTTGTATCTCGCCGATCAGATCGGCATGGGAGATGATCATCCTGCGGCAGCAGTAGCGTTCCAATCCCAGCTCATCCAGCACTTTCTCGGGGTCTTCCCCCATCTGAACACGCTTGACGTAGATCGGGTAGGAACTGCCGACGACTTTGCCACAGGTGAAACATCTCACAGGTATTATCATCTGATCACCGGTACGACTTCTGCCTCTTCTTACGAGCACCACGGCCCAGAGGGTTCTTGGGGAGCTTGCGCCTGACGTCGTTGATCATCAAGGTACGGTCGTAGTCCTTGAACATCGCTTCCATCTCGTCGTCCTTGAAGAAGTCCACCAGGCCACGGGATATAGCGGTGCGGGCGGCTTCGGCCTGACCCATCACTCCGCCGCCCTTCACGTTGACGGCGATATCCACTAGTTTGACCTTTTCGGTGACCAATCCCAAGGGCTCCATGATCTTGAGTTTCGCCAACTCAGGGCTGTACACATCCAAGGGCACCTTGTTGATGGTGACCTTGCCGGTTCCCTCTCTCACGACTGCTCTGGCGACGGCAGTCTTGCGCTTACCGCTGGTGTTGATAATGTCCGACATGCCTCTCACCTCACCTTAGATCCCAGGAATCCGGATATGGCTCCCAGGGTGGTGTATTTGCCAGTGTTCAGTCTCATGGCGTTCTCGATCCTCTCCATGTCCTGGTCCT
>JAQUUA010000116.1 GCA_028694055.1 Candidatus Methanomethylophilaceae archaeon | reverse complement strand
TTAAGACCTATTTCATATCTGACGACAATAAAAAAGGAGAACTTATAAATGGTGATGAAGAATGAGTGAAGAAGTAGTACAAAATAAAACAGATTATTCGGTTGAACCAGAGGGTCACGAAATAGACAATTTTCCAGAGTATATTACTGCTGTGGATGATGATAAATATAAAGTAAAAATGAGAGATAAGTCATATTATATTATTGCTGATGTTGAATATGCAGAGATAAAAAGAGTTATCGACAGAAGCCGTTCAGGCGAAGGCAAGATAAAAGAAGACCATGCGCTTGACGGGTTATTGAAAAAGGCAATATTATATCCAAAAATGGACGATGAAAAAATTAATAAGTTAAAGGGCAGTCATTTTTTTAAATTACAAAAAGCGTTTAATGTTATATTTGATATTGAAGGTTTTTTATAAGACAGGATGTGGCTCTTAATGACGAATCAAATCCTGAAAGGGCTATATCCGCAATAAGTCTGAAATACAGAATGACTCCAAGTGAAATAGAGAAATTGAAGTTTTCAGATATAATGAGGATGTACAGTTATATAGACTTTGAAATAAAAGAAAAAAATAGGTCGGCAACATGAAGAAAGAATTTGTATTTAATTTTAAGCTGTTTGGTATGTCAGAGGCATTAAATCAAGTAGAAAAATTAAATTACAGATTAACTGATATGCCGACAAAAAAGAATATATCTTTTTCTGGTATATCTGACGCAATATCGGACACAGATAAGTTAAACGACAAACTAAACAATTCTATAAAAGGAAAGACTATAAAGTTTGACGGTATACAAAAGACATTAGACGAGATAAAGTCATTAGAACAAATTAAATTGGCATTGACTGCAACAGAGGTTGCAGACGCAGTCGCCGATGTTGATAAACTAAATTCTAAATTGGAAAAGACGTCTCAACCAAAGAACATTAGATTTAGAGGTGTTGCAGAAGCAATTGCTGATATTGATAATATAGATTCTAAAAGTACAAAAATCTGGGATAGACACAATACGCAAAAAAGTATATTTAAGTGCGTTTCTGACGTAATTGCAAAAACACAGGATATAGATAAATCTAAACCACCAAAGTGGAAAGAAGTGTTAAAATCAAAAAAGATTAAATTAGATAAAGAAATAAAATATAAGATGTTTGGATTGCCAGAGGCTTTGCAAAACGTTAAAGATTTTGATAACGCATTAGCAAAAATGGTAACAGGCTTCAAAGGATTCGAGCCGCAAAGCAAAGCGTTTGCAACATTCACAGAAAAATTGTTGCATTTAAGTAAAGGAACAATATCTAAGCCACTAGCAGAATTTGAAAAGACATTTGCTGTATTAAGACATTCTGGCGCTGGATTTTTTACTGCTTTAGATATATCTGCAAAAAAATTGTTGGGTTCTCTTGGCGGAATTGCTGGAGTATTGACATTTATTAGTGCTATTGGTTTGGGCGGAATTTTATTTTTCTTAGGTAGAGAGACATTTATTAACAATGTTGGCGGGCTCGCGACAATGTTTTCTAGACTTCGCGGAGAGCTTTCTAGATTGTTTGCTCATCTGCGTATTGCCACAAGAGAAGTATTAAAGTCTATTGGTCCACTTATAAAAATTTTGGTTGATTTAGCTGGAACATTTTTATTAGATGTATTTAGAGGAATAACTAAATTATTAGAAGCACTTAGTCGTGCGCCACCAATAATTAAACAAATAACTGGATTAATGATTGTTTTAGGTCTTGTTCTTTGGGGCTGGTCTTTGAATCCAACAATCATAGCGATTGCTGGTCTTGTGACAATATTATTGGGATTATATAAAGTTGTAAAATGGGTTATAGACTTGTTCAAGGGAAATAATAGAATGAGCATGAACTTAGATGTCGGCGCACTTGGTCGCGGATATAATTTTTCAAATACCCCAGTTTCATCTGCGAACAATATAGATAATTCTAAAATAATAACAAATAATGTATATGTACAAGGTTCTGGATATGGTAGACAAGACGGAAGAAACATTGCTGAAGAATTAACATATATGAATAGTATAAGTAGAACGATGTGATAATATGGTATATGAAAGCACAAGGCACGCAAACTATAAATCAAGAAAATTTAATGGTATGTATAGTCTATCATATATAGACACCGATTTTATTTCGGCATTTCAAAGCGGAGGGTTTAATTTTTTAAATAATCCTCTTGGCACAAGTTCGTCTTTAATGTATATGCCTCCGATATCATCAAAAAAAACATTTAAATTTCAGTTGTTAGAAAATATAGACTATAATGCGCCACAAGGAATAATTTCATATGAAACTCCTGGTGGAGACGGAGGACTAGCAATTAATACCGGAAGAAAGACAGAATCATTAATATTATCTGGAAAGATTTTTACAGAATATGATATTAATTTTAGAACTAAAGATATAATAATAACTAATAATTTTAATAAAATAAAAAAAGAATTGTTAAAAATAAAAAACAATGGATTATCTGTAGAATTGACTGGTCATCCGTTTTTGTTATATGAAGAACGTAGCTGGCTTATTAGAGACTTAAAATTTGGTTTATCAACAGCAGGCGATTATTTGACATTTACTGCAGACATGGTAGAAAACAGACAAGCAAATTTTAAGAGTTCAAAAATAAATTTAGTTAATAGTGGAAATAAACTAGAGTTTTTGTCTAGACTTAGAGCATCATTATCATAATTAAAAGAGAATATTTTCTATGACACAATTAATTTCATCACCAAAGTCAATTAGAAAGAGATTGATATTTGCTAGAACTGTAGATACAATTATACTTGATGAAGGTGACAACTTTGAAGGTTTGTTTGATATTGCTTCTATTGGCGGCACATTGTCATTTGATTTGCCAGAGATAGTTACGCCATCTACTGTAAGTGGTACGCTTGGTATTTCTAATTTGAAAAAGTTTGACTATGTCTTTTTATTTTATGCTGAAGTAAATGCTGGTACTGAACCAAAAGACAGTGATTGGGTTCAGATATTTGGCGGATATATTGAATCGATAAAATTTAATAAAACAAAAAATTCGAGAAAATATTCGTTTATTTGTAATTCTATGTTATGTTTATCTGCGTATATGTATGTTCCTCGTTCATTTCCTGGAGTTCCTTTAGCAGGCGCACCGTTCTTGATTCTACAGCGCGCAAATATGCAAGTGGGTCCATATAACGAAGTGTTTGAAAATCGAGAAATTAGTGTTGTAAAGGACATAATACCAGCAGCACTGGTGCAAAGTGATGGCATAAATAAATTTCTTGGTGACGTTATAATGCGTAATGTCAGTAGCAGCAATTGTAAAGAAGCACTTATAGAACTTAGAGATAGATATGGTTTAATTTTATGTGAAAACATGGATGGAACTGTACAAGTAACAACACTAACAAATTATTTAAGTAGTGTTGATAAATATAAATATTTAATAAAAACAGACACGAGAACGCCACTACAACGAGTTGCTGGGTGGCTTATACGTGAAAGAATAAACACATATGTAACAACAATGTCAGTACTTGA
>JAQUUA010000115.1 GCA_028694055.1 Candidatus Methanomethylophilaceae archaeon | reverse complement strand
GGTGTGGTCGTCGTGCATGTGGGTGATGACCACCAGGTGCACATCCTTGGGCTCCACCTTCAGGTCCCGGAGGGAATAGCGTATGCTGTCCCTCCTCTCCCGGCTGCTGGTGTCCACCACGATGTTCCTGCCGCCAGACCGTACCAGCACGGAACTGGAGTGGGCCTCCAACACCTTCTTGCCGTCGCGCACGATGTCGCCGACGCTGAGAACGTCCAATCTGATCTCGCTCATCTCGTCTTACATTAGAAGAGCATCAGGGCTTAAGATTATCGTTGCATCATCAAAGGATGCGCCTGTCCCATCCGCAGGCGCAGCTCAGCTTGTGACCTTTGAGATGAGGATGTCCGCCGCACACCGGACAGACCGCCCTCTCCTGGAAATACTCCAACCAAGCGCTGAGCACCTCCGGCTCGTCGGCGTTGCGGATCTCCTGCAAGGCCTTTTGGAGCTCGACGGTCACCGCCAGGTCCTCCAGCTCCTTCCAGTCTGAATCCAGTTCCGTTTGGGCATCCCATGACCAGGAGACCGTGGCCCGGGCGATGACGGCACCGGCGATGAAGCCGCCGATGTGGGCGGCGTAGGCCACGCCGCCCCCGGAGGCCGTGATGAGGAACAGCCCCTGCAGGAGGAACCAGGTGCCTACGGACAGCCAGACCTTCACCCGAGGAAGGAAGAGGGGGCCGAGGAAGAAGGGGATCTCGTCCCGTGGGTAGAGCATGAGCATGGCCCCCATGAGGGCGGATATGGCGCCGGAGGCCCCGACCATGATGCTGTCGCTCTGCAGACCGAGTGGGGTCCATTGCATGAACGATTGCGTCAGCGCGGCCAAGAGCCCGCCCAGGAAATAGATGGCCAGGAACCTCCCCTTCCCCACCCGGGACTCCAGCTGAGTGCCGATGAGGAGGAGGAAGAGCATGTTGAAGAGGAGGTGCATGACATCGGCATGCAGGAACATGTGTGTCAGGAGGGTCCAAGCCTGAAGGGGGTCGCCGAGGTGGGAGGCCCGGAATCCCAGCTCCTGCTGCACCCATCCCCAGGTGCTGATGTTGATGTTGGGGACGGAGAACAGGCTGATGATGAAAACGGACATGTTGGCGATCACCAACACCATGGCCATGTCCTTCTGGCGACGTGCTAGGACGACCAGGGTGGCCAAGATGACGATGATTGCTATGATGCTGAGAGTATGCAAGCTGGACCCCTTTGGAGAGCTTATTCCCAATATATAACTATGAAGAAACGACTAGCAAGGGCGATGCTTTACGACCCCTCCCTGGTCATCGAGGATTGTCCGGAAGTCTACCGCGTGGATGAGGACAGCATACTTCTGATCCGTAGCTTGGACGTCAGGCCAGGAGAACGGGTTCTGGAGGTGGGATGCGGCAGTGGCGTGGTGTCCATACACTGCACCCATGCCGGAGCGGAGGTGACGGCGGTGGACATCAACCCCTATGCGGTGGAATGCACCCGCAGGAACGCTTCGCGTAACGGATTGGAGATAGATGTCCGGCAATCGGACATGTACTGCAACGTGACTGGATGTTTCGACACCATCGTCTTCAACCTGCCATACCTGCCGGTGGAAGAAGAAGGTCTGCTGGAGAAGGCCTGGTCGGGCGGAGGGACGGGCGTACAGCCGTTGGAACGTCTGCTGGAGGGCGCTGGTGACCGTTTGGTGCCAGGAGGACGGGTCGTGGTCGTGGTGTCGTCGCTTATGACGGCTGAAGAATTGAACGGCATCCTCTCCGACCATTCGGTGCGGATTATGGGGGAGTTGTCATTGTTCTTTGAGGTTCTGCGCGTCTTGGAAATTGTCATTCCATAAAGGTGCCCGATTCAATTGTATTATTACAGATAAATATTACATCTGGATACGATTTCATTTTCGGATTTGCACAGATTTCATTTTCGGATTTGCAGATAACAGAATATGTAAGCGATATCCTCACCCATATATTCACCATGTCCGAGATTGAGGGAGCCGACGAATAATATGCCCTATCAACCACCATATTTCTGAAACTAGGCCGTTGTCCGAGTCATCGGAAGAATCGATTATCGGAAAAGGAATCTCTTTTCGGAAACATGGTCTTGCATCTCGTCCGAATTGGCCTCCAGCGCCCTATGCGGACGATCCCTAGGACCTGTCCGCCAGAACTGGGAGACAATGATGCTGCTCATAGCTACACTAAACGTGAAAAGGGGTCACCATGAAAACAAGCATCCATACCTATCAGAACGCTGATGTCAGCTTTTTACCTCATCCTTCAAGAAGGAGGATATCTCCTTCTTCAAAAGGTCTGCCGCCGCCTTTCCGTCCAGCTTCCCTCTCAGCTCCTGCATCACCGGGCCCATGAGCGGGCCGACGGCCGCCATGCCCTTCTCCTTCACGAAATCCGATCTAGCGGCAATCATGGAGCGGATGATGCCCGCCGCCTGGTCCTGATCCAAGGCCTCCAAGCCCAGTGACTCGGCGGCTTGGTCCACGTCCATGCCTTTGGCCATCTCCCGGAACAACACCGGCAGCGCCTCCTTGGCGAAGCGTCCCTCCTTGAGACGGCCCATGGCCGCCAGTATGGACTCCTCGCTCAGCTCCTGCACCGCCACGCCATCCTTCTCCAGCTCCGGGAATGTGTTCAGCAGCAGGGTGGCGGCCACCGATGCCAGGTCATAATCCGCCGCTATCCTTGCCAATAGGACGTCGTATCCTTGACGCACCACCTGCTGAGCCTGCTGGGCATTGATCCCGTGTTCCCGCACCAGCCTCTGGGCGATCTCCTCGGGGAGCTCCGGCAGATTCTCCCGGATACGGCGCAAGCGCTCCTCGTCCACCCGTATGGGCGGCACATCGGTCTCCGGGTACATCCTGGCGGCACCCGGCAAAGGCCTGGAGTAACGGGAGCTGCCATCGGGCATGGGGTCCCGGGTCTCCTCCGGCACCCCGAGCAAGGCTTCGTTCGCTCGTATTATAACTGCCTCCAAGGCCGCCTTGGCCTTGGCGGCGGGAGCGGCACATATGGCGAAGGCATCGTTTTCCTGAAGAGCCAGATGGGTCTTGAGGGCCTCGACCTCCTCAGCCTCGATGCCGTATGCGGGGAGCTCATCGGAATGGAATATGCCTTTCACACCGTGCACCCTGGCCCTCTGGGCCATCTCCGCACCCAAGCGCAGACGCCCGCCGTCACCGTTCAAAGTGCCGGCGAATCCTGGCAGACGGACGGCCAGGACCTTGCCCTTCTCCTTGAGGGCGGACTTGATGACCTTGGAGCCGGAGCCCTGCATGACCTTGGTGACATCCAGGACCTCCGTGGGCAGCGGCTCCACTCCCCTGGAGAGAAGGAGTTCCTTGATCTCTATGAGCATGTTCTGACGGACGATCTCGGTCTCCAGGTACAGTGGCAAAAGACGGAGCTCCTGCACTCCTTTCACCTCGATACGCGCACCGCCAGGGACAGAGATGTTCAGGTCCTCGCGGATGGTGCCTATCCCTCTCTTGACCCTCTTGGTGGCCCGGAGCAGGGTGCCGATGCGGAGGGCGACCTCCATGGCCTCCTCC
>JAQUUA010000114.1 GCA_028694055.1 Candidatus Methanomethylophilaceae archaeon | reverse complement strand
ACTTCGGTTGTCTCATACCAGATAGGTAATTCTTCGTCTGGAAAGGACACTGTATCATTTGATTTATAAGTATATTTTGAAAGATCCGTTTCTCCCGTATTATTTCGCTTGGATAAAGGAAAGAGAATTAGAACTAGAAAAATTAGGAAAAGAAACCGATTATCTGTTTATAAACACCGTTGGAAAACCAGCAACAGTTCAAACCATTAATAGCTGGATAAAGAATTGGGAAAAGTTTTTAGAAACTGATGTTTATATGCACTCTTTTCGACATTATTTTGTTACTCATTTAACAAGGATTGGAATGACTTCTGACTTTATTATAGATATTATGGGTTGGAAGTCTGTAGCCATGTATACGATATATAATGACTTAACTGGTGAAGACAAAGAATGGAAAGATACTGATATACTAAAAAAATATTTGGAAGCAGACGAATGATAAAACGTTACATTTATTATATAGAAAAGGAGGAAAAATAATGGATTTATATACTGGTAATTTTGGTAAATTTTATGCTAGTAATTCTTCGTCTTCTGCAAGTGAACGAGAAATTAATGCTAAATATATTTATAAAAGTATGTCAGCAAACGGTTGGACGCTAGAATCTATATGTGGAATCATTGGAAACATGGCACAAGAAAGTAGCATTAATCCGGCTAGATGGCAAGGTGGAATTGTAAAAGATAGTAAAGGGTATGGCCTTGTTCAGTGGACACCTTCTACTAATTTTCGTTCGTGGGCTAGTATAAACGAGCAAGATGAATTAATGGATGGTCAAATGGCTAGGATCAATTGGGAACATGATAACGGGAAACAGTTTTATAAAACAACTCTTTATCCACTTACTTTTAAACAATTTAAAGTTTCTACAGAAACAACCTTGTTTAATTTAGGTTTGATAACTGAAAAATCTAAAAAAGCGGCTGTATATTATCTTGCTAGGGTTTTTGGTAGAAACTATGAACGTTCGTCTGCAATATTATCTGGTGGAGATGCTGCTGAAAAATCTTTAAACGCTCGTGGAAATGTTGCAATTACTTGGTATAATTACCTAGCAAAAGAATTTAATTTATCTACAGTTGAAGAAAACGTAACAACTGAAACAGATCAAGAAGAAATTATTGTAAATGTTGATGGAAAAGATATGCGAAAAGTTACATCAAAAAACGTTCCTTTAAATGTTAGATCTGGAGCCGGATTAAATTATAAAATAATTGGAAATTTATCGTATGGATCAATCGTTTCAGTTGTAACAACAAGTGGAACTTGGGCTAAAATTGAATGGGAAAACGGAATTGCGTGGTGTTCTATTAAATATCTTGAAAAATATGATGGGACACAGGACAATGAAGAAGTTGTTGTTGACGATAGTGAGGATGTTGTTGTGGTAAATACAATTAGTGCAAAAGATTTAATTGCTGAATTTTATAAAATGTTGGGATGGAAATACGAATGGGGCGCGGCTAGAGAAGGGGTTGTAGATTGCTCTGGTGCATTTACTTATGCGTTCAAACAACTTGGTTCTTGGATGTATCACGGGTCGAACACCATGAAGAAAACATACTCATATGATGATGGAAAAATAGGGAGTGTCCAGTTGTTTCCAGGAATGGCAGTTTATAAATGGCGTTCTCCAAATGATTTTCATCATGTGGGTTTATACATTGGTGCTGGGTTAGTGATTGAAGCAAAAGGTTCAAAATATGGAGTTGTAGTTTCTAGAATTGAAGATTGGCACTATGCTGGAAAATTAAAATCAAAAGACGGAACAGTTGTTAATTACGATGTTACAGAATTTACACCACAAAGTTTTGTTGGAACAGTTAATACGAATGGAACTTTAAATATGAGAAGTGCAACAGAAACAATATCTTCTAATCTTGTTAAAAAACTTTCATCTGGAACAGAAGTTGAAGTACTAAACATAGAAGTAGATTCTGGTTGGTATGCAATAAAATATAATGGAATGCTCGGTTTTGTTATGCAAAAATATATTAATACGTCTGGAGAAATATATGATAATGTAGTTGAAGATGAAGTTACAAATGATGTTTCTGAGTCTGATAATAATTCCGAAGAAGACGTTAGAGAAGTTACATCTAAAAAACTTCCTTTAAACGTTCGTACTGGAGCAGGAACAAATTATGAAGATGTTGGTGATTTAGTATATGGAGAAACAGTAGTTGTTTTAGAAGAAAAAGGAACTTGGGTAAAAATTAAATGGGAAGATGGTTTTGCTTGGTGTTCTACAAAATATTTGAAAAAAGTATGATAAAAAGATTAATTTATATATAGATTGTGGTTAATTTAATTGAAAGGGGGATTGCTTTTGAGTGTTACAAATATTTTTGATTTAGATATGAATCAAAAACCAATAGATGATTATTATGCTTTTCTTGTAAATCAAACAGATTATCAATCAAGAACTGTTCAAGCAAATTTATACATAACTTATACAAAAGGCGGAAGCAGAACTGTATATAATTTAACAAGTGAAACAGTTACTATTTCTTATGCATATACAGACGAAAACGGAGATTTAATAGAAACATATGAATTTAGTTGTACAAAGGCAATATCTATTGGAAATAATGTAATTACTTTTGTAATTCCAAATGTAGTGGTTGAAAATTTTGGAAGCGTTAAAGCACAAGTAAAAGTATATGCTGACGTATCTACTGTTTTGAATAGTGTTTTGTTTTCATTTTATGTTAATGAGTCTTTAAGCGTTGGTTTAACTCCTGCTACAGAACTTCCTTTATTATATGTTTCTCCAATTATAGGTTCTGTTGCTCCAACTACTTCTACTGTTGGTTTATTGGGGCAACTTTATATTGATGAAACATCTCCAACACTATATTATTGTAGTGATATTACGGGAGATGTTTATATTTGGACGGCGGTTGGTCTTGGTGGAATTTCTAGTGGTGGTTCAATTGGACAGGCGTTAGTTAAAGCAAGTTCGTCTGATTACGATACAGAATGGGAAACTGTATTAAAACCAAGTGATGTTGTTAATAACCTTACAACTACAGATGATGACGTTCCGTTATCTGCTACGCAAGGAAAGGTCTTGCAGGATGAAATTGATAGTCATTTAATAGAAAGATTTTTATTAAATAACATAATTGTAAATACAACCGAAAATATAACATATACTAATGATGATATTACTCAAATTGTATATCTGTTGGGGGAAAACATATTCAGAACTGATACTTTTTCATATCCTGACGAAAACACTATAATTGAAGTTCACGAATTGTCTACAGGAGAATCTATTACTATTACTTATAATTTTAGTACCAATACTGTAGAAGTCAGTTCTATTTCAACGCCCTAAATGTTTAAATTAAAAGGAGGGATTTATTTGGCAGCAATTATGATTCGAAGAGGATTAAATCTTTTAACAAATCAAAAAGAATTTCTTGTAAAAAGTATAGAAGAAAGAAATACAATTCTAGATTCAGAAATTTCCGCAGGAGATATAGCATACGTTTATGATAGTGATGATGTTGGAAATATATATATTGTAAATGAAGAAAAAGAGTGGGTGATACAATGATAGATTTGGTTACATTAGCATTAG
>JAQUUA010000113.1 GCA_028694055.1 Candidatus Methanomethylophilaceae archaeon | reverse complement strand
CACTAAGGACACTGATGCCACTCCGAAGACCCTCCTCAAGGCCTTCAACGTCTTATCGGGGTCCTCGCATTCCACGTAAAGGCGGCCTTCATCGCCGCTGATCAGCGATTCCACACCATCCCTGACCAACATATCGGTGATGTTATCACGGAGCATGGATTCGAACTTCTTGCGCACAGGACGGCTCTTGAGGCCTATCTCCGCATACCGGACCAGAATGAGGGGCACATCCCGTCTATTCTGTACCAGGTATTAATCTTTTCAGAAAACAATAGATAGACGCCCAGACATTAACGGCCATGGACCCCGGTTTCCTCCTCGGCCTTTTCCTGATTGGTTTGGTGGCAGGCACCATCGGGACCATCTTCGGAGTGGGCGGGGGTGTCATGGTGGTTCCAGCCCTCACCATCCTCTATAGCCTGACAGCCCAGGAGGCGGCTGCCATCAGCCTGGTGGGCATCGCTGCCTCTTCCTCCTATGCGGCCTCATATTTCATCTCGGAGGAGGTGGTGAACATCAGGCTGGGAATGATACTTTTAGTCCCGACAGTGATGGGTTCACTGATCGGAGCATCCCTTGCGCTCAATGTCCAGGAATGGATATTGCTATGCCTTCTGGCAGCGGTTATGACCTATAGCGGCCTGTATATGATCCGCAACCCTGAGAGGCTCTCATCTCCGCCCAGAGACAGCCGCGTGAAGATGACATACCGGAACCGTACCGAGATCGGAGGTGTCTACCGGGAGTACACTGTGAATCATCCCCACTCCAGTTCGGCAGTGGGCGGAATCTCCGGGGCCTTATCAAGTTTGACAGGCATAGGCGGAGGTAGCATCAACGTTCCTCTCATGAACATCTGGATGGGAGTCCCCATGAAGGTGTCTACCTCCACCAGCTCCTTCATAATATCCATCACCTCCATGTCCGGGGCATTGATTTACTATCTGAACGGGGTGCTTCTGCCCATTGTAGCGGCATCAGTGACCTTGGGGATGCTGGCAGGCTCCTATCTCGGCTCGCATAGCACCCGTTACATCAACGGATACGCCCTGAGACGTCATTTCTCAGTGTTCATGTTCGTGATGGCGGTAGTGGCCTTGTTGAAGGCGGGAGGATACCTATGAGAACACGGACATCTATCGCCGCCCAATCTGTCCTTTACATTCTTTATGCGGGCATCTCCCTCACTGCTGCCGGCATGCTAGCTATAATTGCAACTGGCGATGTGGACGGTTCTTTCCCTCTGTTGGCAGCATGGGGGGCCACCTTCACCACTGTAGCCGAGCTGGGACTGTTGCTACTTATCTTGTCTCCGCTGGTGGGAGTGGCTACGTTAATGGGCTCTTCTCTCTTGGAAAAGGATTACAGGCATGCGGCGGTGGCCTTCCTGGTGGTCATGCTGGTGGCACTGGCCATGTTGCTGGGCTCACTCTGAGATTCGACTTAAACATCATGCTACAGAAGTCATTCCTTGCATGAAATGGCATCGCGATGGACGTTGTGATTGAAAATCTCCCGTCTTGAAAGAATGCTGGAGAAGAGATATGGTGCAGGGGAAGGGATTCGAACCCTCGAACGTCTGCACGACTAGACCCTGAATCTAGCACCTTTGGCCAGGCTCGGTAACCCCTGCTTGAATGGGCTTATTACATGATTGTATAAAAAAGATTACCCTTACGTATGAGCGCCTTATGGGTAATGGAATGATATTCCAAAGAGTCGAGAATTTTAGTGCTGGCCTTACGTTCATATAATATTAAAAATTATGAAAATAAAAGGGGACGAGACGCTGCTCGTCAGTGAAAGATGTGACCTTGAAACCTAACCCTTCATGATCTTCATCCAGCCACCGCTCTCGTAGACGGCCAGGTTCCTAGCCACGAGAGACTGCCTGAACTCGTTCCAGGAAATAATCTCTAATCTGTCGTTGTTGCCCTTTGTGAATTGAACTCCATCGGTGCCCTTCACACGACCGGGCTTGAGACCTTTGTTGCTGGCGATCATCTGGGCCTTGTCCAGGTCTATCTTCGTCATTACCATTTGTTTATCCCTCCTGAATGAGGCCACACGCCCTGGCATGACCTTAGTTGCAATTTATTTGATTAATATTTATATGTTTTCCTGAAATAGAGCTATCCAGACTGTTTTCACTATATAAAGGAGCGCTATTGAGTCTAAAATCCGCATTTCTGCCCTCTGGCTCCTATATTCATCCTTATGATTGAATCCTTCGCAAAGTCTATCATTGTAATCGGTCATAACCAGAGGGATTCCATGGCACTTTTTGGGTCTTCGGGGATAAGAGGAGTGATCGGCAACAAGATCACGCCGGAGCTGGTGATGTCCATAGGCTCCGCGGTGGGAAGCGTCCATAACAGTGTGTTCATCGGTCGTGACACACGCAGCAGCGGAGACATGATGGTGAGCGCTCTGAAGGCTGGACTGATGTCTGTCGGTAGCAATGTCATCGATGGTGGGATCTTGCCCACTCCCACGGTGGCTCGAAACAGCAAAGGCTATGGTTGCGGGATAATGGTCACCGCATCCCATAATCCATCCCAATACAATGGCGTCAAACTTTGGAACCCGGACGGATCTCCCTTTGATGAACAACAATCGGAGGAGATCGAAAAGGCCATTGAAGGTCAGACCTGGAAGAGGAGAGGGTACGAGTCACTAGGGAGAGAAGGATTGGAGCATGAGGCCATAAGCCACCACATGGAATCCATACTGTCCATTCTACAGGCCGAGGGTGATGTGGTTGTGGATTGCGCCTCTGGGCCTACATCTCTTATCACACCCGTATTGCTAAGGCGCATGGGTTGCCGAGTGAAGGCCTTGAACAGCCAGATAGACGGTCACTTCCCCGGCCGGAACCCAGAACCGTTGGAAGAGAATCTGAGGGACCTCATCACCTTGGTTAGGTCCAAACCCGGGTCCATTGGCATTGCCCACGATGGAGACGGGGACCGGGTCATGGCCATCGATGACAGCGGCCGTTACCTGGAAGGTGACCGTTTACTGGCACTCTTTGCGGACTTCCTCAAACCCAAGGGCATAGTGGTCCCCATCAATGCATCCATGGTAATAGACGAATTGGTGAAAGGAGAAGTCCATCGTACCCGGGTGGGCGACGTTTTCGTCTCTGATGCCATGAAGAAGAACGGTCTGAGTTTCGGAGGGGAACCTTCCGGGACATTCATCTTCGCTGACCAGACCTATTGTCCAGACGGCATCTATGGGGCCGCTTTCCTGGCCAAGATGGCTCAGGAGGCTTCATTGGCAGACATGGTGGACGAGATACCTTCATATCCTATGGCTCAGAAGGTCTACCTTTACGAAGGGGATCGGGATCAGATATCCAAACGTCTCTGGACAGAGATATCATCCCTAGACTATGAACGCTTGGTCTCCGTGGACGGCTGGAGGGCAGAGTTCGAAAGCGGATGGTTGCTCATTCGTTTCTCCGGCACCGAACCCAAGATCCGAGTTACGGCCGAGGCCCGGGACCTGACATACATGAACTGCCTGATGGACATCGCCGACAATGTGCTGGAGAGGTGCCTACGATGAGAGCGCTCATCATGGCCGCCGGAGAGGGCACGAGGCTCAAACCCATCACCGACAACACACCCAAGCCGTTGTTGATGGTCGGAGGGAAGCCGCTGCTTACCCATACCCTAGAGGCATTGAAAGC
>JAQUUA010000112.1 GCA_028694055.1 Candidatus Methanomethylophilaceae archaeon | reverse complement strand
TCCCTTCCCATGATAGTGGCCTCCTTGCTGCACAGACTGGAGGAATGAATTGAAGAAGATAGCGGTTCTGCCAGGGGACGGGATCGGCCCCGAGGTCATCGGATCGGCTTTGACCGTGCTCGATGCCGTGACCCACGACCTGGAATTCCTCCATGGCGAGATCGGCCTCGAATGCCATTCCCGAACAGGGGAATACCTCCCCCGAGAAACTCTGGACATCATCGATGAGTCCGATGCTGTGTTGTTCGGAGCCATAACCACTCCGCTGGGGGACCCCAACTACCGCTCCCCCATCCTGCAACTCCGAAAGCAGCTGGACCTCTATGCCAATGTCCGACCGCTGAGAAAGGTCCACCCATCCTTGGGATTGGTAGACCTGGATGCCATCATTGTCCGGGAGAACACCGAAGGCATGTACACCCAGATCGAACGTCAAGACCCCGAAGGGGTGACTCTGGAGAGAAGGGTCAGCATCCGAGGCAGCCGGCGGATCGTGAGGTTCGCCAGGGAGTTGGCGGAGAAGAACTGTCGCAAGAGAATAACCTGTGTGCACAAATCCAACGCCCTTAGGCGCTCAGATGGCTTGTTCCGAGAGATCTTCTTCGAGGAGATGATGGGTTCCAACCTCG
The DNA here is from genome assembly GCA_028694055.1 of Candidatus Methanomethylophilaceae archaeon. Taxonomy (GTDB): domain Archaea; phylum Thermoplasmatota; class Thermoplasmata; order Methanomassiliicoccales; family Methanomethylophilaceae; genus JAQUUA01. The sequence continues at coordinate 3,110 of JAQUUA010000112.1, read as the reverse complement.
AGGTGAAAGAGCTTCTGGTGGATGCTGCTGCCGCGGCCATGATCGACCGTTACAAAGAAATCGATGTCATTGTGACGTTGAACCTTTACGGAGACATCCTTTCCGATGAGGGGTCCGCTCTCACTGGAGGCCTTGGATTGTCGCCTTCGGCGAACATGAATGCCGAGTTCGGCCTTTTCGAGCCGGTTCACGGATCTGCACCGGACATCGCTGGACGAGGGGTGGCAAACCCTACCGCAGCCATCCTTTCCGGCGCCATGATGCTGGACTTCCTTGAGATGAGCACAGAAGCGGAGACCATCCGTTTGGCTGTGCATGATGCCATCGATAAGGGTGCCAGGACCCGGGACATGAAGGGGGATCACAGCACCCAGCAGTTCACGGACGTGGTGGCTTCCCTTTGCCACCCGGTCTGATTGAATGAAGGCGGCTCTGTAGCCACCCCTTCTCTATTTCCAAAGCATCCCTACAACCTTGCGGTATCCTCTCTAAAGGGAATACATCCGACCAGAACCGGACGCTTCGTATCCAAAGGAAGCGAATGTAATTAGAAGGTGATCTCAGGTCCTCCCGCACGGAATCGTGGTAGACCCGCAACTCCATGTATAGGACAATGCCTCCGAACATGACCATGAAGAACACCTCCGGCCATGCCACGATGTTCCAGTAGCTGACTTGTACCCAATCCATGAACACATGGACTGACCAGAACAGCAACGGGATATACATCCGCAACAGTATGGAAACCGCAGAAACCACGATGAAGGCTTCCGCTCCATGCATGGAGGATTTCCACTGCACATCGTTGTGCAATAGGGAATCGATGTTGAAAACTGCTGCCCACCCATACTCAGAGATGTAGGCAGGAACGCCCATGAGATGGTCCAGATCCAAGAGGACTCCGAAGAGAATGGCCACGAAGGCCTCATTGCGGTCCAGATGCAGGACCTTGATGAGTATTATGACCACGAGGATATGGTTGAAAGCCATCATTGCGCATCCATCCAACGGACAATCCCGGACACCGTTACGGTGCCTCAAGGTGTCATATGACGGGGGAACGGGATATAATCATCCCTGAGTGACGTCCACCAAGGGCTCGACCCTCTGCACGGCGGCCCGCACGGAATCCGGCTCGATGGTGAGGGTTATGGCGCCATGAGGGCAGACGCTCACACAGCGTCCACACGCCCGGCATCGGGATGGGTCGATTATCACGCACCCTTCCTTGATGCTTATGGCATCCACGAAACAGCACTTGCTTTCCACACAGGAGCCGCATCCCACACATAGCTGGGAATCTACCTGCACTTTCACACCCGGCATGGCTGTCATACGACCGCTCATATGGTCTGGAAGCTCAGGCAGCATCTTCCATAGGCAACAGCAAGGGCAGCAATGGCAGACGGTCAGAAGCTCCTCCTTGGGACCGGTGTTCAGCCAGACACTGTCGATCTTGTTGCGACCGATTATATGGACCAAACCAGCCTCTTGACAGAGGTCCACATGCTGCAAGGCCTCCTCCATGCTCACCGGCCTACCCACACTGGAAGGGATGTTGGCCGCCCCCTTGCCCATGAAAATGCAGCCCAGATCATGAGGGAAATCCTGACAATCATTAGAGCTGCGACAGATGCACTTGTGCATGATGACATGGTTTTGGGAACGACGGATCATGGTCCGCAGAACATCGCTGGGAAGCACTGTGTCCTGAGGACCAGGGACCTCCACGTTCATCTCGATGTCCCTCCTTCTAACCGTGTCGTCACGTGGGAGGACCATGATGTCATCCCCCTGGAAGAATATCCAGTCCGCCACTCTTGCCAAGACAGGGTAACGACGGCATGCTTGCGCCAGACGGAAACGCATCCCGAATGTGAGCTTGACGATGCCCACAGAAATCTCGGGAACGGATGCCATGCTTCCATGAAGCGTCAGGAATAGATAAAAACTCCCTCAATCACGCTGTCCGTCCGCTTGACTGTGATCGGTTCCTTCCAAAGGCATTATGAGGTCCTTGGCATCGTCCCTGCCGAACTCCGGCTGCAAAGTGACATGGGTGATGCCGAAGCGTTGGCACAGCAGGTCCTGCACCTCGTCCAGTATGTCATCGGCCACGGAAATGCTGAGGTCCTGGAAGAATTCCAGATGAGCCTCTAGATGGACCTCGTCCTCCACCAGCTGCCAGATGTGCATATGGTGCACCCCTTTGATGTGGCCCAAGGCGATGATGGCGTTCTCCACTTCGAAAGGATCGATGTCCTCCGGAGTGTAGAGCATGAAGATCCGTATCGATTCCCGCACCAAGCCGATGGCGGAGTATATCAATGCCCCGCTGATGACCACGGTTATAACTATGTCCACCCAGAACAGGCCGTAGTAGAGCATCAGGAGCCCTCCGGCCAGGACCGCGACGGATGTGAACATGTCCGTCAGCAGGTTCAGGTAGACGGATCGGATGTTCAGGCTCTCCTTGGCATCACTGTGGAACATATAGGCGCATATGCCATTTATGACCACCGCTGCCGCGCCCAGCACAATCACGATCATGGAGTCAATAGTTGGAGGATAGCTGATGCGTTCCAGGGCTTCTATGAGGATGTACAGTGATATGCCGATTAGTATGACACCGTTGATGAGTGCCGCGAAGAGCTCCGCCCTACGGGTGCCGAAGGTCTTGTCCGGACTGCATTCCTTCCGTGATATGCGCACAGCCACCCATGAGATGATGATGGCCACCACATCAGTGAGGTTGTGCAGGGCGTCCGATAACAGGGCCAGACTGCCGGATACCAGACCGCCTATGACCTGGGCGATGGTTATTATCAGGTTGAGAAAGAGACTGAGCAATAGCTTCCTGCCTCTGGTCTGCTGTTTCTCGTTCTCCATCGGGACTCCTCCGCCTGCTCATTACGGATGATGCTTATAGGTCTTTCCTGGAATCGAAGAAGACACGGTCCTGGCCTATAGGACAAACAGCGATGCAGATGCCACAGGGAGCTATCCCTCGTTCTTTGAGATCCTGGCTACGTTTAGCGCACGCCTATTTGTCGATGATGCCATGGGGATAATCAACACCACTGATGGCGTTCACCGGGCACCTCTTCACG
>JAQUUA010000111.1 GCA_028694055.1 Candidatus Methanomethylophilaceae archaeon | reverse complement strand
TAGGAGGGTGTTTTTATTATGATTGCTAAAGATATGCCTACATTTCAATCATTCGAATTACCAAAATGGGAAGTTATCACACCTCACACTCAGCATAGTTTATTAATGAAATCTATGTTAGTACAGCAAGAAGAAGCATTAAAAAGTTCTTCTTTATCAACAACAAAGATGTTGGATTTAATTAATAAAACAATTTATGATTGTTTGGATTCCCGCGAAGCACCATTTGATACAGCAGATGGATTTATGAAAAATTTAACATTAGCTGATAGAGAAGCACTTATTTATGCATTAATTGTTTCTTCATATGGTGAGGAACAAGATTTTAATGTAACGTGTACTGCGTGTTCAAAAAATTTTACAGAAAAAGCAAGTTTAACTCAAAATGTAGATATTAAATTGTATGAAGGAAAAGAATCTCTATTAAAGAAAAAAGTAGATGTAGTATTACCTGTAAGTAAATATACTGTACAGTTACAAATGCCTACGCTTTGGGATGAATACGTGTTTGCAAATAGTAGAGGTGTATCTCCAGATGTATTAAGAAAAGCGGATGATTATTTGGTTGTTAAACAATTGAATATACCATCCGTGGATCCTAAAAAACCTGAAGAAGTTAAAGTACTTGCTATTACAAATATTTTCGAAATTTATTCATACATGCGTAATATGTCTCCACGTGATAGAAAAACAATTTATAGTGCTTGGAAAGAAAACTTTGGTGAATACGGTTTAAAGATTGTAATAGGCACCGTGTGCCCCCATTGTGGAAATAGGAGCGACATGTATATAAGCATGATCAACGAACTTTTTCGTCTATCACAATAACGATAAATTACAGTACGAATTTAAAAAATCACAAATAGAGCGTATAGGACTATATACAACATTGTTTAATGGCGAATCTTGGGTAACGTGCCAACAAATGCCGTTACAACAATTCAATAAAATTTTAACATGGCGTATCAAATACGAAGAAGAAAAACAAAAGAAAATTGAAGAAGAAATGAATAAAAATAAAGCAGAAATAAATAATAAATCTTCTTCGCAATCTAAATTGAACAAGTATAAATAAAATAGTACCCCTTCACTTAAAAATTAAGTGGGGGGTACTTTTTATTTTAAATTTATGTGTGGTGGTTTGTTTTGAAAAATCATAAAATAAATATATTATTAAATTTATTAAAAATATTTTTAAAAATAAATACAAATACAAACATAGGTAATGTTATTTTTGATATGTGTAAATATTACAATGTAGATATAAAAGAATTAACACAAGAGGATATGGAAAAATATTTAACAAATAAATTATCTGAAAATATAAATAAAGAGGAGAGATAATAATGCAAAACCTGTTAATAGGATGTTTGCCTGAAATCTCATCTACTGGGGATTTATATTTATCAGAAGATTTAGAAGTTATTATTCAATCATTATTTGTTATTCTTAATACAAAGGTTGAAAGTAGAATTTGGCAACCTACATTTGGTTGTAGACTTAAAGAATATATATGGGATATATTAGATGATAGAACATTAGAAAATATTAAATCGGATTTAGAAAATGCTATAAAAACATGGGAACCCAGAATAACGGTTCAAAAATTAACAGTCACTAAAGTAGATGATATTCAAACTAATAACATACCAACTGTTAAAATAGAAATAGCTTTTACATTTAATAGATTTGATTATACACATACATTTGAGGTGGGTGCTAACTCATCTTTAATGGATTTAAATATATACCAACTTAAAACAAATAAACGAGACAAGTATTGGCAGGTGGGTTAATTATGCAACCCATTATAAGAATAACAGATTATGTTGAAGAATATAAAACATTAGTACATGATTATTATTCTAAAGTAAATAATATTGTATATGCTACATATTATCAGTTAAATCAAGATACAACACAATATGATCCACATTATTTACAAACTTATCATAAGACAGGTGAATTTTCCGGTCGTAAATATAAGAAGATACATATGGTTCCGCTTACTACAATAATACAAGTTTTACCGTCCATGGATGCCGCAGAAAAAGGTGTATCTTTTTCATATAATACTATTTCTGCATTTACAATAGATAGTTCTGTAAAACTTGTACCGCATGTTGGTGATATATCTACATTTAATATTAATGGTGATTATGTTACATGGGAAGTTACTAATGTCGAGTATTCTGGACCGTTGGATAATCCATATTACAGATGTAACATTAGACAGACTAGATTAAGAGAAGGTTTCGATGATCAAATAGATTTCGAATATATGTATGTAGAATATGCTAAATGTATATATAGTATAACAGATGCAACAAATTTTATTTACTTGATGTCTCGGTTTACAGAAGTTGTTCATTTTTTAAATAGTAAAAGTTGTTATAATCACAACTTAGCATATCATATATTTAATAAAAATTGTTTTCCGGAAATAGAAAATATATTAAACACAGTAGAATCTTTAGTTCCTGTAGGTACATTGTTTATGACACATAATTATAATACTGTAGTTATTAATCCACAAAGTATTTTTATGTTATTATGTTTACCTAAAGTATATGATATAACTAAAGATCCAATATTTACGTTTACTTTACAAACGGAGAAAATTAATCCTAGAGCAAATGTATATATACATTATAAGGAATATATAACAGATGCAGTAGGATCTAATCATATACAAGATATAATAGATAATGCACTCATAGAGGATCGTGCAATGCTGTTATTAACTTTTTTAAAAAATAATACAGAAGAATACATGGAAACATATGTAAAACCCAGTGATGATGTATTTACGAACTTAATAGATGAATGGATACAATTTATATATACAAACACATGTTCATATGTTTCTGAAAATAAAATAGCTACTAATATGTTTGAAGGTGTTATAGAGTATTGTATTATATCTAATAAACTTATAAGCCTTCTAAGTAAAGGTGGGATTACATTATCATGATTAATGAAAATAATATAAGTCTATCACCTATAACATTAAAAAAATTAGAAGATAGATTGAAAAAAGTAAACATACCAATTGAGATGTTTAAACTATTGTTATCTTGTGCTATTAAAGATGATTTTACAGAATTAAATGATCCTGTTATTAAAACAAGATATAAAGAATCGTATGAAAAAGTATTTAAACATATACAAGCTGTTATTTATCAAGACATATATGTTGGTAGCACAACATACGATAATTTTATTGGTGTGCTAATTAAATTATATGCTGTATTCGATACACTAATAAATGGTCGTTTGCATATAACAGATATAAGTATGCAAAATAAAGATATTGTAGAGATTTTTTTAGATTCTTATGGTATGGATTTGTTTCCTATATTCGACGATGATGTTAATAGAGATATAGCACGAAATGTTTATTATTATCTTAGACGAAAAGGAACACCATATATTTTATCTATAATGCTAAATCATTTAGGATTTACACATTATAGAATAGATGAATATGAAATAAATAAAAAAGAAGATGAATGGGTGTTAGCACCTAAACCTATTTATATATCAGATGCCGCGAAAACATGGGATTTTAAAGTTGATGATTTTAAAGTAAGCGACATAAATGATCCTATGTGGTGGTTAGATATAGAAGATTTGGATATGATATATAATTCGATGATTGGTGGTGAATAATAATGAGTTATTTACCATCACAAACATCATATTTTAGTATATCTACATTTTTAAGTACTAAATTAACAACACACGCAGCAATCGCTTTGGACGTTGTTAGAAAACATCACGTTAATTTGAAAAATACAGGACAAAATATAAATACATTAACAATACAAGGTTATG
>JAQUUA010000015.1 GCA_028694055.1 Candidatus Methanomethylophilaceae archaeon | reverse complement strand
AGTTTCACCAATTAGTACGATGAACGCGGTCTTCATCGTATCTGCCTGAGGGACCTTTCTCCGCATCTGGATGGCCAACGGAGATGATTGCGAAAGGCACCACTCCATCTGGAAGACTGACCACAGAACGGATGCCGTTCTCTCGATCCGGGTTAGGATGAACCCCCAACCACACGCCCCCTAGGCCCAATTCCGTTATTCGGATCAGCATGCTCATAACCGCTGCAGAACAATCCTGTGGCAAATACTCCGGGACCTTGGACTTGGATGGCACCCCACAAACCAGGATGGCCATCGGGGCCTCTCGGAGCATTTGGGAATGCGGGTGCACTACCATTATGGCATCCAGTTTGCTCCGGTCGTCTATCACCACGAAATGCCATGGCCTCTGGTTATGAGCGGATGGAGCAGCCATACCCGCACGGAGTATCTCGACCAGCATCTCTTCATCCAAGGGTTCAGAGCTGTACTTGCGTATACTCCTCCTGTTCAAAACTGCACTCCCTTTCATGAAGGGTAAGAGTACTTCCACTGAAAAATAACTTGTTCTGCTGTGGTTTTTTATATTGTCTTTATACATACAGTTGCCCGGTGTCTGTTTGAAAGATCAACTGTCCATCGATGTCCAGAATCTGGTGAAGGTATTCCCAGCAAGGAGAAGGTCCGGCATGGTGGACAAGAGAGCGGTGGACGATGTCACGTTCCAAGTGAAAAAAGGAGAGATCTTCGGACTACTCGGCCCCAATGGTGCCGGCAAGACCACCACCATAAAAATGCTCTGCACTTTGCTCTTGCCCACATCAGGTGATGCCTCAGTCCTAGGAAAAAGCATTTTGAAGGATGATAAGGACATACGGAAAAGGATCAATCTCGTTTCTGGAGGCGAGAGGGGGCTTTACTATCGCCTCACTGGCCGACAGAACCTCCGCTTCTTCTCCGAGCTGTATGGGATCCCACCTGCAACCAGGGAGGCACGGATAGAAGAGCTCTTGCAACTGGTGGGGCTTGGCCACGCCGCAGATGTCCGAGTAGAGGATTACTCTCGGGGCATGAAGCAACGGATGCATATCGCCCGAGCCCTGGTCAACGACCCTGACATCCTGTTTCTGGATGAGCCCACAATTGGCTTGGACCCAGAGATATCCCGGGACATCAGGGCGCTGGTGAAGAAAATGGCAGACAACGGCACCACCATACTGCTTACCACCCACTACATGTTCGAAGCGGAGGAGCTTTGTGACCGGATAGCTGTCATCAACAACGGGAAGATCGTGGCCATGGGCACTGCCCAAGAATTGAAGGACCTGGTGAAATCCTCCACAGTGATCGAGGTTGTGACAGTGCTAGACCCCCAGGAGTGCTTTGAATCCTTGAAACAGACACCGGGCGTGATGAACGTGGTTTCGGATCGATTTTCCGGTAGGCATCTTAACCGCTTCCAGGTGGAGAAGCGCGAAGAGCTTTTCGACGTCATCAACGATGCCCTTCGCCCCTACCGTATCGTCAGGGCGGGTTATGACGAGCCGACGCTGGAAGACACATACATCTCCTTGGTGAGCCATAATGAATTATAGGGCGTCCTTGGCGGGGTTCAAACAGGCTTTCATCAACTTCATAGCCGACCCACAGTGGATAATACCCAGCATCATCGCTCCATTCATATTCACCATCGTGGCTCTGATGATCTACAACGACTCCAGTGGACCAGTGGTGTTGCAAGCCGTTCTAGGAGGGGGCGTCCTAGGCATGTGGGGGAACACCTTGTACTCATCTGGGTGGAGCATCAGCTACGACCGTTACAACGGCACCTTGGAACCTTTGATGGTGTCACCGACCAAAATCATGGACGTGGTCGCTGGGCGAGCGGTGTGGCATACCATCATCGGACTGAGCAACGCCGTACTGGTTTTCGTGGTGGCAGAAATCATGTTCGATACCAGCCTCACGCTGCAGAATCCCCTCCTGTTCTTTGCCGTGCTCATCATGACCTTGTTCTCCTTAGCGTCCATCGGCCTGATATTCTCCGCTTTCTTCGTCCTCACCCGCACATCCTCCGTGCTGATGTCATCCCTGGAATTTCCGATATACGTTGTGAGCGGGGCGTTGTTCCCTGTGACCCTTTTACCATCCTGGGCATCATGGGTCTCCTTGGGTCTGGCTCCCGCATGGGGAGTGGATGCCATGCGCTATGCCGCCTTCGGTGCATTCGAGACCATGGACCTCCTCACGGACGTTGGTGTGATGATAATACTGATCGTCGCATATCTGGTGATAGCTGCTGGACTCTTCCGCCGCATTGAAAGGAACGTGCGCAGCCACGGCAACATGGGGAGGTTCTGAGATGGAGGGGCAACATATCAGTAACTGGAGGGTCATAAGCGCATCCAGTGGCGTCTCCATCCGCAATCTGTTCGCCGTCATACCGATATGGCTGTGGCTAGCCCAGGCGCTGCTGACCTCTTTGTTCTCCATCTCCTTCTTCGCCCTGGTGGCCCAGTACGCCAACAACCCTGATGTGACCGTCGCTTACGTGGTCATTGGAAACGCCGTGCAGTCTGTGGCCCTGGTGTCTGTTTATGCTGTGGCCAACATACCCAGCATTGAGAAGCATGTCGGCACCTTATCCGCTCTGATGGCGTCCCCTGCCAACCTGTTCTCCATATTCATCGGCATGGCGATATTCCAGGTCTTGGCCGGTTTCTTGACCGTGGGCATGTCCTTCGCCTATGCTGGACTGATATTCGGAGTGGACTTGTCCATGGTCTCCATACCGGTCTTGGCGTTGACAATAATAGTCACCTCCTTGTCCATGGCCGGCCTGGGGATGATGGTGGGCTGTATGGGACTCTACCTCCGTAGCTCCATGATCATGGCCAACATCGTCACCTATATTGGACTGGTGCTCTGCGGAGTCAACTTCCCCCTCAGCTATCTGCCGGAATGGCTTCACCCAATATCTTACTCGCTGCCGCTGACTTATGCGGTGGAAGCCACCCGGATGGTGACCGAAGGGGCAGGGCTGGAGGAGATATCAGGACTGCTGATGACCATGATGACTATCGGCGTATTGATGTTCGCCATATCATATGTGGTCTTCAAATCCTTCGAATGGATAGTGAGGAAGACCGGCAAGACCGATTCATTCTAAAGGTGTCGGAAAAATGATTAAACGGGGCCTGACCCCCTATTTTATCTGGATACGTTTGCCGCTCACCATATACACGACCTTCTCGGCCATCTTGCAAGCGTGGTCCCCACACCGCTCCAAGTAACGCGATATGGTGATGTAGTAGACACAGGGAGGTATGCGGTCAGGGTTGTCCTTCATGTACTGCAGGCTCTCGGCTATGACCTTCTTTCGTATGGCATCCAGACGGTCGTCGCGTTCGGTGAGGTCCGCCACCAAGGCTATGTCCTGGTTCTTGAATGACATGACGGCGTCCCGCACCATGGGAATTACGATGTCGGCCATCTCCGGCAGGCTGGGCATGGTACAGCAGGCTTCGTACTCTTCCAGGGACCGGGTGGCCTTGGCGATGTTGAAACCGTATTTTCCTACCCGCTCCATATAGGTGATCATCTTCAGGATGGTCGCCAATCGTCTCATGTCCTTTGCCATGGGCTGGAAGAGGGCCATCAGGCGCACGGCCTCGTCCTCGATCAAACTATCCAGACGAAGAACCTCCTTCTCCTTCTGGATCACCCAGTCCGCGGCCTCCAAGTCTCCGTCCCGTAACGCTTTCACGGACCTATCCAGCATCTCTAAGACCAGTTCGCCCATCTCTACGACGTCCTCGGTCAGCTCATCTAGGTCCTGGTGGAATCTACTCATCATGTATATCACCCGAATCTCCCAGTTATGTATCTTTCTGTCAGTTCCTGCGTTGGCCGTGTGAAGATGTCATCCGTTTCTCCGAACTCCACCAATTTACCCATGTACATGAAGCCAGTGTAGTCGCTGATGCGAGAAGCCTGCTGCATGTTGTGCGTGACAATCACCACGGTGTACTTCTCCTTGAGCTGTTGCGCCAGGTCCTCGATTTTGGCTGTGGCGATGGGGTCGAGGGCAGAGGTGGGCTCATCCATTAGTATGACCTCCGGGGAGACGGAGAGGGCGCGGGCGATGCACAGCCTTTGTTGCTGTCCACCGGAGAGGCCCATGGCGGAGTCCTCCAGACGGTCCTTCACCTCTTCCCAGAGGACGGCTTGCTTCAAACAGTCCTCCACGATGCGGTCCAGCTCCTCCTTCTTCCTCACCCCGTGGATCTTCGGCCCATAGGTGATGTTGTCGTAGATCGACATGGGGAAGGGGTTGGGCTTCTGGAAGATCATGCCGATACGTTTACGAACCGACATCACATTGCATGCCGGGGCGTAGATATTGTTGCCGTTGTAGTTGATATCGCCTTCTATGCGGCAGCTGTCGATGATGTCGTTCATACGGTTGATGGTCCGCAGCAGGGTTGACTTACCGCATCCTGACGGGCCTATCAAAGCCGTTATTTTATTCTTGTGCACCGGCATGCTGACATCGTAAAGGGCCTGGCTCTGTCCATACCAGAGGTTCAGTCCTTTGATGTCTATCAATGTGTCATTGCTCATTTCATTCACCATTTGAACTTCTTGGAATAATATTGCCTCAACAAGCTGGCGGCCAGGAAGATGGACATGACTATCAGCAGGAGCACCACGGCGGTGCCGTACTGCTGGTCCTGGGCATTGGGAACGTTGGTGGCCAGATAATAGAGGTGATATGGAAGCGCCATCACCGGGTCCATCAGGGATGAGCCCATACGAGTCTGGTAAGCCACCACTGCCGTGAACATGATTGGTGCCGTCTCCCCTGCAGCCCGGCCGATGGCCAGGATGCTACCTGTTATGATGCCTGGGAATGCCGTGGGCAGGACAACCTTGGTGACGGTCTCCCACTTCGACGCTCCCAAGGCCAAGGAAGCTTCCTTCAGCTCCGGTGGAACGGTCTTGACCGCTTCTTCCGTGGTACGTATGATGACCGGGAGGATCAGGAACGCCAAAGTGAGGCAACCCGCGATCAAGGAGTATCCCATACCGAAGTATATCACGAAGGCTGCGAAACCGAAGAGGCCGAACACAATGGAAGGCGTGCCGTTTAGATTCTCGATGCCGGCCCTTAACAGCCGAGTACCGCGGCTGTCGCGGGAGTATTCACCCAAGTACACCCCGGCCCCGATGCCCAGGGGAAGCGCTATGGCCATCGTCCCGACTATCAGCTTGAGTGTGCCCACTATGGCTGGATATATCCCGCCTGAGAGGCCGGCGTTCCGGGGGTATTGAGTAAGGAAATCGATGCTTAGCACCGGCAGCCCACGCATGAATATGTGGCCCAATATCAGCACCAGGAGAAGGATGACCGTCGCCATCACCGTCGCCATCATGAAATAGGACACCGTCTGACGGTTTCCAGAGGGCAAACGGGAATATGCTGTACCCAAGGCCAAGACGGCCACGGTTGCAACTATGCCGTAAAGGAGGCCCAACCAAGAGTCCAAAGCCACGAACAGCAGTATTACAAAAACTGCCTTCATGATCAAATGCGAATATTCAGACCATATTCGGGACCTGGGCAGTTTGAGTAGGGCCTTCTTACGGGCCTTCACATCACAACCGAATTTCCGCTTGGTGCGACGCATCACCCGGTTGGAGAGGAAGTTGACCAACAGGACGATGAACAGCAGCAACAGCGCAAGGAAGAACAAAGCGGAGTAATGGGTGCTCCCCACGGCCACATATGACATCTCCATGGCCAGAGTGGCGGTCAACGTGCGAACCGGCGAGAGCATGTTCCAGATAGGCTCCGGAACGATGGCCGCATTGCCAGTGACCATGAGTACGGCCATGGTCTCGCCTATCGCACGACCCATACCCAATATTATGGCGGCTGTTATCCCGGATACCGCAGCTGGGACAACGACCTTGATGGTGGTCTCCCAACGAGTGGCTCCCATGGCCAATGAAGCCTCCCGATAGGAACGAGGAACGGCATTGAGGGCGTCCTCAGAAACAGTGATGATCGTCGGCAAGGCCATTATCCCCAGCATGAAGGATCCCGCCAACCAGGACTCGCCTTGAGTGGCTCCTGGCATGTTGTTGAGTATGAATGGGACCACCACCATAAGGCCGAAGAAACCGTAGACCACGGAAGGGATGCCAGAGAAAACCTCGCATATCGGTTTCAGTATGTTACGGTAACGAGCCGGCGCTATCTCTGATATAAAGATGGCCGCCCCTAACCCGAGAGGAAGGGCGAACATCAGGGCACCCAATGTAACCAGTAAAGTACCGGATATCAAGGGGAAAGCTCCGAACTCCCCCCCGCTAGGCCTCCAGATCGATCCAGATATGAAGTCCCAAAGCCCTACCTCCCGCACGGAATCGAGGCTGTTGGATATTATGAATGCAAAAATGAACAGGACAATGACCACGGCGGCAGAGGCCACCGCCATCAGCCCTAGGCGGATGAGGTCGTCCTTATCGAAGGAACGTTTCATGAAGTTCACGCGGTCTGCCTTCTCCATTTCCCAGTCTTGCCCCCTAATGCTGTAAAGATAAAGATAAGGGGTTTACAGAGGCACGAAGCCCTTCTCAGCCACCATCTCCTGACCGGAGGGGCTGAGGATCCAGTTGATGAAAGCACCAGCCCATCCAGTGGGGGCACCGTCCGTCAGCAGGAACAATCCACGGGCGATGGGGTAAACCTCATCTGTGACGTTCTGCACCGTTGGTGCTACACCGTCAACAGTGACCTCGTTGGTGGTTGCATCCAAGTAGCCCAGACCCACATAGCCGATGGAGTTCTGGTTGTTGGCCACAGATGTCTTCATGGCACCATTGGAAGCCACCTCATTGGCGGTGAGGACGAAATTGCTGCCGCTCATGACGACGCTCTCGAAGCAGTCACGGGTACCGGAGGAGGCCTCACGGTTGTACACCACTATGGTGGCATCGTTACCGCCGACCTGGTTCCAGTTGGTGTAGGTGCCGTTGTAAACCCCACGGATCTGCTCCATGGTCAGAGCAGTTACGCCAGCGTTGCTGCCCACAATGACCGCCACACCATCGTTGGCAATCCTGGTCTCTACCAGATCCGGATACTGGGTCTTCTCGCTGGACTTGAGGGCACGAGACGCCATGCCGATGTCCGCCGTACCCTGGGCTGCAGAGCTGATGCCCTGTCCGGATCCGCCACCGGTGATGCTAATAGACACCCCTACGGTCACGTTTTCAAAGTTCTCCTTGAACAGGCTCATCAGCGGTTGCACTGTCGTGGACCCGGTGACGGACAATTCCGTCTCCGAGGCCTCGGAAGAGCCGCCGCCCAAGACCGACATGCCGCCTATGCAAACCACAGCGGTTATGGCGATCGCGAGTATGATGCTCATCTTGTTTTCCAAGACTATACCTCGATTGATGCCAAGTTCCTAATTAAATATATACCTATTCGCAATAATGTATATATCTATATATACGCTATAATGATATCATAGTTATCTGATTTAATCATAAATTATGAGAATAAACTATAATAGATATCAAGTAGAACACACATCTCAAAGGGGAAAAAATTCAGATAATGATGATTGTTGGCTCGGATTCTTGATTTGAAATTATTTTATGAATATTTGAAAATTGAAATATACTATGGATGGATTCTGACATGACGACCATGGATGTTCGCAAGGTACAGGTGACCGGTGGATCTTCTTTCGTTATCACCCTGCCGAAGGATTGGGCGAACTCCATCAACCTCAAGAAGAACGACCCCTTGGGTATCGTGGCTCAACCAGATGGCAGTCTGATCATCAGTCCACCCGACAAATTGGATGCTGAGGCCAGCTTGAAGGTCTTCCAAGTGGATGACATCAAGGACCATGAACTGCTGTTCCGACTGCTGGTGGGAGCTTACATATCCGGTTACAACACCATCGAGGTGCAATCGGAAAGCCGTTTGACCACCGAAGTCCGAGAAGCCGTCACCCGTCTCACCCAGACCGCCATCGGGCTGGAGATACTCGAGGAGTATGACAAGAGCGTAATCCTCAAGGACCTGGTGGATCCGTCCGAGATGAGATTCCGCAAGAGCATCGAACGAATGCGAGTCCTGGTGAAGAACATGCTGGGCGACTGTTTCATCGCCCTGTCGAAGAAGGACAGCAGCATACTGAACGACCTTGAGATGCGGGACAATGATGTTGACCGTTTGGAGTGGTTGATTTCCAGGCAGATGAACATGGCTCAAAGGGACAATAAAGTAGCCAGGAAGCTGGGCGCCACCCCACATGAGGTCATCAACAATTTCCTCATAGGCCGCATCCTGGAGCGTATTGGCGACCACGCCATAATGATCTCCAACAATGTGCGCATCCTCATAGAAGATGACGTGGATGATGCCATCTGCGATCAGATCGTGCGGGCAGGTGAATACGCCATATCCCTGTTCTCAGAGAGCGTGGACGTTCTTTTCAGTCAGGACATCTACGCCGCTAACGCCAACATAAACCATATCAAGGAGCTGGTGGACATCTGTCGAGAGATAAACCGTATCGCCTTGGACCAAGAAGCCGAGACAGCCCTGGCCATCAGCTTGATTGCTGGTAGCATACGGAGGACCGGCGAGTACTCCACGGACCTCTCCGAGCTCACCATCAACATCCTCATGGATTGAAATAAATATTCCGGGGATGTTCCGTTCCACATGTGCGTTCTCTCTGACAAAGAGATCCTGGACCGTATGCAGGATGGCAGCCTAGGTATCGAGAACTTCTCCGACCGTGGCCTTACCCCTAATGGATACGACCTCCGGATCGAGGAGCTGTCGGTACGTGGAGGCGAGAAATTCCATCAAGGCGTTGCCAGTATACCCCCGAGAAGCATGTTCTATGTGTCCACCATGGAAACGGTGTCCTTCCCCTCCGATGTCTGCGCCCAGCTATGGCTCCGGACAACCTGGATCAGGAGAGGCGTGATGTCTTCTTTCGGCAAGATCGACGCCGGCTTCCATGGCACTCTGACTCTAGGAGCCTATAACGCCACTGATGAGACGTTGGAGATACCCATAGGAGAGAGGTTCTGCCAGATGGTGCTGGAGAGCTTGCATACACCGGCCCAGAGAGACTATTCCTCCCGCTCCGGAAATTACCAGGGCCAGAAGGGCATAACCCTGAAACCGCGTGATATCTAATGGACCTGGATATCTAAAGCGTAAACGCTCATGGTGGGGGAGTAGGTCTTGAGCTCCTTCTCCATGCTCAATCGCAGGACCCTGCCGGTTTCTGAACCTTGTTGCAGGGCACGCGCCCTCATCTCCGGCCATGACTCCCTCTCGGAGATCAGGTAGATGTGGATCATAGCACCGGGTTTGCACCGGCTGACAGCCAATGACAGGAATTCCATGGCACTCTGGGGAAGGTTCATAATGACCCTGTCCACCTGAGGGAGGTCTGCCAACACCACATTGGCATCCCCTAGGATGGCAACTATCCCGTCCGCCTTGTTCAGGCGAATGTTCCGCTCCATGTACTCCACGGCAGAAGGGTTCATGTCCACAGCGAATACCTTGGCAGGACGGGAGTTCTTCCAAATCACCAATGGGAATGGACCCACTCCGGCGAACATGTCCAGAACAACCTCTCCGTCCTTGACCTGCTGGGCAATCCGATGCCTCTCATTTGACAGGCGGGGGTTGAAATACACCTTTCTGGGGTCAATTTGCATTCGTACCCCGAACTCGGTATGTACGGTCTCGCTTCCCCCTTCACCGGCGATTGCCTCCAGTTGCCTGACACGGCAATCGCCTTTGACCCCTCCGTCTGCCAGAACCAAACGGAGATGGGGATTGGCTTGGATCATGGCTAGACCTATGCTCTCTTGGTAAGATACCAGATTCGATGGCACCTTGATGATGGCCACATCACCGATCACATCGAATGATGTCGGCAATGAGTCACGGAGCCCTTCCGGCAAATGCACGATACGATGAAAATCCGTCTCGGGGGAATCTAGGACAGGAAGTTCTTTCTCTACCAATGACCAAGGTAATTCCCTATCCCCTGTGACTGGTATGAATACATTGTCCGAGTCACGGAACACTCTGTAGCGACGGTCGAGGATACCCATCTGGATTATTAGTTTTCGAGCGTCCTCGGCCTCTTTCTTGTTCACCTTCACACAGAGAGCCACGTTCTTTGGGATGAATTGAAACCTATATTAGTTCTGTGTGCAAAACATAATAACATTCCAGGACTTTGGAGCAAACATGAACGCGCGGTCTGGTTTGGTTTTCGTAGGTTTGGGATTGAGCGGGGTGGACGGAATGACTGTGAAAGCTCTCCGGGCTTTGAAGGATTGCGACGAGATATTCGCAGAGTTCTACACATCTACGCTCATAGGCACTGACGTATCCGAGTTGGAGGATGCTCTGGGCAAGAAGATCAAAGTCCTACATCGTCTACAGGTGGAGGAGGATGACGAGATCATCAGACAGGCCAAGGAGAGCAGGGTGGCCTTCATAACCGCAGGAGATACCATGGCCGCCACCACACACGTGGACTTGAAGATCCAAGCAGCCGAAGAAGGTATCCCGGTAGAGGTAGTCCATGGTGTATCCATATTCTCCGCCTGTCCCACGGCACTGGGACTGCAACCTTACAAGTTCGGTCGCACGGTGACCTTGCCTTTCCTGGAAGAGAACTACCACCCTCGTTCCCCTTACGACAACCTACTGGACAATAAGAGCCGGGGCCTCCATTCCATGGTGCTACTTGACATCCGGGCAGATGAGATGCGCTACATGACTGCCCATCAGGCCTTGGAATGGCTCCTGGAGGCAGAGAAGAAATGGAAAGGCGGGCTCCTTCAAGATGACACCTTGGTATGCGTTGCCGCCCGACTGGGCGCTACGGACGAGATGATCGCGGCCGGATACCCCAAGGACATACTGGAGCTGGATCTGGGTGAGCCTCTGCACACCCTGGTGATACCTGGGAACCTCCATTTCATGGAGTCCTTCGCTCTCGTGCGGTTCGCCAATGCCCCTGAGGAAATAATCGAGGATGAGTGAGGGGCTCACTCCCAGAGCCGCTCTAGGTCCACACCGGCCCTTACCCTCCGGGTGATGATGTCCATCTTCTCCTGATCCCGCGGGTCCACCCGTGCTATGAGGTGCTCGATGACCTCCGAAACCGCCAAGGTGTCGCCATCCAGCAACAGGATGGGCACATTAATCTCCTCTGCCCTAGCCAGGATGGTTCGGGGAGGGGTGATGCCACCGGTGAGAACGATGCATGAGGTGTCTGTGGACAATGCCGCCAGTTGTATCTCCGTCCTGTCTCCTCCGGTGATAACCGCCTTCTTCTGGCCGCGACGCATGTAACGTATGGCGGTTTGTGGGCTCATGGCACCCACCAAGACATCCTCCACCATCCGGTCCAATCCTTTCTCTCCCGCTAGCACAGAGGCGGAGGTCTTCTCGATTATCTCGCTCACGCGGAAAGACCGTAGCTCTGGGATCGGCGGTATCTCACCCAGAACCGGGATGCCTCGGGATTCCAGAAGCTCCCTCTCTTGGCAACCCTGGCATTTGTTCAGGACCACCCCCCGAACGTCCAATCCTCGCTGGTCGCAGATGCTCTTGAACATGAAGGTCCCGTCTATGGATGTAGGAGAGTTGGAGGACACCAAGACCATGGGCGCATCCAGAGCCTTTGCCAGGTCCAGATGGGAGAGCCCGTGGGTGAACCCATTGGTGAGATCCCGGCTGCCTTCGATTATCATCAGGTCCCGACCCTCCTTGAGACGCTCATAAGCGTCCAGGATGTCATCCATCCCGACGGGGTCAAAGATGTCGTATGAGAACGGGGATAGGGAGAGCTTGTCCTCCCATCCCAAAACATACGACATCAGCATGGCATCCTGGTCCACCGCCGTACCGTTCCATTTGACCATGCTCTCTCGGAAAGGCTTGTAGAAACCCACCTTCCCGGGGAAGTTGCGCGCTATCCCTAAGGACAGCACCGATTTCCCAGACCTCTGCCCTATTGATGCCAGATAAACCTTCTTCATGTTCTCCCTCCAATCGTAACCAGGGCGTCCACTGCCCAGCAGCCTTTTCCCTTCTCGTCCACCATCACGGGGTTGATCTCCATCTCCAGGATCTCCTCGTTCTCCAGAGCTATGGATATCAATCGTCTCATCAAGTCTTTCAATGCTTCGATGTCAGCGGCCGGCCTCCCTCGGATTCCAGTGAGCAGCTGGTAGACCCTTGTGGAACGTAAAAGGTCGTCCAGCTCCTTCTCGCTCATGGGGGCTATGCCTTGGGAGATCTCCTTCATCATCTCCACGAAAATCCCTCCCGCTCCGAAGCTGAGAACGGGTCCGAATTGCTCATCCCTTATCATGGAGACTATGACCTCCGCTCCCCGCACCTGTTTCTGAACGGATACGCCGTCAATGCGGGCTTCCGGCATGGCGCGACGACACCTCTCCAGTATCAAACCATAAGTGGTTATCACCGATTCATGGTCAGGGACGTTTACAACTACCCCTCCGATGTCGGTCTTGTGATGGATGTCTGGTGAGATCACCTTCATCACCACTGGATAACCGATGGAATCCGCCAAATCCGCGGCCGCGGAGGCGCATGCGGCATCGCCTTCACGAGGCACAGATATCCCATAGGCTGACAAGATCTCCTTGCCTTCACCCTCCGTTAGCGCCCTCCTGCCGTCTTCCAACACCTTGCCAATCACCCGTTGGGCAGCCACCTGACCATTCGTTTCTGGAAGAGGCATGGGTACGTCATCCACCATTTTTCGGTCGCAGTAGGCCAACATCATAGAGAGGGCTCGCACCGCTCTATCCGGCGTGGGATAATCAGGGATGTTCTTCTCACGGAGAATACGGATAGGGGATTGACATTCCTCACCTCCCACGAACGATGCCACTAGGGGCATGTCACAACCACCCCGGAAATCACTCAGAAGGGTGGCAACCTCATTCATGTCCACGGTGTCCACCGGAGATATGAGGGCGATAATGGCAAAGACCCTTTGATCTTCTGAAATGGTTTCCAAGGCTCGCCGGAAATCTTGAGAACTGGCGTCACCTCGGATGTCCACGGGATTTGTAGCACTGGCCAGTGAGGGGACTTCGGCCTCCAAACGATGCACGGTATCAGGGTGTAGATCTGCTAAGGCGAGACCATAGTCGCCACAGGCGTCAGCGGCCATTACTCCGAGACCTCCAGCGTTGGTGAGGACCGCCACCCCGTCACCCTTGATCAGGGGCATGGATGAGAAGAGGGAGAGGGCATCAAAGAGCTCCTCCATGTCCTTGACACGGATGGCGTTAACCTTCCTTATGGCAGAATCATAGACAGAATCGGAACCGGCTAACGCTCCGGTGTGTGAGGATGCTGCTTTGGCACCCTGGCCAGTCCTTCCTGCTTTTAAGACCAGCAATGGTTTATCCCGAGTGAAAAGTCGGGCAGAGTCCATGAAAGCCATTCCGTTCCGGATGCTCTCCACATAGAGGGCGAGGACATCGGTGTCTTGATCCCCATGGATGAAGTCAATGACATCGGACTCATCGACATCCATCTTGTTACCCAGTGATAGGAACTTCGATAATCCTCGATGCGACAAAGATGACCAGTCCAGCACGGAAGTGCCGACAGCTCCAGATTGAGAGCTCAGAGATATGTTGCCTCTGTTCGGATAGAGGCTGGAGAAAGTGGCGTTAAGGTCAGAATAGGTGTCCATGACTCCGAAACAGTTCGGGCCTACAGTACGGATGCCGTGCCGGGAACAAATTTTTTCCAGCTCCTTCTCCAAACGCATCCCGTCCGGACCTTCCTCGCGGAAACCGGCCGAGATGACTATTGCTGCCTTGACACCGGCCTTACCGGCATTGTCCATGGCTTCAGCCACAAATTTAGCTGGTATGGTGAATATGGCAAGATCCACCTCCTCTGGCAGATCGAAAATGGACTTGTAGGCCGTAAGGCCCAGGATGTTTTTTTCACGAGGATTGATGGGATAGACTTCTCCTTTGAACCCAGAAGCCAGGATGTTGCGTATTATGATGTTACCGACTTTGGATGAATCGGCAGATGCTCCCACCACGGCGATACGAGATGGAGCAAAAAGGGAACGCATGCCAGACATATGTATTCCAGAACCTAAAATACTATCCTGAATAAGTATCGGGGTCGATAGGATAGGTTTATTAGTCATGGGATTCTTGAATGATTCGTACGTTCGATCGAGCGGGGATGATTCGTGATTCCTCTGGATACGTTCGTACAAACAGAGGCACCTTTATTAGGGTCCCTGCGGTAGCAACGATGAGAATTCGTGCCATGACCGGAGGACAACCAAGGAGCCCGACAACCAACCCCCGTCTGGGTCAGTGCCCAGAGAGCGGCAATCCGCGCCATGAAGAGGCTTGTTTATGACGGGGGACACCTCACTTTCAGCAATCCCTCCCACTTCATTGAAAAAGTGTCAATTCCTCAAAAGATGATATGGAATGTATCTACCGAGATGAGGCGGGTCGCAAAACCTCTCTCTGTCTTCGAGTGCCAGAACGGCTAGTTCTCTGTAAAGTTGATGATGTCCCTGACTGTCAGCACCGAGTCCCCGGCCATAAGGCCAAAACTGAGAGACAGAATTGCCCGGTGTGCGGTAAGAAACATTCTAGTTACAAGGCCATGCTCCGTTGCAGACTTCTGAAAGAGTATCAGGAAATTTCTCTGCAGGAGGTAGAGCTTAGAGGTAGTCGTTCCTCACCATTCCCGGACATTGGGAATGCTATTGCTTCCCTTAACCTCTGGCCTAGAATCCGTGAAATCATAATATCTCGAGATGGCCATAGATGCCAAAAATGCGGTGACTCTGTGGCAGGCAGAGCTAGCTGGTTGGTTGAGGTGCACCATGTCATCCCTAGGGTGGAAGGCGGTAGTGACCACCCTGCCAACTTGATGACCCTATGTGCCGAATGCCACCGCCATGATACCCAGGCTTTGATCTTGTCCCGTATGCCCAGCAATGAAGAGGAATGGAAGGAATGGCAACTTAACCGGAAATTCCGTGGAGGAAGGGACCTCCTCAGGAATCTGATGGATGAGCCTTGAAACCATTTCGTCCAATGTGTTCTACCCTAGACCTTGTACTTGCTCTTCACCTCGGGATCCATCATCCACATGATGATGAAAATGAACAGAAGAATGAAAGCCAGAGTGTTGAACTTGTAGAAGTGGAAACCCCCTTCCAGTACGTTCATCACCTGCAGGACTATCGACCACACCATACCGGCTATGAAGGCATACCACCCCATGGGGGCCCATCTGAACATCCCGTTTCCTGCCACCAGGAACAGGAGGGCGGTAACGCCTGTGAGGGCAGCCATCTCTAGATTGAGGTCCACTAGAAGATAGTTGAGGGTGGCTACGAGACTGAAGATGCCCATCACCACTGCGAAGAGCATCAGGACAAAGAGAAGATCCTTCTTCGGCATCTAATTCACCGAAGAAGGATGGAAATTGGGTTTATATTATCCTTGCTCACCAATCCAAGGCGATCTTCCGCAACCAGGCTTCGGCCTCTTGCCACCGGGGGAACTCCCTCTCCTGGGCCCGGAACTCTGGACCATGCTTAGGTGAATCTGGGTCCAAACCGTTCTTCAGATGCAGCATCTCGTGGTAGACCACATAGTCCAGGACATATTCAGGGACCTCTGGGTCATCGAACACGCTGCTTATGGCGATCACCTTCATAAGCACGGAACAGTAACCCACTCGGCGCAGGTTGCGCTCCTTGGTCCAGGAAATGAACATCTCCTCATCCTTCTCCACCATCCCCTGCCTCTCCAGCCGGGAGACGCTGTCCAGAAGGTTCCGGTTGCGGCCCATGGGGGAACGGGTGAGATTGCGACTGCGGCGGACGTAGACTGGCTGTTTCTGGCGGACGAAATCCGATGATGTCATCCAGTCCTTCATCGTTTCCGGATAGGGGTCTCTCCGCCCTTTGGTGATACGAACGAACAAGGAATGAGCCAAGCCCTGGATGACCTCCTTGTCCGCATCCATGAGATAGTCTGAGACCTGGAATTCCGCCCATCCTGCCGACCTTTGCCATTTGATCTTGAATTCCTTGAATGGCGTGTACTCTGCTTTCACAGCACTGTACCCGAACTCCTTGCCCGCCATCTGGAAAGATTCTTGCAACGATGCTTCCGCGCTCATTACTGCAACTCCTCTTGCTTCATGGTTCAATGTCACGCGGCGGGGGGATTAAACGCCGTCCTTTACGCTTACATTACACAACCCCGACATTGATAATTGTTAGGGAGGGGCAATCTAATTTAGTCCATTCGTTCATCTTCCTGACATGGATAAGAAAATGACACCGGAGGAATTGAAACAGAAGGCTGAGGACACGCTGGGACGCATCGAGAAGTTCTATGGGTTCGTTCCCTTGGTGAACCAAGTCCTGTCCAACGACCCTAAGGTGTTCCTACCATTCGTGGAATTGAACAAGGAGGCTTTCTTTTCCAAAGGCGCTTTATCCGTTAAGGTCAGGGAACTCACCGCCATCAGTGCCGCCACGGCCCTGGGTGCGGAGCATTGCCTGCCCATACACATCGACATGGCAAAGAAGCACGGTGCCAGCAGGGAGGAGGTCCTGGAATCCATGATGATCGGGTCCCTGATGTGCATGACCCGGGCGCAGTCGTTCGCTTTCAGGGCTTGGAAGAAAGCCTTTGAGGAAGAATAAGGGAAAAGGTTTCGAGGGTCATGGGGAGTAACGCCAATCCTCCCCGGTACGAATCTTCACCGCCCGGTTGACGGGGATGACGAACACCTTGCCGTCCCCCATCTCCCCTGTCCTGGCTGCAGAACAGATGGTATCAACCACCTTGTCCTCGTCCCGGTCCTCCACTACTATCTCCAACTTCACCTTGGGAAGCTCATCGATCCGGAAGACACCGCTACGAGCTGTGAATTCCAGACCGTTCTGTTCCCCTCTGCCCTTCACATTCTCGATTGTGAGGGCATTGATCCCTACCTTGCAGAGCGCATCCTTCACGGACTTCAGCTTCTCTGGCCTAATTATGGCCTGTATCATCTTCATTGCAGCACCTCACAGATTGTAGGCACCCTCACCATGCTCGATGAGGTCCTGACCGATCATCTCTTCCTTCTTGCTCAAACGCACAGGCGTGAACTTGGATATGGCCTTCATCAACGCATAGGAGACACCGAAAGCGAACACCAGGGTAACCACTACGGTAACGAGCTGACCTATGAAGAGGTCCACCCCACCGTATATGAGTCCCTTGACGTCCCCATCTATACCGGCATCGGCGACTATGGTCGGGACTGCCAGGATGCCGGTGGCCAAAGCCCCCCAGATGCCGCCTACCCCATGCACGGCGAAGACATCCAAGGCGTCATCGGCCTGCATACGGTGCTTCATCAGTACTGCGAAGTAGCAGAACAGGGCGGCACCGGCCCCGATTATCAGGGCTTCCTTAGGGCCCACATACCCTGCGGCGGGGGTTATGCCCACCAAACCGGCCACTGCACCGGTGATCATACCGAGCGCACCTGGTCTACCGACGTGCAACCAACTGATGAACGCCCATACCGCCGCCGCCGTGGCTGCGGATATGTGTGTCACCACAATGGCGTTCACCGCCACGCCGTCTGCGGCGAGAGCAGAGCCGCCATTGAACCCGAACCAACCGAACCAGAGAAGCGCGCCCCCGATGAATACGAGTGGCAGATTGTGGGGACGATCCTTCTGGGTGCTCTCACTGCGGGCACCTATCACCAGCACCAAGGCCAAGGCCGTGGCACCAGAGCAGATGTGCACCACGGTGCCGCCCGCGAAGTCGAGAGATGTCAGGTATTGGTGGAACCAACCCCCTCCCCATACCCAATGGGCGAGGGGGGCGTACACGACGATAGACCAGATGACCATGAAAAGGAGCAGGGCCTTCAAACGGGTCCGCTCCGCCACCGCTCCCAAGACCAGGGCGGCGGTTATAATGGCGAACGTGCACTGGAAGATCATGAACTGCATGTCCGGTATTCCAGCCACTATGTTGGATTGGTTGTATGGTGTGGATTCCAAGAGCACATAGCTCAGGTCTCCCACTACTCCATAGACGTCAGAGCCGAACGCCAGGGAATATCCCACCGTTACCCAGACCAAAGTAACCAGGCTCATGACCAGGATGGTCTGACCCAACATTGACATCACGCTCTCCTTCCTCAGCATCCCACCGTAGAACATCGCTACTGCAGGCGTCATTATGAGGACCAACCCGATGCAAACCATTATCCATGCGATGTTCGCCCCATCCAAAGCATACTCTCCGATGGGGTCGGCAGATAGGAGAGGGAACAAGGTCACAGAAGCCAGAATCACCATCAGGCTGACCAACATCATCTTCATCAACTGTCTCATTA
>JAQUUA010000110.1 GCA_028694055.1 Candidatus Methanomethylophilaceae archaeon | reverse complement strand
CGTTTGGGAAACTATAGATTATACTATTACATATGATTTAGGCGATGGCATCAATAATGTTGGCAATCCTGAAAGTTATACTATAGAAGATGAAACCTTTAATATATTAGATCCAACAAGAGAGGGTTATACTTTTACAGGGTGGTTTGAGAGCAACCTTACCACTCCCGCTGATACTACTATTGAGCAAGGAACAATAGGTAATTTGGAATTTTATGCAAAATGGACTGCGAACATAAACAATTTAATATTTAATAGTAACACTGGCGCTGGTAGCATGGAAAATATGGAGATAGCAACTGATGCAACAGTTGCACTTAACGCTAACGGGTTTACAAGAGATGGTTATACCTTCGCAGGCTGGGCGACAAGCGCTTCGGGCGAAATAGCGTATGCCGACGAAGCCTCCTACACTATGGGCACTGGTGCTGAATATACTTTATACGCTATATGGGAAGCAATAGATTATACAATTACATATAATCTTGATAGCGGAGAAAATAATGTTGGCAATCCTGAAAGTTATACTATAGAAGATGAAACCTTTAATATATTAGATCCAACAAGAGAGGGTTATACTTTTACAGGGTGGTTTGAGAGCAATCTTACCACTCCTGCCGATACTACTATTGCGTCCGGAAGCACGGGCGACAGAGCGTTCTACGCAGTGTGGGAGGCCAATATCAACGATTTGATATTTGACGCTAACGGCGGCGAAGGTTCAATGGACGCTATGCAAATCGCTACCGATGCAACAGTTGCACTTAATGTTAACGGGTTTACAAGAACAGGATATACATTTGCAGGTTGGGCGACAAGCGTTTCGGGCGAAATAGCGTATGCCGACGAAGCCTCCTACACTATGGGCGTGGATTCCGAATATACGCTGTACGCGCTTTGGAACATTGTCGTATATGATATAGATTATATAATGGCTAACGGAAACAATCATCTCGATAATCCATTAAGCTATACCTGCGAAGACGAGTCTATAACGATACTTTCTCCTACAAGAGCGGGCTATACGTTTACGGGCTGGTACGACAGCGATTTGGTAACTCCCGCGAACACTACTATTGCGTCCGGAAGCACGGGCGACAGAGCGTT
Source organism: Candidatus Methanomethylophilaceae archaeon (assembly GCA_028694055.1). Classification (GTDB taxonomy): domain Archaea; phylum Thermoplasmatota; class Thermoplasmata; order Methanomassiliicoccales; family Methanomethylophilaceae; genus JAQUUA01. The sequence goes on along the minus strand of JAQUUA010000110.1, from coordinate 2,794 downwards.
CTATGCAGTGTGGGAAGCAAACATCAACGATTTAATATTTGATGCAAACACTGGCGCGGGTACTATGGTAAATATGGAGATAGCAACTGATTCAACGGAAACTCTTAATACAAATCTGTTTACAAGAACAGGATATACATTTGCAGGTTGGGCTACCACACCAAGTGGTGAAGTTGTATATGCCAATGAAGCTAACTACACTATGGGCACTGGTGCTGAATATACTTTATATGCCGTTTGGGAGGCTAATAAATATACTGTAACTTTTGATAAACAAGAAGGAGTCTTTGGAAGTGATAATATCGAGGTTACTTATGATGTTTCTATGCCGGAAGCTGCTGGCCCTAGTCGTGCAGGATATACTTTTGCTGGCTACTATACTGAAATTACAGGGGGAGGGACTCAATACTATACTGAAAATATGAATAGTACAAGAAATTGGGATATAACAGAAAATACTACACTTTATGCAAAATGGATACCTAATATTTATACGGTGACTTTTAACGTAAATGGCGGAAATGAAATTGAATTTGCTTCAAAACAAGTAACGTTTGATACACAAATTGGGGAGTTGCCTGAAGTAGGTAAAATAGGATATTCATTTGTTGAATGGAATAGCCAAGAGAATGGTCTTGGGGTTACATACAATGAAGAAATGCTTTATCAAGTAGCAAGTAATATTACCCTATATGCAAAATGGAGTATTAATCAATATACTATTACTTTTAATAGTAATGGGGGAACATCTGTGACGGCTATTACTCAAGACTACAATAGTGTTGTTTCAGAGCCTTCAGAACCAACCAAAACAAACTTCTTATTTGCCGGGTGGTATGCAGATGCGGGCATTACCGAATTCTATGTCTTCGACCGCATTCCCGCAGAGGATATTACCCTTTATGCGGATTGGGGCACCATGGGCTTGGGATTCATTTTGATTAACGGAGATACCGAATACGCTGTATATAAAGGCACCTTGGAAGAAGGATCACCGATGGCAATCAGGATACCGCGAAGATATAACGATAAATACGTTACTTCTTTAGGCGGCGAATGGGATTCGTCTCTATCTAAATCGTTCTCCAATATTTTCATTACGTCGATATATATACCGTCTTCGATAACCGTATTAAACGACTATGTATTCACCGGTAATAATTCTATGGATACTATAACGCTGCCCGACAGCATAACAAAAATAGGAATGCATGCCTTCTCCTTTTCCGGTTTGAATAGTATAACTATTCCGGGGAGCGTTACCGAAATCGGCGACTATGCCTTCCAGCTTTGCTACATATCAAGCGTGACCTTTAACGAAGGCTTGGAAAAAATAGGCAGAGGTGCTTTCACACAGTGCAACAGGCTTACTTCTATAGAGCTTCCGTCAACTTTAACCCACTTAGGCGGTTTTTACGCCAGCTTTGACGATTCGGTTTTCGCCGATTGCGTCGCACTTGAAAGCGTAACGATTAACGCGGTAACTCCGCCGACTCTTTCCGGCGAAACCACGATGGTTTTCAAGGGTTGTGGAAGTCTTACTAATATATATGTGCCTCTGCAAAGTGTCGACACATACAAAATGGCTCTAGGTTGGAGTACATATGCTAGTAAAATCAGTGCTATAACAGAATAGTTGTTTTTAATAAAACAACAGGATTTTTGTGCATAATCAAGTCAAAGTTTAACTTTGCTTGTAAGGTAAAAATTTAAATTGCTATAAGTTTTATAAATAAAAGGGTAAAGAGTTTTTATTGTCGTTTTGTTATTATAATTTTTGAGGAAAATACATAATTAAATATTTTATTAAGGAGAAGACACAAATGAGCAACAAAATCTAAATGAAATTGACAATAAAGAGCAAAAACAAATCAATAAAATTAATGACGAAATCGCTGAGTTAGAAAAAATGCTCGCCGAAAAGCGAGCCAAAAGAAAACAAATCGACGAAGAGATGCAGATGACAAGTTTTTAAGACTTGTTGATTTCATCTAACAAAGTTCTAAAAAATGATGGCAAGAATTAGAAAAGATTGGCTGGCACGAAAAGATATAAAGATGATAGGAGAATTTCTGCAATTCGCTTGTTTTTGGCGAAAGTTAGTGGTATAAAGTAATAGGAAAAATATCTAACACGGCACGAGGAAAGCAGGCTGGAATCAGACTTGAAAACCGTTTTAGTGAAAGCTAACTGGGGTTCGAATCCCTAACTCTCCGCCATAAACAATATAGTCCACCAAAACGGTGGACTATATTGTTTTATAATGGTTATATATGGGGATTCGAACGGGCAAATTTAAGGAAAGCCTAAACGGCTTTAACTCTGCCCAAGGATCCGGTTTGAAGGGTACGGGCTGGTAAGTATACTGCAAAACACATCAGATGAGAACGATCCACTGACGTTGTCGATGATCTCGATTGTTTTGCCTGATCGGAGGATTGAGAAGACCTTTTTCTCCCATTCCTCTTCAGTCTTTGGGAGAACCATTGTTGGCGGTTCGATTCCTGTGGCAATCACCCCGATTACCCGCTGTAAAAGGGATGCACCCGTACCTCGGAGCGGTTTGTCGGTAAGGAAACATGGCACCATACCTTTGATATTGGGTCGAAGAACAGCGGTGAACAGCGCAGCCAGTGTGTTTGCCTTGCTGGCACCCTTATCATCATTTCCGTCATCGACAAACGGAAAATCGACGAAGACCTCTTCGATGAGTTTCAGCGCTTCAGCGACATCCTCCGATGTCGGACTGTCCGGAATATCGGGCATGTAGAAATCCGCCGATGCATGAAAATAC
>JAQUUA010000109.1 GCA_028694055.1 Candidatus Methanomethylophilaceae archaeon | reverse complement strand
CGGAATCAACATCACCGGGGTGAAGGTCATCATCGTCCTGGACGCCGAGCGCTTCCTGAAGATCAAGAAGATGTTCGAGAGGCCCCTCCGCAACCAGATCGACGTGGCTAGCATGGTGCTCATCAATAAGGTGGACACCGTGGGCGAGGACGAGGTCCAGGAGATCGAGGCTTTCGTTCGCTCCCTGGGATTCGAGGGTCCGGTCATCCCTGTGCAAGCGGAGGAGGGCCAGAACATGGAAAGGGCCGCGGAGCACCTGATGGGATGACTCAGGAGGAGCACTACCGTCCGGCGGCGGTGGCCTTCGAGGTCCGAGGCCGTCTGGAGCCCCCCATGCCCCCGGAACAGGCCACTCAGCTTTTCAATGATATCATCGGCGACGTGACCCGGGCCTGCGTTCAGGCCGGTTCCTGGATGGTCGGCCATGTTAAAGCCGCCGTGGAGGGCGGTGCCGGTTTCCTGAGCATCAGCTCCACTACCGATGATGGGAAGGTCAGGAACAGGGAGAGCCTGTCCGGGGACCTGCAAGATTACAATTTCAGCGCCAACGTCATCGTCTATGGCATCAGCGAGGAGCAGGTAACGGACATCTTCCTGAGAAGGCTGAAGACGTCCCTGCCGGATGCCTTGGTGCAAGTGATCAGGGAAGAAGGCTGCGACGATCCGGAATGCCATGACCCGGCCTGCCGTGACCCCGGCCACCGGCGCATCATTCCTCTTTCTTGACCTTCTTCTTCGCTGCAGCCTTCCTCTTGGTGGCCTTGGCAGCGGTGCTTGTGCCGGTTTTCTCGCCCGCGGAAGAGGCCTTGGGCTTCGCCTTGGATTTGGTGGCCGTTGTCTTGGCTGCCTTGCCGCCGACGGTGGCAGCGTTGGATTTGGTGGCCTTCTTGGGGCGGGTGGGGCATTCCGGGTTGATGCACTGCGGCCCCTTGGCCAAAGCCACAACGGGCGAGCCGCACTCCGGGCACGGCTCCGCCGCGGCTTCCAGATGGCCACGGGGTGGAAGGGGATAGGTCCGGTCGCAATCCGGCCACTTCGTGCAGCCAGCGAAGCGTTTGCCGGCTTTGGAGAACAATATCCTAATCTCACCCTCCTTGCAGCTGGGGCAGGGGCCGAGGTTGTTGCGGGCGACGTTGGTAGGACAGTCGGGATCCACACAGACCTCCTGTGGCGGCTGTCCCCGGCGGATGACGCGCAACTGCGGGTTGTTGCAGGCTGGACATGTGGAGTCGATGACCTGCACCATGGCGGAACGAGGCATGGGATAGGCCTTGCGGCATTCCGGGTAACCGGTGCAGGCGATGAAGCTGCTGCCACGCCAGGATTTCTTGATCACCAGCTCCTCTCCGCAGGCGGCACAGGTGCCGATGTGTTGCTGCTCCTTGAGGGCGGTGCGGATCTCATCCCCGATCTGACCGTCATGCTGGCGCATGGCTTTGGAAACCGCCTCCAGCATCTCTTGGGACTCTTTGACCACGGCCTCCAAGGTCCTTTCTCCCAAGGCGATCTTCCCCATGTCCTCCTCCAGGGTGGAGGTCATGGAGGTCTCGGTGATTGTGCCTCCGTACTTGGATAGGGCGGAGGTGAGGGCGATGCCGCTGGGCGTGGGCACCAGATTGTTGCCCTGCACGTAGTTGCGGGAATAGAGCTTGCCGATGATGTCGTGGCGGGTGCTCTTGGTTCCCAGACCCAGACGGTCCATCTCCTGGATGAGGTATCCCTGGTTGTAACGGTAAGGGGGCTTGGTCTGCAGTTCCGACTGTTTGATGGAGCGCACCTCCACCTGGCTGCCCTCGGTCAACAATGGCAGGGAGCTCTCGTTCACCTTGCTGTAAGGGTAGTACTTCCTCCAGCCGGGGACGATGACCTGATAGCCTTTGGCCAGGAAGCTCTCCCCTCGGACGTCCAGCTCGCACTCGGTGTGTTTGGCCACCGCCGGAGGGGCCAAGGTGGCCAGGAAACGACGGACTATGAGCTCGTAGAGCTTCCATTTGTCCCCCTTCAGCTTCGCCGAGGATGCGGCGGAGGTGGGGTGTATGGGGGGATGGTCGGTGGTGCTGCGCTTGCCCCGGGAAGGTGAGATCTTCTCCTGGGCCAGGATCTCCTCCGCCTCCCGGGCGAAGTCGGATTCCTTCAGGCGTTCCAGGATGTTATGCAGGCTGAGGCTGCGAGGGTAGACGGTGTTCTCCGTGCGGGGGTATGAGATGAAACCAGCGGTGTACAGGTCCTCGGCCAGTTTCATGGCCGCGGAAGGAGGGATGCCGATACGGTTGGCCTCCACCTGCATCTGGGTGGTGTCGAATGGCGCGGGACGGAACTCCTCTTTCTCCTCCACCGTGTAGCGGAGCACCGTGGCCATGTCTGCATCCAGGACCTTGGCGGATACTGCGTCCGCCTCTTCCTTGGACCAGAACGGGTTCTGCACATGGTCGCCAGGGAACTCCTCTTCCCCGAAGAGGGCGCCGATCTCCCAGTATGACTGGGGCACGAAGCTCTCTATCTCCTCATGACGGTCGACCAGCAGTTTCAGGGTCGGGCTCTGCACCCGTCCCACGGATAGGAAGTTACGGCCCAGCTGTCCAGAGGACAAGGACACCATACGAGTGAGCACGGCACCCCAGGCCAGGTCGATGACCTGACGGGCCTCGGCGGCATCAGCCAGACGCTCGTCGGGGTTGCTGAGGTTCTGGAAGGCCCCCTCCACCTCCGATTTCGTCAAAGCGCTGAAACGGGCCCGGCGGGTCTTCTCCCGCGGCACACCGGCCAGACGCACGGTCTCCAGGCCGATGAGCTCTCCTTCCCGGTCATAATCGGTGGCGATGATGATTTCGTCCGCATCCTGCATCTCCTCACGGATGGTCTCCAGGATGCCTTTAGCCTTGACCACCTTCTCCTGAGGTGCGAATACCAGGTCCTCGGGAGGCACGCCTCGCCAATCATTGAACGCCTCAGGGTAGTCCAACTCGATGATGTGGCCTCTGAGGCCGATCACCGCATAATCGTCCCCTCCGGATTGGAAACGCAGCACGGGAGTGCTACCAGTCTTCTCCGTTTTGTAACCGTCATCGGACAGTATCGTGGATATCCTGCGGGCGGCGTTGGACTTCTCGGTGATGACGAGCCTCTTCATCGCTGGCGACCAACCGGTACGGATTATAAATAATATGCCACTTACACTCACACTGTGTGGCGGTGGCCAACATGGTGGATGTGGGCAGTGGTGGGGGAGGCCATGGTCAGTCTCCCCCTCAGCACGCCGCGGACGGAGGAAATCTGGTCGGCGAGCTCCTTGAGCTCCCGCAGGGCCCCGCTCACCAAGAGTATCTCCATGCAGCGGTCGTGGTCCAAGTGCACGTGTATGGAGGTGCTGATGTGGTTGTTGCTCTCATGTTGGAGCTGCATCAGACGCTCGGAAATGTTACCGGTGTTGTGGTCGTAGATGATGGTAATGGTGCCCACCATGTACTGCTCGGGGTTCTTCCAATCCTGTTCCGCCAAGGAGTCCCGGACGAGGTCCCTCAATGCTTCGGAACGGCTGCTGTAGCCTTTGCGGATGATCAATTCATCGAACTCATCCAGTAGCTCTGGCTCGATTGATACTCCGATCCTGGTGACATTATCCATTTAAATCAGATGAAGATTGGCATCTGGGATAAAAACTTCTTGCATATCCTCCGGCAAAGGATGGAAAATTATGGATGGAGTGATGGAAGGATTCCCCTAAGGGATTAAATAAGAACCTAGGAATCTTCAAGCAAGGAGATGGAAATGAGCCATGCAGAAGAGCTTCTCGCCGGTCTGAGGAAGGCCGTTTCGGAAATTGTTGATCCAGAGGGTGCCGGGGTGCTGTTCTCCGGTGGTCTGGACAGCAGCATCGTGGCCGCCTTGCTGGCTCGTCACA
>JAQUUA010000108.1 GCA_028694055.1 Candidatus Methanomethylophilaceae archaeon | reverse complement strand
CTCTTCGTCCTCAAGGTCTCCATGGGTGAGGAGAGGCAGATCGTGGCCGGTCTGCGGGCCTACTACTCCCGGGAGGAGATGCTCGGTCGTAAAGTGGTCGTGGTGAGCAACCTCAAGCCGGCCAAGCTCCGTGGCATCCGCTCCGAGGGCATGCTCCTGGCAGCGGACGACGAGTCCCTGGGCGGGAGCACGGTGCTCCTGCTCCGTCCATCCAAGGACGTGCCGGATGGTACGAGGATAGACAGCGGGCTGACGGTGCGGGAGTCCCGCATCGAGTACAAGGACTTCCAGAAGGCGGTCATGCGGGTGGCCCGGCACGAGGACGGGGCGATGCTGTTGGACGGCAGTCCCGCCGTGGAGTTGGACGAAGCGGCACCGGAGTACCTGGCCGTGGCCTTGGAGGACGGACGGGCGCTGCCCCTGCGCAGCGCTGACGGGGCCTACCTCACCGTGGAACGGCCCATCAGCGACGGTGCGTGCATCCGATGAAGGCCGACCTGCACATCCATTCCCATCATTCCAAGGACGGCTGCAGCTCCGTGGCGGAGATCCTGCAGGAAGCCAAGGAACGGGGTCTGGGGTGCATCGCCATCAGCGACCACAACACTTCAGTTGCATATCAAGACATCCCAGACGAACCGGGGATCATAATCATACCCGCCGTGGAGGTCTCCAGCGCCGCCGGCCACATCCTGGCCTACGGGGTCAGGGTGGACATAGAACGCGATATGAGCATAAAGGAGACCATCGACGCCATCCACGCCGCCGGCGGTCTGGCCTGCGCCGCCCATCCGTACAGGATGTGGTCCGGCATCGGTGGCGATAACGTCAGCAGCGACTTCGACATGGTGGAGGGATGGAACTCCCGTTCCTCCCGGAAAGGCAACCGGCAGGCCATGCGTCTGGCGCGTTCCTTAGGGTTGCCCATGACCGCTGGCTCGGACTCCCATCGTCCGGACACCGTCGGCGACGCTTACTTGGAGATAACCGTCCCCTGCCAAGATGTAAACGACGTGCTGCGGGCGATAATGAATGGCGACACCGAGCTGGGCGGCAAGCATCGCGGCGCCTACGCCACCGTCCGCTACGCGGTCAAGGCCGTGGGGGAATGGATGCTCCGCGGCTGCCGTCGCATGTGATCAGAGGTTGAACTCCTCTTCCCGGAAGTTCACCGCCGGGCAGGGGCCCAGGCATTCTCGGCAATGTGTGCAACGAGAGGCGTCCACGCTGGCCCTCCCGTCCTGCATGGACAGCGCCCCTTCCGGGCAGCGGGCCACGCACAGGGAGCATCCCACGCAGTGCTCGGCTCGAAGCACGAGCTCGAACATGGTCTGGGCGGCGTCGCGGACGATCTTCTCTGTCCGGCCTTTGGATATCAACGAGCCTTGACGGAAGACGGTGACGTCGTCCACAGTGAGCCAATCGCCCTGAGGGTCCTCCTCCTGGGCCCCCATCACCGGGGCCAATTTCTTCAATCGGTCCATGTCCAGGGGCCGGGTGAAGGCCGCTTCTATGCTGTAACCCACCACACAGGGCGACACCCCGTCCTGCATGCGCATCTGCAGCGAACCCTCGCTGGGCGCCAAGGTCTCCCGGCTGAGCTCGGAGGGGTCGCGGCCGGTGAGCCTCGATATCTCCTCCCGGATGGAGTCCGGCAGGCGTTTCCAGCGCCAGAGGGCGTAGTCCTTCCATTCCGGGGAGATGCCGCGGGAGCGCATGCGCTCCTCCAGGTAGGCGTCCCATTCCTGGTAGCGTTGGCTGTTCCCGGCCACGATCTCCAGCTCCCCCATGTCCGATGCGGGGCACAGGAAGCAGCCGATGCGGTCCAGACCGCGCTCGTACCAGGGGTTGTAAGGTTCGTCCTTCCAGAAGATGTACATCCAGATGTGCAGAGCATTCCATTCTTGGATGGGGGATGCGCCCACCTGACCCGGCGTCCAAGGGTTCTTCCACACCCGAGGCTTGGAGCGTCGGGCCTCGGACTCGTAGCGGCGCTGCCCTATGAGGGACAGCACCCCGTCCGGGAAATGGCGCAGGATGGCGCCCACGGTGGGGCCCAGCTTGTTGGTCTTGCAGCACCAGCGGAAGTCCTTGGCCGGGGGTCCGAAGTGCACCAGGTTGCCGAAGAAGGCGTCCGTGGGCGCCTTCTCCTCGATGAGCTCCAAGCCATGGCGCTCTACGGTCTGGTGCACGTGCTCCACGGTCTCCGGGAACTCCAAACCGGTGTCGATGAAAAGGACGGGGAGGCGGAGGCCGGCATCCAAGGACAGGAGCAAAGTGGCCAGGGAGTCCTTGCCGCCGGAGAACGACACCACCGTGGGCAGAGGGTTCCGTTCCATGGTCTCATGGATGAAACGCACCGCCTCGTCCCGTCTACGTGACAACACGGACTCGTTGGCCTGCACGGCCTCCTTCCAGCCCTGTCCTCCCCGACGGGGAGGGAACTCCACCTCCTTGGTCCATTTGGTCTTCACGGCCACACCGCGCTCGGATGCCAGCATCTCCGCCGCATCCATCTTCGCCAAGCCGGTGGCCAACGGGTTGCCGTCCCGGTCCAGGACCACCACCTCATCGCCGTTGCGGATGTCCGGGTGGACGGAGACCACTCCCGGGGCCATGAGGTTCTTCCCGTCCTTGATGAATGGAACGGCGCCGACGTCCGCCACCACCATGCCTCGGCTGATGACGGGAGCGATACGCATGGCTCCCTGCAGGCGGTTGAGGAACGACCATCCTCGGCCTAGATCGTAACGGAGGCTTCCAACCACTTGACCGTCCACGATTACCTCGTCCATGCGGTCCAGGGAGGGGGCCTTGTTCATGAGCACGACATGGCCTTCCGGCAGGAGGGCGTCGCCGCTGCCTTCCCCGAACTGGGAATCGACGATGCTCCGTATGAGGTCAAGGTCGTGGTCGAAAGCTGGCCGTACGTCGCCCGGAGGGGTGATCTCCACCTCCGGGGTAGCGGTGGAGCATATGGGGCAGGACTTCTCCTCCAGGATGGGCAGGTTGCATTCCGGGCACCAGCGGAGGTGGTTCTTCCCCAGTCGTACGGCGGCCATGGGACTGCGACTGCCAACGTTTATTTAAATTTTGAGTCTGGACGTTCAAAGTGGTCTACTGGTGACTCGGTCGTGTGATGATATTGAGCACAGCCACCGATGCCTTGTTCCAGATGGCTCCCAGATGCTTTGAGCTTCCATATGCCATCTCCTCTCGAACAAGATTTAAATCCTATCCTTCCTTAAGTGAAGACTCGGACCTGATACAATGAAGGCTTCTAAGCGCTCCCTGAACATGGACTACGCCATCCGCGAGATAACCGTTCCTGCCGATGAGATGGAGCGCAAGGGGGCAAAAGTCATACGTATGAACATCGGGGACCCCAACAAATGGGACTTCGAGACCCCGGAGTACTTCAAGGCCGCCCTCCGGGAGGCGGTGGACATGGTGGACAACGGCTACGGCGACTCCCAGGGGAGCATAGAGCTCCGGGAGGCCATCGTGAAGCGTGAGCAACAGAAGCACGGTGCCCGCATAACCGCGGACAAGGTCATCGTCACCAACGGGGTGAGCGAAGCCGTCCTGGCCATCATGGGCGCCATGCTGGAATGCGGCGACGAGATGCTGCTACCCGGTCCCGGATACCCGCTCTACGATCAATTCACCAAATACTTCGGCGGTGTGGCCGTGCCCTACGAGCAGGTGGAGGAGAACGATTGGCAACCGGACGTGGACATGATCCGGAAGCGTATCAGCCCTCGCACCAAGGGCATCGTGGTCATCAACCCCAACAACCCCACCGGCGCCGTTTATCCGGAGAAGGTGCTGCGGGAGATCGGCGACATCGCCGCCGAGCACCAGATACCGGTCATCTCGGACGAGATCTACGACAAGATTACCATCGACGGCCAGTTCTTCTCCATGTCCCGTCTTCCCTCGGACGTGGTGAGGATCATCCTGAACGGATTCTCCAAGGTCAACCTCATGCCCGGGTGGAGGGTGGGCTATGGATACGTCATGGACGAGCAAGGCCTCTTGGACGAGGTCTTCGAGG
>JAQUUA010000107.1 GCA_028694055.1 Candidatus Methanomethylophilaceae archaeon | reverse complement strand
TACTGCGAAGGATGAGGGTTGGGGTCATAGGAACCGGTTCCATGGGGGCCAACCATGTGAGGCTCTATTCCGAGAAGGGGTGCCTGTCCGGGATAACCGATTTGGATCAAGCCTCGGGTAAGAGGTTGGCCGAGAAGCATGGAACCGAGTTCGTGGAATCGATGAATGATCTACTGGAAGGAGTGGATGCAGTTTCCGTCGCCACACCGACTTTTACACACTATGACATCGTCAAGCAAGCTCTGGAAAAGGGCGTTGACGTTCTGGTGGAGAAGCCCTTCACCGGGGATCCGGCAAAAGCGATGGAGCTGTGTCGGTTGGCAGAGGACAACGGGAGGGTCCTGGCAGTGGGCATGGTGGAGAGGTTCAATCCCGTGGTCGCGGCTGTCAAGGAGAAACTGGATGACGGAGAGTTCGGAAGACTGATAACATTCTCCTCCCGTCGTGTCTCCAGCATGCCATACAGAATCAGGGATGTAGGCGTAATCATGGACCTGGGGATCCACGATGTGGATGTTTTCACTTATCTGAGCCAGTCACCGGTAAAAAATGTGTATGCTATCGGAGGGATTGCCAACGGAGCGCCGTTCGAGGACCACGCCGTCATCATGCTGGAAACCGAGGCGGGAATCAAAGGGGTGATTGAAGTCAATTGGCTGACCCCCATGAAAGTCCGCTCCGTGTCACTCACCTGTTCCAAGATGTTCTCACAGTTTGATTATACGAATCAATCTATCAGCACATCCTCGTCGAAATACGAAAACGGGAGCAACGGCACGTGCTTCGAGACGCCCTGGGAGTTCGACCATCGGACCTTGGTATTGAAGAAGAAGGAGCCGTTGAAGATGGAATTGACGAACTTCCTCGATAGTGTGAAAGGGAGAGGCAAGCCCTTGGTCAGTGGATGGGAGGCCCTCAACGACCTCAACATCTGTCTGGCGGCGTTACGAAGCATCCGGGAAGGGTCCCGGGTCTCCCTTTCCTAGTGCTTCTTCCCGATGGCCCTATAGATGAAACCCGCTCGCCGACATTCATGGGCATCAAAGAGGTTCCGGCCGTCGATGATTACCGGGTTCCGGAGAGACATGCGCATCCTATTGAAGTCCATGTTCCGATACTCGCTGTGATCGGTGACGAATATGGCCGCATCGCAATCCTTCATGGCCACGTAAATATCGTCCTCGATATCCATGCCTAGAAACTCCCTCACATAGGGGTCGTGGGCCACCAGATCGAAATCGTCCTTGATGGATTCGATCACCACAGCAGCCGGGGTGTTGCGGGTGTCGTCGGAATCACGCAGGAAAGCGATGCCCATGATGGCCACTTTTCTTTTTCCCTTGCCCTCGTCCAATTCAGCGATGGCATCCTTGAAAAGGTCTACCAGATGGTAAGGCATCTTCTCGTTCACCGCTCTGGCCCTGACTATGAGGTCGGCCTCCTCCCGGGCGTTGGATACCAGAAGCCATGAGTCCTTCGGTAAGCAATAACCGCCCACACCGGACCCGGGGATGTGCATATCCCGGAAGGGGCTGCTGTTGATGAGCTCCCGGACCTTGAACACGTCTGCACCTAGCCTCTCGCAAATCAATGCCATCTCATTGGCGAAGGCTATCTGCACGTCCCGATAGGCATTCTCGCCGGTCTTGGAGATCTCAGCGCAGATGAGGTCCGTTGGAAGGATCTCAGACTCCACATAGCTGGAGTAGAAGTACATCCCTTTCCGTATGGATGCTTCATCGATACCGCCTAGAACGCGTTTGTACTCCCGGAGGTTGGCCAGAAGCCGGCCGGGCATGACCCGTTCCGGGCAGTGCAGAACGTGGAAATCAGAACCGGCCCTCATGCCGCTCTCCTTCTCCAGGATGGGGATGACAGTGCCGATCATGGTTCCAGGCGGTATCGTGGACTCGATGGACACCGTGGCTCCCTTCTTCAAGTTCCTGCCGATGCTGGTGACCGAGGCTATGATGGAGCGTAAAACAGGCTTCTTATCATCATCCACCGGAGTGTCTACACAGACAGCGATGAGATCGGCATCTTGGATGGAGGAATAATCGACAGAAGCGGTCAACATGTCCGTGGAGACCATCCTTTCCATCAATTCTTTCAAACCGGGCTCCTCCCCTCCTATGGGACAGACTCCTCGGTTGATCATGTCCACCCGTTCTTGGCTGATATCCAGACCCACAGTGCGGAATCCTTTGCTGGCGAACATGCAGGCCACCGGCAGGCCGACATAACCGATGCCTACCACAGCCACCTTCTCTGGACGGATCTCCATCTTCTTCCCTCAGAAATCGAACTTCTCCTCTGCTCGGGTCAACACCTGTTCCCATGTGGGCGTCCTAGTGAGGCTCCCTACCGATTCAATGATGAACGAAGCGGTGACCGCCCCCAGCATCGCTGCTCGTCGGATATCATATTTACGGTGAAGGCCGGCATAGAACCCAGCCCGGAAGCCGTCCCCGGCACCGGTGGTGTCCTTGACGGAGACATCAGGCACGGAAGGGATGGAAGAACACTCGCCTTTGCTCCAGATCTCCGCCCCTTGCTTCCCTTTTGTGAGGACCACCAAGTCCACTGGCAGTTCGGCTGGATCCTTCATTCCGGTGTACTTCAACATGGAGGACATCTCGTATTGGTTGGAGAACAAGATGTCCGTGAAATTGATGGCGCGTTGGAATGTGTCTGCCGTCCAGATGCGATGCACCTCCTGCGCCGGGTCCAGGGAGATGCTGATGTCTTTGTCCTCTAAATCCTGCATCACCCGGATGTAGTACTCTGGATTGCCGGTGGAGAAGTGCACCATCTCCGACCTTTCCGCCATTCCGGTCAAGGACTTGTCCGGGTCCATGTGGCCCATGGGGCCTTGATAGAAATAGGTGATCTGGTCATTGTGCTGGTTGTTGACTATCAATGCCGTGGATGTCTCGTAGTCATCGGTCTCCACCAGCTCGTCCAGGATCAATCCCGATTCACTCATGAATCTCCGGTACTCCGATGGGAAGTCGTTGCCCACGTAAGAACAGATGGCCGTCGGCACTCCCAGTCGAGCGGCGATGGTGGCGATGTTCCCGCCGGTACCGCCCAGGTACCGCCTTTTATCGGTTATGTCCACGGAGGTGTTCACTTGCGGGAACTCCCGCAAGGAGATGATCTGGTCGATGCTCACATGCCCGTAGACCGTGAGGAAGGGTTGGGTGCTCATGTGCCTTCTTCCCACCCGTCCAGGTAGCATCTCTGCTTCTCACTGAGGCCGTCTATGCTGACGCCCATGCTCTTGAGCTTCAATTCCGCCACCAGGCGGTCCAGGCTATCCGGGACGCTGTAGACCTCGTTCTGCATGGATGAATGGTTCTGCACCAAGTACTCCAATCCCAAAGCTTGGATGGCGAAGCTCATGTCCATGATCTCCACCGGGTGGCCTTGTCCGGCCGCCAGGTTCATCAACCGGCCTTCGGCGATGATGTAGGCCCTACGTCCATCGGGGAAGAGGTACTCGTCCACGGAGTCCCGGACCCTCCTGACGGAGCTGGCATAGCTCTCGAAGTACCGTCTATCGACCTCGTTGTCGAAGTGGCCGCTGTTGCCGAAGACGCAACCGTCCTTCATGACCAGCAGGTGCTCGGGGCGGATGATGTCCTTGCAGCCGGTCACCGTCAGGACGATATCGGCGTGCTTGACGGCCTCCAGCATGGGCATGACCTCGAAACCGTCCATCTTGGCCTCGATCGCCCGTATGGGGTCCACCTCGGTGACGATGACGCTGGCGCCCATCCCTTTCGCCCGGGAGGCGATGCCCCGCCCGCACCAACCGTATCCTGCGACCACCAAGCGCTTACCGGCCACCAAGAGGTTGGTGGCGTTCATCCAACCGTCGAAGGTGGACTGCCCGGTGCCGTAACGGTTGTCGAACAGGTACTTCATCTTGGCATCGTTGACGGCCATGACCGGGAACAGCAGCTTACCGTCCTTGGCCATGGAACGGAGACGTATGACCCCGGTGGTGGTCTCCTCGTTCGCTCCCTTGACGTTCTCCAAGGCATCCTTCCTCTG
>JAQUUA010000014.1 GCA_028694055.1 Candidatus Methanomethylophilaceae archaeon | reverse complement strand
GGATCATTTGCTCAAACACTTTGATGCCCCAGGTTTATGCCCGGAGTTATTCATCGACATCACCAACGAGACCATGCTCATGTTCGAGCTAGTGCATAGGATAGCGGAAGGAACGGAATCCCACTCCCAGATCCATCAGGACAAGTGGAAGACCATAGATCCAGAGGTATGCTCCGAGACATTGTTCTCCCTGTCCAATCCGCATCGTCTCAACCTCATGATGCTCTTGAAAGAAGATGAGCAATCATTCTCGGAGCTCTCCAACCAGACCGGGCTGCGCACCGGTCATCTGCAGTTCCATCTGCGGACCCTCATGGACCGTGGCCTGGTGGACAAGGAGGAGAGGGGCATCTACTGTCTCAACAGCCGAGGCCACACCGCCCTGGACTATCTGGCTGATTTCCAGTCCTTCATGTGCCGCGAGGATGAGAGGGACGAGATGCTAATGAACGGCAACTTGGAAGGATGAAAAAGAAGTAAGGGGTTTTTTGTCCCGGGCTCAGAGCAACTGCTCCATGACCCGGGCGGCGCGGGCGTCCAGGGTCTCGATGCCCATGACCTTCCCGGCATAGTCGCTGAGGGCGACGATGTCCTCTCTCTCTAAGCAGTCCAAGCGGAACTTGCGGGCTCCGGCCATCAACTGCTTCAGACCTTCGTAGACCCTCTCGCCCCAGTAGGTGTAGAGCCCCACAGCTCCCCAGGGGATGTCCTCCCCGACCTTCAGGTCGGGGTACTTGGCCTGCAAGTGTCCGGTGGAGATGAAGAACTGCATGGGGTCCGCACCGTATTGGTCGGAGAAGGACTTGGGCAGCTTGCCATCCTTGGCCATGTCCACGAAGTGCTTGCTCTTCATCACTGCCAGCAGAGGTGTGCGGGCCATGGCGATGCTCTTCACGATTGGACCCTCGCCCAGATCGGACAGGGCGATGGCCTTGTACATCTGGGTCTCGTTCACGAAACCGCCGGCGAAGGACAGGTCGGGCACGAAGCGTCCCTGCTTCTTGAGTATCTCAGCGCACTTCAGCACTTGAGCCACCAGGTGTATGGTGGGGGTGCTCATCTCGTTCATCATGGGCACCGGGCTCATACCGGTGCCGCCGCCGGCACCGTCGAAGGTCAAGAGGTCGATCTTGGCCTCGGAGGCGCAGCGCATGGTGAAGGCCACGACCTCTGGTTTGTAGGCTCCTGTCTTCAGGAAGACGTTCTTGGCCCCTTTGCTGCGGAGCTGGTCGACATCCTCCAGGAAACCGGCCTCGTCCGGGAAGCCCACCCGGCTGTGCCTCTCGAAGGACTTGAAAAGTCCATCCTTGAAGGCCTTCTGCACGTTGGGGTCCTCAGGGTCTGGCATGACCAGGTAACCACGGGACTTCAGTTCCAAGGCCCGCTCCAGAGAGTGCAGACGCACTTCTCCGCCGATGGCCTTGGCACCCTGTCCCCATTTCCTCTCAATGACGTCAACGTCCAGCTTGGACATGACATAGTCATCCACACCGGAGCGGGTATCCTCCACGTTGGTCTGGAGGACTATGGCGCCGTGCTCCCCGTCCCAGTGCTTGCGGAAGGAGTTCACCCGGAACTCCATCTCCGGGGACCTCTGCACCTTGCCGTTGGAATAAACGGAGGCGGAGTCCATGCCGCAGACGTTCTCGCCGATGACCTGACACACACCGGTGATGGCGCATCCCACGGCCATGCTCTCCCAGTGGCGCTTGGCCACCGCGGTGGAGCCTAGGCCGGCGATGTGCACAGGCAGGTTCATCTTGATGGGGCGCTTGGAACGGCTGCCCACCACAGTGCTCACGTCAGCGTTCTCGAAGAAGGCCACGTCCGGGTCGGCCTCGATGCCCTTGGCGCCCAAGAGCTCGGCCATTATCTGGAAATGGGACCAGTCCAAGAAGAAGTCCTTGTTGGACGCCGAGGTGCTGGTACCGAAATACTCTGGACTGGGGTACAGCACTTCTCTGCCACGGAATGTGGATTTACCCACTTCGCAGAGCACGTTACAATCTTCAATACAAATCGGGCACATGCCGTTGATCGGACTGATGTCCGGTACGCGGGTCTTGGTGCCTGTCGTGGATCTCGAATTCTCTATCCAGTTCATACTTTGCCACCCGTATGATGGGAGGTGAACTGTGTATCAAAGTAGATAATGATATCGTTGTTTAAACAAAATATTCCTAGATGACTGACTATTTGACAGTTTTACTTTTAATATTCACAAACAAAAAGTCAGTAAATGAAGAAAAAATGGATGAAAGA
Source organism: Candidatus Methanomethylophilaceae archaeon (assembly GCA_028694055.1). Lineage (GTDB taxonomy): Archaea > Thermoplasmatota > Thermoplasmata > Methanomassiliicoccales > Methanomethylophilaceae > JAQUUA01. The sequence continues at coordinate 17,140 of JAQUUA010000014.1, read as the reverse complement.
GCACTCTCACTCAAAGAAGAAATGAGAGGGCGATTCGGGTTGTGGTGAGAAGCAGGATTCGCTTTCCCGGTCCAGGGACAGCTTGTGCTCCTGGGCTACATGGTCGGTTATGGACCGCATCACCTCCTGCAGGTGCCGAGGCGGGGATATGACCCGGGCGTTCAGGACCATCTTGCCCGGTCCGCTCAGGTAGCGGGACCCGTAGATGCCATCCACCTGCATGGACTCCTCCACCAGGGACATCTTGGCCGCGGCTTCCTCCGAGCTGACGATGACCTTGACGTGGGCCACGGACTTGGGCCCGTACTCCTTGGCCACCATCTTCATGATGTCCGTGATCATGACATACATGTCCACGGGGTCCTGGGGAGTCACCAGGAAGGTGCTGGAGTACCATCCCAGCTTGGCCTTCTCGAAGGCGAAGCCGCGATTGCTTTCCGGTGAGGGCAGTTTCTCGCTCCTACGGTCTGAAAGCAGCATGCCCGTGATCCGGTCGATGTTCCGGAGGTCCATGGAGGAGGTAGGGACGATCTCGGTGCCGGGAAGGATGGCTCCAATGGCATCCATGATCTCCTTCAGGGTGGCATCGTCCACTCGGTCCGCCTTGGACAGGACCACCATCTCCGCCTCCCTGATCTGATGGGCAGGGATGAGGTCCACTGATTCCTGGGTCCTCTCCTTGTTCTCCCGCAGTATGTCTTGGGCCCTTACGCAGTCCACCACCACCGTCAGAGGAGCTACAGAGAACTCATCCGGGTAGAGGGTGCGCAGGGGCGTTACCACCGAAGCCAGGATATTGGTGGAAGTACCGATGGGCTCGGCGATGATGATGTCCGGCCGACCCATGTCCACCAAGGTGCGGGCGTTGCATACGAAGTCATCGAATTTGGCGCAGAAGCAGCCTCCTAGGACTTCCTTCACATCGAATCCAGCATCCTTGGTGAACTCCGTGTCCACCAGGACGTCGCCTTGGTCGTTGGTGATTATGGCCACTGATTTGTCGTGAGCCTCTCGCAGAACCCTGGCCAGGTTGACCGCCAAGGTGGTCTTGCCTGCGCCCAGGAAACCGCCCAGGACCAGGAATCGGGTGGCGTTTCCTTCCGAACTCATGTGACCTGAAACCGAGGGTGGGGATAAATGGCTTTGCGTTCATTCCACCGTTATGATGTTCTTCCTCTGCAGGAAGGTGCATCTCTCGCATGGGATGACCAAGGCGCAGTTCTCCCCTTTGGCCAAGCCCCTCAGGGTCTCGATGACTCCCAGGTCCAAGGGGCGGAACGGAGCTTGACGGCCATTCCGGGTCAGAGTGCTCTCCTCCGCGGGCTCCATGTCCGTGGGTATCACTGATTTCTCGTGCAGGCTGTGCATGCAGTGCGCCGCCTCCTCTGGCCGACATAAGTCGCAACGAAGGCCCACTTCGGACAAGGGCCCGAAGAGCCCGGCCAAGGGATCGACCACGAAGATGCGGCCATCCTTTCCAAGGGCAATGTACACGGCATGCTGGTTCCGGGGCCCGATGAACTCTCGTCTGGCTCCTCGCACCTTCTCATCGCTCTTGACATCCCAGAACTCTGGCAGATGGTCGCTGAGCTGGTACACCAACTGTTGGTATTTGATACCCAGCATATCCGCCAAGGCTTGTTTGGTCAGGGCATTGCCGTAACCGTCCTGGAAAAGGCGCGCCAGGATATCTTGGCGCAGCTTATGGGATTCCAAAGAGGCGTATGTATGGGGGTCCAGAATGATGATGTCCATCCTACAGCTGTCCATCGTAGTGTGATTCCACACTTGATTATATAATGATTAAGTAAAATGGAATCCAGATTTCGAGCATAAAGATAATGAATCCATGAACAATTCCCCACTGAGTTGGTTATTATGAACAGCACCATCAAGGACCGGGTCCGCAAGGCCAAGGAGGCTTCCATCGCCCTAGCGGCACAGAGCACGGATGTCAAGCAGAAGGCTCTGGCCGCCATGGCGGAGGCCCTGGATGCGAACCGGGCAAGGATCTTCGCCGCCAATTCCCAGGACATGCAGGCGGCGGAGGAGATGGTGAAGAGAGGGGAGATGACCTCTGCCCTGGCCAAAAGACTGAAGGTGGATGATGGAAAGATCGACGGCATGATCGCCGGCATCCGGGACGTCATGTCCCTGCCGGACCCGGTGGGCCGCACCTTGGACGCCCTGGAGCTGGACAGCGGGCTGATGCTCTACCAGGTCAGCTGCCCCATCGGGCTCATCGGGGTAATCTTCGAGTCCCGTCCGGATGTGGTGCCGCAGATCCTCTCCCTGTGCTTGAAGAGCGGCAATGCCACCGTCTTCAAGGGGGGCAGCGAGGCTCAGAATTCTAACCGGGCATTGTTCCAGGTCCTGGTGGAGGCTGCCGGCAGCATCACCGGGATACCCCCGGATGCCTTCCAGCTCATGGAGAGCCGCGATGATGTGAACGCCATACTGGAGTTCGACGAGTACATCGACCTCCTCATCCCCCGGGGATCCAATTCCTTCGTGCGCTTCATCCAAGACCACACCCGTATACCGGTCCTAGGGCATGCGGCCGGGATCTGCCATGTCTATGTGGATGAGCATGCCGATCCCGCCAAAGCCTCCGGTCTGGTCCTGGACTCCAAGATCCAATATGCAGCGGTATGCAACGCCGCTGAGACCCTCCTCGTACACCAGAAGGCGGCAGCAGACCTGCTGCCTTCCTTGGTACGTGACTTGATGGATGCCTCCGTGGAGGTGCGGGTGGACGAGGCCAGCGCCGCCATCCTCGCCTCCAAGGGGGTGAAAGGATGGAAGGCCGCATCGGATGAGGATTGGGACACCGAGTACAATGACATGATCATATCCGTGAAGGTGGTGGAGGACGTGGACGAGGCCATCAGGCACATAAACCGCCACGGCTCCGGCCACACCGATTCCATCATAACCGAGGACCGAGGGATCGCCGCCCGCTTCATCAGTCTGGTGGACTCATCCAGCGTCATGGTCAACGCCTCCACCCGCTTCTCGGACGGTTATCGTTACGGCAAGGGGGCGGAGGTGGGTATCAGCACCAACAAGATCCATGCCCGTGGGCCGGTGGGCATGGAGGGCTTGATGATTTACAAATACGTGCTCCTGGGCGAAGGCCATGTGGTCAAGGACTATGCCGGTGCTGGTGCCAAGGCTTTCACGCATGTGAGGAAGGATGAGACTTTCCAGATCTAGGTGGGTCAAATGAACCGTCAAGCTCTTTTGGGCAACATCAAGAAGGTGGTGGTGAAGGTGGGCACGTCCTCCATCACCAAGGAGGGTTATGAGGTGGACACGGAGTTCATGGATTCCGTGGCCCGACAGGTGAAAGCCCTACGGAATCGTGGGATCCAGGTTATCGTGGTGACTTCCGGGGCCATCGGCATAGGCATGGATGCCATGGGTGGGCACCCCAAGCCCAAGGAGATCCCCATCCGGCAGGCGGCGGCATCGGTGGGTCAGAGCATTTTGATGCAGAAATGGAACGACAGCTTCGGCAAGGTGGGCCTGACCATCGCCCAGATCCTCCTCACCTACGATTTCTATTCCGACCGCACCCGATTCCTCAATCTGCGCAACACCATGGAGACCCTCTTGGACCATGATGTGATACCTATAGTGAACGAGAACGATGCTTTGTGCATCAAGGAGATTGAGGCCTATTTTGGAGACAACGACACCCTGTCCTCCATGGTGGCCAGCAAGATGGAGTCCGAGCTCTTGATCATACTGTCGGATGTGGAAGGGCTCTATGACCGTAACCCGGTCATCTACAAGGACAAAGCCAATCTTATCCAGGAGGTGCACGCCATCACCAAGGAGGTGGAGTCCTATGCCAGCAAGGACATGAAGGGCAAGGGCGTGGGCGGCATGCGCACCAAGATCGAGGCCGCCAAGATATGCTGCTTGGCCGGTTGCCACATGGTCATCGCCAACCACAGCATCGAGGACGTCATCCTGCGGGTGGTGGCCGGTGAGGACATCGGCACCATATTCGTGGCCGAAGGCGACGTCCGCAAGAGCAAGATGCGTTGGATACTGCTGTCCCACTCATCCGGGGCGGTGGAGGTGGACGAGGGGGCCAAGAATGCTCTCCTCCGGCATATGGGCCTCTTGCCCAAGGGCATAGTCTCGGTGTCCGGCTCCTTCGAGCCCGGGGATGTGGTGAATATCGTCCAAGGAGGTGAGGTCTTCGCCAAAGGGATCATCGAGTACGACAGCCGGGACCTGGGATTGGTCAAAGGCCTGCACTCCAACGACATCGAGAAGACCTTGGGCTACTGCCGTCATGGTAATGTTATCCGGGGAGAGAACCTGGCGCTTCTGAAGGAGAAGTCCTGAGAATCGGATTGGTGGGCTCGGCCGGATTCGAACCGGCGACCTACGCCTTGTAAGGGCGTCGTTATAACCCCTAAACCACGAGCCCGGTTTTTCTCTCCAATGGACATTATCTATTAAAACATGTGCCAAATGCCAATCCGGGGGTCTTCTTCAAACGGCTTTCCTATCCATCTCATTACCACGGTCTTCATCAAGGACACGATTATTCGTCATTGATGATTATTAATCTAATTATTCTTTCACAATTCGAATAACAGAGAAATTATGTGAATAATAATTGTATACAATCGTTATAGTATGATTATCGTTATTTTATTACGAAAAGAATAGGTTTTTCATCGTTTTTTGGCTGTGCGCAGATATAAGTTTAAATAATATGCTCTCTAAACTGCACTCGGTGAGTTGACGGATTGTTCTGACTCCCTCGTTGCAAACCGAGGGGTCCGCCGGCAAGCCGCGAAGACAACGGAGGTGAAACATGAACGAAAATGCAGATCAGCGGCAGAGGGATCACATAATCCTGCTGGCCACCGATGGCTCTTTGCCCGCTTTGGCTGCCACCAAGAAGGCGGTCCAGATGGCCATCGAATCAGGTTCCCGCCTTGTAGCGGTAACGGTCAACGAGAGTTCGATCATGACCGCTCTGGAACGTAAGGGCGAGGAGGTGGCTGAGAGCAGGCTGAAGGGCCCCTTAAGCCTAGGCACAGAGGTTGCCAGGGCGTACGGGGAGACCAAGGGTGTCATGGTGGAGACCATGATGCTGCCTGCTGGACCACTAGTGGCCCGAATCCTTCAGTTCTCAGAGGAGCTCGATCCGGACCTCATAATCATGGGTAATTCCGGTCGGAGCGGATGGGAGAGGATTCAACTGGGCAGCGTCGCGGAAGGGGTCATGAAGCATGCCCGATACCCGGTGTTGATAGCCAAGGGATTCCACTTGGAAGAGATGAAGGACATCATGAATGTGGCCAAGGGCGTGGCTCGTCCGACACCGATATCGGTTGTGGTCGAGGCTCCAAAGGTCACTCTGGACTCACTGGGAATCGGAAGAAGGCTCTCAGTGGCCGTGGTGGCCATGATGCTCTTCTTAGTTCCATACTTCGGTTTGGGACTGGTAAGCGCTTTCTATCCTGGGACGATGGTGTCGGATATGTTCGGCAGCTTCCAAGTGAATGTGATCTGGATATTGGTCATATTCCCTCTGGGATGGATTACTGCTTTGGTCTACAACCGCATCGCGGAGACCTACGACTGAGGTGAATGAAAAATGGCAAGCGCAATTACATTGGCTTTCGTGTTCGGCCTCATCGGGGTCTCATTGGGAGTGGCCATCTACTCCCGTCGTTATTCACGTACGGCATCGGAGTTCTATGTGGCTGGGAGGAAGATATCCTGGTTACAGAACTCTTTGGCATTGACAGGTGACTATCTCTCCGCCGCCAGCTTCCTCGGTGTCGCCGGCGCCATCGCCGTCCTGGGGATCGACAAGGCCTGGGACGGTCTGGGCTACTTCGGAGGGTACATAATCCTGTTGCTCCTCCTGGCGGTTCCTCTGCGGAAGATCGGCAAGTACACCGCACCGGATGCCCTAACCACTCGATTCAAGGATAACCGTGCCATCCGGATGAGCGCCATGGTGAGCGTGGTCATCATCTCCACCTTCTACGTCATACCGCAGATGGTGGGTGCCGGTGCCCTACTGCAGCTTTTGGTGGGATGGGACTACGTGATGGCAGAAATCATCATCGGAGCCTTGGTCATCACCTATGTGGCAGTGGGTGGTATGAGGGCCACCACATACAACCAGATCATCCAAGGGATGATCCTTTGGGGTGCGATGTTCCTCATACTGATACTCACAGCCACCACGTTCTTCAATACCGACCTGGGAGCGATAATGGCCCAGGCCAAGGAGATGATCCCGCCGCAATTGGCGGCCGAGCTCCTGGCCGGTGACCCCAGTGTTCCCGATTGGTCCACCCTCACTGCCGGTGAGGCGGTGGCCTTCGTGTCCATGAAGCTGGCGGGAACCCCGGATGCTCTGACGCCCGGCGTCTTCGCCTCCGGTTGGATGAACGTCATCGCCTTGGCTGCCGGTCTGGTCTTCGGTACCGCCGGGCTTCCGCACGTCCTCACCCGTTACTTCACGGTGGAGAAGCCCAAGGACGCCCGCACCAGCACCATGGGCGTGCTGATAATGGTGGGTACCTTCTACATCATGACCATCTTCGTGGGCCTGGGGGCGATGTATGTCCTCTACCCGGACCTCATGGGGTACTTCATGGGTGGTCAGGCGTCCATCGCTCAGAACATGGCGGTTCCGCTTCTCAGCGAGCTGGCCGGAGGAGACGTGCTGTTGGGCATCGCCATCGGCGGTGCCTTCTGTGCCATCCTCTCCACTGTGGCGGGTTTGCTGATAACCATCGGTACCACGGTGACGCATGACTTCTACAAGCAAGTCATCAACCCCGATGCCAGCGACCTTCGGGAGGTCTCGGTGGCGAAGCTGTCCATCGTGGCCTCTGGTACTATGGCGGTCGCTTTCGCAATCGGGCTCGCTGACCAGAACGTCAGTTACCTGGTGACCCTGGCCTTCGGTATCGCCGCCTCAGTGTTCTTCCCGGTGCTCTTCCTCTCCGTTTGGTGGAAGAGGTATACCAGCCAAGGAGCCTTGTCCACCATCGTGGTGGGCATGGTGGTTTCCGCAGTCTTCGTGGTCGCAAGGTTGATGGGATATGCGGACTTGATCGGGATCCCGGTCCTCATCAATCCTGCGTTGTACAGCCTGCCCGCGGCCATGCTGGCTGGTATTGTCGTCAGCCTGCTAACGGACGACATCGGTGACGCGGAGAACTTCATGGTCCGGGCCCATGGGCCCAACTGGGAAGAGTGAACCACTTTAAAACCCCTTTTTTTTACTATTTTTATATAGAATAAAATAAAGCCCTCCGGTATAGGAGGGGGTTTTGGAATTGGTTTCAGCCTTCAGTTCTCCATGGCCGTCGGGACCTTCAAGGTGGTCCAAGCCACCACAAGGCCCACCACACAGAGCAGGGACAGTAGGAGGAAGAAGGGCTGGAAATCCCCCAGGAGGTCCTTGGCCTGGGCGGAGACCACGCCTCCGATGATCGCTCCGGCGCCGTAGGCGGTGAAGACCAGGCCATAGTTCCGAGCATTGTCCCGCATACCGAAGTAGTTGGCAGTGGCCGCGGGGGCGATGGCCAACCATCCGCCCAGACATCCCCAGAGCAGGGCGAAGCAGATGATATAGGCCCAGACGCTGTCGTAACCGAAGTACATTATGAGACAGGCCACGATGATTATGCTGAAGGTCAGCATGGCGGTCTTACGGGTGTTCAGACGGTCGGTGAGGTCCCCGAACAGAGGCCGGCCCAAGCCGTTGAAGAGGGCGAAGGGCAGGATCAAGGTGAATATCAGGGCGTTGGCGGCATCAGAGTCCATGCCGGAATTTGCAAAGACCTCCAACCCCACCGGACCGGATATCCCGATGGCGGTCAATCCAGCCAAGGCACCGATGGTATAGCATATCCACAATCCCTTGAATGCCCTGGTCTTCACCATCTCCTCCCTCTTGATGCTGTGCACCACCGGTCTGGCCTTGGCACTGGACGCCACAGGCCGTTTCCAGCTCTCGGTGGGGAAACGGAGCATGAAGGACAGACATATGCTGATGATTATGAACATCACGCCGAACAACTGCATGATGGTCATGATCTCCCAGCCGTTGTCGAGCAAGAAGCCGCTGGTGTAGGTGATTATTGCGGAAGAGAATCCGAATCCCAGCACAGTGAGTCCGACGGCAAGGCCGCGCTTGTCTGGGAACCAGCAGGCGGAAGCGGTTATCGGAGCACCGTAGGCGATTCCCACGCCGATGCCGCCGATGATGCCGTACAAAGGTATGAGCATTAAGGGGGAGCTGGCGAACGACGCTGCCACCCATCCCAGGCCGCATAGCACTCCGCCTACCATGCTGACAGTGCGAGGACCGTACTTCTGGATGTACGGTCCGGCTAAGGGCATGGTGATGGCAAAGAATGCCAGGAATACGATGAAAGGCCAAGTCATCTCCATGGCACTGGGGTCCAAACCCAGGTCTCTGAAGTGGTCTAACAGTGGATTCCGGAGGACGCCGTAAGCATAGATGGATCCCAGGCACAGGTGCAGGAGCACACCCGTGATCACAATGGTCCAACGGCCACCGGGGGGTTCATGGGGGGATTTTCTCTCACTCATGATAACTACCTGTGTTCGTTAAAAAAACCCATACGTCAAATCGTCTGAGGTGTTTGGACAACAGGGAGGCCTTATTTATGGTTGTCGTAGTTAATCGTCGATGTAAGCAGTTTTAACCCCTTTAAGGTAGCAATATTCGTAAAGGTTTATAGGATTAAATTACGGATTTCGAAAAAATCTCCAAATTTCATTTCAAATTGCCCAACTGAATCAAAAGTGTGCATTCCGTTTCCTGATGATAAACCTAAATGGAACGAGATATGCTTGAGGATAATCTGAATGGGTTCACGTGGGATCATCATTGCTGCCTATCTTTCAGGAGTAGGCATCATGCCCGCCGTCCCTCCTGGCTCCAGGATTGTTCAGAAGGACGTTAGCTGGTTGGTCGGCCTTGCCGTGATCATTGAGATTGTTGCATAGGCTGCAACGCCAGAGCTTCAAGGCACTGGCCTCATCGGGGGGAGATTCGTCGGGAAGACACGGGATCAGAAGGCTACGGCAGTCCGGACAAAGGTAGTCCGGCTCATACACATGGTCCAGTATACCGAGTCGGAAGAAGAGGTGACGAGAGAGGCGGTGGCATCTCGGGCAGTGGTACAGGCACTGTTGATGTCTCAGAAGCCGAGGATGAGGTCGACGCCGGTTCCATAGGAGATGGGCGCGACGGGCGATGGTCTTGTCCCCCACCGCCCGCAACAGATCATCATAGTCCTGAAAAACCGCCTCTATCTCAAAACGAGGCGTCTCGGTCAGCCTAAAATCTTCCTCATGACCGCAATGTCTGCATATGAAATCGCCAGGTGACTTCATTCCTGACACCAACCATACACTGATGAAGATGGATATGAATTATAGGTTGTTATTTTTTACCAAATATAAAAGATTGATGCAGGATGCAACGGAAGACTGTAAGAAGAGTGGTGGGCTCGGCCGGATTTGAACCGGCGGCCTCTGCCGTGTGAAGGCAACGTCATAACCCCTAGACCACGAGCCCCGAGACGGAAAAATGGATATCTTGTATTAATTAATGACGGTGGAATATCTCCTACTGATATCCCGATCTTCCATTTTTTCGAAAACCATTATACCGAATAGTCGAGATAACCGTCCTGGAGAAAGGGATGAAAGACTTTGTTAGCATGCCCAGCGAAACCGGTGCCTCGGAAGAGGACCGGAAATTCAACGCCGCGTTCGAGGCCATCCTGAACATGGACCGCTCAGATTACCCCAATTGGATGGGAGGCATTATGTTCGCCTCAGGTACTGATTTCCAGGTGGGCAGCCCCATCGACAACAGCATCATCATCGGTCAATTCCAGGAGCCGGAGGCAGGCATGGCGGTCAGGGCGGTTTCCTTCGCCTCTCAAGCCTTCACGGAATGGTCCTCTTTACCCTTGTCCATCCGCATAGAGCGTATGCGCTCCATCAGGGACGACCTGGTTCGAGGCCGTTACCGTCTGGCTGCTGCCATATGCATCAGCGTGGGCATGACCCGCAAGGAGGCCCTGGCGGAAATGGACCGTCTGCGCGAGGTCATGGATGGTTGCTTGCAGGATGCGGAGGATATGGAAGGCAAGGACCGTCCCACGGGCGTGTGGGCGGTCATAGGCTCCTATCACTCACCGGTGGCAGCACCCATATCCAGCACCTTCGCCGCCCTTCTGGCGGGCAACACCGTGGTTCTCATGCCCTCTCATCTCTGCCCTCTTCCCACATACATGATATATGAGATGATGTCCCGCAAAGGCCTTCCCGATGGTGCCCTGAACCTGCTACTGGACCGCCGAGGCAAAGTCCAGAAGGACTTGGTGGACAATCCTGAGCTGGCAGGGGTCTGTGTCAGCGGGTCGGGGGAAGGCTCCGAGGAGATGATGTTCGCCCAGGTGGACCCAGACCTGAGGTTCCATGCCGAGATCAAAGGGATGAACCCGGCGGTCATCTCGCAGCGCTCGGACTTGAAGTACGCTGCGGAAGCAGTCTTGGACTCTGCATTTTCCTATTCCGGCCAGCGCTTGGACTCCTGTTCCAAGGTGGTGGTTCTGGATCAGCACTACGAGCAATTCCTGAACATCCTCATGAAAGCCGCCTCGCGCATCACTGTGGGGGACCCGGCAGAGAACGGGGTCTTCACCGGACCGGTGATAAACAAGGAGATGATGCAACGCTTCCTGGATCTCATGGATGGTGCCCGTCCCTGGTTGCTCATGGGAGGCGAGCGTCTCACAAAGGACTTCCTGGGAGAGGGCTGCTTCGTGCGCCCTGCCATACTGGCAGGTCTGCCGGAGGACCATGAGTTGAACACCATGGATCACAGTCTCCCGATCCTCTGCGTGCAGAGGGCCAGCGACCTGGAGGACGCCATTGAGAAGGTCAATGCCTGTGAGTTCGGATTGAGTGCCGGCATCTTCACCAAGGACGAGAAGGAGATGGAGAGGTTCTTGGCCACCATCAATGCTGACAACGCCTACGTCAATGGGCCCAGTACAGAATTGGGGCCGGCATCCAAGATCTCCCTGGCAGACTTCCAGGGTTGATCACAACCCTTTGATCTGCACCTTCTGCACCCGGGGCTTGGCCCGCCGGGCCATCTCCAGGATCTTGGATTCTGGATATGGGTCCAGCACGGAGAGGTTCTCATCCAAGGTGACCTTGGGGCGGAACTGCTGCAGGCTGTAGCGACGGGCTCCCCGCACAGACTCCGTGATGGAGTCCACATCCTCTTCCCGGACGATATGCGGCACCACCGTGGTCCGGAACTCGTGGTCCACTCCGGAATCTATTATGAGGCGGATGGAATCCCTCAAGGCCTGCAGGTCCACGTTTACACCGGTGGCCATGGAATAACGGTCGTCCAAACTGGCCTTCACATCCATGGCCACATAGTCCAGCAAGCCGGCTCCTAGGAGGTCCTCTAAGACATCCGAGCGGCTGCCGTTGGTGTCTAGCTTGATCATCATCCCCCTGGAGCGCAGCTCCTTGATGAAGCGGTGAAGCTCCGGGTTCAGAGTGGGCTCCCCTCCGGATATTACCACGCCATCCAGGAAATCAGAGTTCTCCTCCACGAAATCAAGGATGATGGACTCCTCGATCAGCTGGTTATCCTCAGGATGTAGGACCAGGTCCTTGTTGTGGCAGAAGGGGCAACGGAAGTTGCAACCCGGGAGGTAGACCGTGCAGGCCACCATCCCATCCCAGTCCAGGAGGGTGGTCTTGATGAATCCAGCAAATCGCATCGGCCATAGAACCGCCCCTGGACATATAGCATTTTCTTAAGAGGTTAGCATTATAACGTTCCAGCCCGATGCCTGCGGCATGGAGGAGCACACCGTAAATTTCTATCCTGGACGGCGCAGTATAAGGGTGGAGGCGGGGACCAGCATTTGGGAGGCCGCCATGCGTCTGGGAGTCCGCATACCCGGCCCCTGTGGCGGTCAGGGGAGTTGCGGGAAATGCAAGGTGGTGTGCTCCGGGCTGACCGGGGACGAGGGCCGGGCAAGCATCGACCAGAGCGACTGGGTATCGGGGGTGCGTCTGGCCTGCCGCACCCTGGTCTACGGTGACCTGGAGGTCGTGGTGCCATCCCCGGACACCGGCGGCATGAAGGTCCTCTCCACCCACTCCCACCTCTGCATCCCGGACCTGGAGCCTTTGAAAGGAGGCGATGAGGAAGGGGACCTGGGATTGGTGGTGGACATCGGGACCACCACCGTTGCCATATCCATCCTGGAACTCGCCAAAGGGCAAGAGGTCGCCACCGCATCGGATTACAACCGTCAGATAGTCCTGGGAGAGGATGTCCTCAGCCGTATCGAGTATTCTGAGGACCATGGGCCTTCCCAGCTCCGCTCCTTGGTACTGGAGACCATCAATGGGCTCATAGTCGCCTGCGGAGGAAAGAGCGTTCGGCCGAAGAACATCAAGTCCGTGTGCATATCCGGCAACACCACCATGTCCCACCTCTTCCTGGGCATCGATCCATCACCTATACGCTACGAGCCGTTCATGCCTGTGGTCAGAGAAGCCCGCATCAAGGGGGCGGAGAGCGGGCTGCTCGTCCATCCTGAGGCCGAGGTTATGGTGATGCCATGCATATCCGCCTATGTGGGAGGGGATGTGACCAGCGACATCCTCCATTCCGCCATGGACCGCAAGGAGGGGATGTCCCTGTTGATCGACGTAGGCACCAACGGTGAGGTGGCCCTAGGGAACAGCGAGCTCCTCATCTCCGCCTCCTCCTCTGCCGGGCCATCCTTCGAGGGAGGGGACATCTGTTGCGGCATGAGGGCCAGCCCCGGGGCCATCGAGGCCTTGAGCCTGGAAGAAAACAGCTTCTCCTGCCGTGTGATCGGGGATGTCGCTCCCAAGGGGATATGCGGTTCCGGACTCATAGACCTCTTGGCCACCCTTTCAGAGAATGGATGGGTGGATAAGAAGGGGCGTTTCACCTCCCGTTCAAATGCGGAGACCCACGAAGGAGTGAGGAGGCTACGCATCACCGATGAGGCGGACATCTTCATCACCGAGGATGATATAATGTCCCTTATACGCACCAAAGGCGCCATATTCTCCGCCTGCAGGAGCCTGCTGCTCAACCTGGGCATGGACTTCCATGAACTGGAAAAGGTGTTCATCTGTGGCGGTTTCGGGAACTACCTGGACCTGGAGAGCTCCATCAGGATCGGGCTTCTTCCGGACCTGCCCCGGGAACGCTTCCAATATCTCGGCAACTCCTCATTGGCCGGGGCCAAGATGACCCTGCTGTCCAAGAAGTCCCGGGAACGGGTGGAGGCCATATTCAACCGTCTCACCTATCTGGACCTCAGCAACGACCCCACGTTCTTCCATGAGTACTCGTCGGCGCTGTTCCTGCCCCACACCGACCTTTCGCTGTTCCCTTCCCTGGAAACCAGCTCTAGGAAGTCTTGAATGCCGTCTGGAGTGGTGCCACGATCTCCTGATCGACCTTCTTCTTCAGACCGGAACTGACCAACGGCCCCTTGCCATAGGTCTCCCCGAGCAAAGTGACTTTCTGACTACCCATCTGGCTCTCTATCCTTATGGATAGAAGGATGGACCAGTTGGTGATGCCGGTGCGACGCTTGGCCTGCACATAATGGCCTTCCATATAGTCCAATAGCTGCCAATGTTTATCGGAGACTATTATGTCCCGGGCCTTACGGGTCACGGTGACAGGGTCGTTCTGAAAAACCATCTCCGACACGTAATCTGTGGTTTCTTTCCCCATATGCCGTCCTCTTTGGACAGAGGATTGCTTCGGATATGTTAATCTTTGCCATTTTGTGGAAACAAGCATGAAAGGTTTAATAATGGATTCACGGATGGTTGCTTGATGGATTGGAACTGCTCTACAACGCTGATAGGATCCCTCCCGTTCGAGGACCCAGCGAAGGCTCTGGACCTCATCGTGGAGGAGAAAATCATCTGCGCGCCCTGGCCCCAGCTTCCTCGCTTGGGTTACAGGGAGAGCATGTACAGCCAGACTGCCGCCCGCCTCCCTGGATTGGTGGCTAATGAGAGGGAGGGCCAACTCTGTGTGGATCTGGGGGATTACGATCCCATGGAGTTCTACACCGCCCTTCTGGAAGAGGACATCGATTACTTCCAGCCTCCATCCGAGGGGCACCAGGGCCTCTACGCTTTCTTGGAGCGGGACCACTCATCCCATTTGGCAGTCAAAGGCCAGGTCACCGGGCCGGTGAGCGAGGGTTTGCAGATATTCGACCGCGAGGGGCGCCCGGTGGTTTATGACGAATCCTATGGTGAGATTGTACGCAAAGGGGTGAACATGTATGCCCGTTGGCAGCAGAGGAGGCTATCGGGGATCCACCCCAATGTGGTGATGTTCTTCGACGAGCCCTCCCTTACCCTGCTGGGCACGCCTTTCGCATCCATATCCGCGGACGAGGCCGTATCCTGGTTGAACGAGGCCATGGAGGGGGTGGATTGCCACAAGGCCATCCACTGCTGCGGCAACACGGATTGGCCCATGGTCCTGAGGACCGACCTGGACATTCTGTCTTTCGACGCTTATTCCTATGCTCACACCTTGGCCCTCTACCCGCAGGAGCTGGCAGCCTTCTTGGAGGGGGGTGGGTCCTTGTGCTGGGGGATTGTCCCCAACAGCGATGAGGGAGTGAGGATCGAGACCGCGGAATCCCTGTTCCGATTGATGGAGAAGCACTTGGACGGGCTGGTGGCCAAAGGTTTGGATCGCGATCTCCTGCAACGCCGGTGCATGCTCTCCCCGCAGTGCGGCTTGGGAGGCATGGAGGAGCCCGATGCCGTGGCCGTGCTGCGCCTGCTGAGGGAGCTTTCCGACCTCATGCGGGAGAGATACGGGCTGTCATGACCCGAATCATCGCCGTGGCAGGCAAAGGAGGCGTGGGCAAGACCACAGTCTCATCCCTGATAGTGCAGATGTTGGCCAGAAGCGCTCAGGGCACGATTCTCGCCGTGGATGCCGATCCCAACAGCAACTTGGCCGACAAGCTGGGAATAATCGCCAACGGCAGCATCGGTGAGGTCAGGAACAGGATGGTGCAAGACCCTGACTCCGTACCGGCCAGCATGAGCAAGCATGAGTACATGGCCCTGCAGATGCAGGCATCGTTGGCGGAGGATGAGAGGGGCATCGACCTCATGGTCATGGGTCGGCCCCAGGGGGAGGGATGCTACTGCTTCGTGAACAACGTCCTGCGGGACAGCCTCGACCGGATGATTCCCCGTTACGCCTTCGTACTGGTGGACAATGAGGCGGGAATGGAGCATCTGGCCCGAAAGACTCTTCCGCGGGCGGACATCCTCATTCTGGTCTCAGACCCCAGCGCCACCGGCATAAGGACGGCTATGGACCTATGGTCCATGAGCAAAGACCTAGGGATGGAGGTCGGTCGGGCCCTGCTCCTGGTGAACAACGTCCGTGCGGACCTGCCCGGGGAGCTCCTGCCGCAGGTCGAAGGCTTGGAGGTGCATCTACTCCCCCACGACGATGTCGTGGAGGAGGCCAACCTCCGGGGCCAGCCCATAGCATGGGACTCGGACTCTCCCCTCTTCCAAGCCTTGTACTCAATCCTGGCTCCGGCTCTCCGCTAGACGCTTCAGGAAGCGGGGTATGGCGGTGGACTCATTGGTGCCCACCACCACCTTGCGGTTGATGGCCAGCTCCAGCTTCCCACTCATGCGGGCCACCAGCCCTGGGACCACCACTGGGCCGTCCGACATGTCCAGGACGCCGCTCTCTTGGAATGCGGCGCTGACGTTCTCGGGGGTGAACTTGCCGGCGGCGTAGGCGGTGAGCACGGAGAGGCCCTCGGTGTCCACCACCTGCAGCCAAACCGGCATCTTCGATTTCTCGATGTCCGCCCGCACCGTGAAATAGGTGAGGGAGAAGTTGGTGGTGAAGAATATGGGCGAATGCTGGTCCGGGTCGTTCACCGGGTACAGGGCCTGCTTCACCTGGATGGGCACCTGGGGGTCGGTGTAGATGTTCTGCCGCAAAGTGAACAGCGGCAGAGCCTCTTCCACTTTCAGATCGTCCAGGAGCACCAGGCTGGAGTAGCGCAGGGTAGCAACGGTGGCAGCGGTCAAAGCCGATGCCGTGCCGGACAGGTCGTTGAGGATCGGATACCCGAAGGCCTTGAACTTCTTCTTCAGTGCCGAGCGTCGCAGGGCGGTGTTCCTCTCCAGGATGTCCTTGGGTTCAGAGGCGGCCGGGTCCAGGACCAGGTCCTCCGCTCCCGCGGCCCGGGCCTTCTCCACCAGGTCGGCCAAGGTCTGCAGGTCGTCGCTGCGGATGGCCAGCGGGCAGCCGGTCTCCTTGCTGAAGGCTCCCAGGTCCTTGATGTTCTCCGGATTGGCCGATTGCAGCAGAGGCCTCCGGAAGCGGATGGCCCGGGCGGCCTGCATCAAAGGCTCCGTGCTGCTGGATTCCAGGACCAGGGGCCCGTCCCATAGGGACGACAGGGCTGTGGCCGCCTGTGAGAACCTATCGGCATCGGCAGAGTCGCAACGCAGACGCAGGGCGTCCAAGCGGAAGACCATGCCCACCCTTTGGAATGACAATGCGGAGGCCTGCTGCACCGTCTTCTGCATCCGGGCCTCATCCCAGAGGTCGGAAACGGTCAGGGCGTAGCCCACGGGGTTGACGAACCTCCGCTCGTGCCGGAAGAGCACGGTCTCCCCGCCCATGGGCAGGGTCCAGTCCCCGCTGCCCACGGTCACCGTGCGCACGGGCGGGGCGGAGGACTCCGCCAAGGCGTCCTTGGCGCTTTGCTCCACATGCGGGCAATCCTCCAGGGCGGCCTTCTGATTGGCCAGCTGCATGGCGAAGGCCAGGCATGTGGGCTGTCCGCAGTCCTTGCAGTTGGTCTTGGGCAGGAGCTTGAAGAACTCGATGGCGGTGGGCATCTCAGACCGCCCCCTGGAGTCCCCTGATGGCATCCTGCAGGGCCGTTGCCGCCGGTGGCGACCTCACGATGATGATGTTGGCCCCGGAGAGCAACGA
>JAQUUA010000106.1 GCA_028694055.1 Candidatus Methanomethylophilaceae archaeon | reverse complement strand
TTTTATCTCTGCATATTCAACATCAGCAATAATATAATATGACTTATCTCTCATTTTTACTTTATATTTATCATCATCCACAGCAGTAATATACTCTGGAAAATTGTCTATTTCGTGACCCTCTGGCTCAACCGAATAATCTGTCTTGTTTTGTACTACTTCTTCACTCATTCTTCATCACCGTTTATAAGTTCTCCTTTTTTATTGTCGTCAGATATGAAATAGGTCTTAAGAGAAAATATAGAGTTTATATATGTAAACTCTACCTTATTTCCCTTTTCAAGTTCTGACTTTATCTTATCAAACCATTCTCCGGACAATAACTCATCATTCGAAAGTTTAAAAATCTCTTTTTTTCGTTCTATTTTAGCAATACTCTGCATATTTATCACACGTCCTTTTTGTTTATCTAGTCTAAAAACTGATAGCCTGTTGCATTAAATGGTAGTGGTTGTGTAGCAACACTATCTATTGCTAAGTTTGTTATACCAATACTATTAAATTTAACACCGTAAATTAAAACTTCTCTTTTTGGAGATTTTGCGTTAATTACTTTACCTCTTAATGTAAATGTTGGCTTTAAAACAGCATTTAATGAACCACCAAGATTTGTTACAGGAAATAATAATTTAAATAAATCATTATTTAACCAAGCCTTTGATAATTCTCCTTTTATTGATATCTTTCCATCAACAATTTCTACTGGCATATATCCACCCGCTTCGTAATGAACAGTATCTTCAGCAGATATTGTGATTGATGCACTCTCTGCACCGCTTATTCTTCCGTCTAAAGCTGTTCCACTTCCTTCTAAAGAAATGTCAACATCTTTAATTGTAATTCTTGTATCCATGTTATTTTCCTCCGTTTATATAATTATTAAACAGTTAGTATCTAACTAACTGTTATTACAACAGAAATAAAATTTGTTGCAAAGGTTGGCTGTACTGATATTGAAACATTCACGGTGTCTGGACTTGTTCCTTGTGTTACAACAGTTGGTAAATATGCTGTAATCTTTCCAGATGACTGTGTTTGATTTAATATTCCGTTAACAACAGCTTGCATTCTGTCTCTAGTTATTGGTGAATTTGGATCTCCTAAATAATCATCCAATGTTTCTTGTATGATTTCTTTTAATTCATCAATTATTCTCAAGATATTTATTTCAAAATAAATGCTTGTTTTATCAGATATTCTTGTGATTCCTCTTGCCCACTTCAATCCGCCGTTGATATTAGATGCAACACAAATTCCTGAACTTAACATTTGTTCAATCTCTGTTGTATTATAATATTTCTTTCCAGATGATTCTAAGACTAAAAGGTCTTCAACAATAACACTCTTTCTTGTTGCTGCTGCGCCGGTTGCGTCAAGACTAGACAATCTTCCTGCCAATGCACAACCCAAATAAGTTCCATCAAGATATTCTACTGAACCATCAACTCTAGATGTATGATATATGCTTGGTGCAGTTAAAACAAATCTTTCGCCTCTTGTTGTTCTTGCTTGTGCTGTAGCAATTGTTTCGTCTTTAGTAATACCAGAAACAAATATTCCGTTCTTATTAAATGTATTTGCTCTATTTTCTATCTTTCCAAGTATTGTTGTATGAAATGCATCTGTGTCTTCTAATGAACTTGTTTGGCCAGTATTTGGTATCATTAACAAACTCCAGTCTTCATTTAACAATAAATTATCAAATGCTGTTGTATGTGTACTAGATATAATTGCTGCTGCACCATCATTACCTTCAGAGAATGCCGTCCAACCGGACAATGCAACAACTACTGCTGGGTTATTTAATGTTGCTGTAACTAATCTACTATTTGCATTTATTGCTGCAACTAATGCTGCGTTTGTTGTATATCCGTCTGTTGCTCCGTTGTTATCAAATACTTCAACTGTATTTCCTAGCTTTATTGATACGACTCTTCCGGTTCCTTTTTCATCAATATCAATAAACAAATTATTACCATAAGTTCCATTGTATATTGCGTTAAATGTTATAACATTTGGTGTTGAACCTGCACCTACAGCTTCGTATTTACTTTTTGCAACCGCGCCATCTGCAACTCTTACAATCTTTAAAATGCTTCCGCCATTTGCGAAGAACATTTCTGCTCCTTTTGTTATTGATGTGTTTGTGCCGTTATCTTCTTGAAATACATTTAACACGTCATTAAAGCTGCTACAAGTTACAACCTCGTTAATTGGTCCATATTGTGCTGTACCAATTAATGCAGCAATACTATCGCCGGCACTAGGAAGTAAAGATAGTGCAGTTCTAACTGAAATGTCTACTTTTGGATTAAATACCATATTCTATCACTCCGTTTTTATTTGTAGTTTTTTAAGAATTTCTTCAAATTCTTTTTTTGTTATATTTTTTTCTTGTTTTGTCCACCAAAGAACTAACATTGGATCTATTTTGTATTCTTTTGCCCACTTCTCGGGGGATTTTTTATCTTCAACTTGCACAGAAATGACGTCGTCTTCTTTAACTTCATCATTGCTCGCGTCTTCTTCATAAGTGTAATTTTCTTCTTTTTTTGTTTTTTTCATAATCTCACTCCATTATTTATTTAATCTTCTGTTGATGTCGCATAATACTTATTTATTTCGTCAATCAGTTCTCCGACAGTATATATCCTTCCCCAAGTATTTAGATATACTATTCTAATAGAAATATCCCCCGCAAAAAGCATCTCATTATCCTCATATGACGGCTCTATCTTTATTACATCAGCATCTACCACACCCATAGAAATCATTGTGCTTCTATTTGCCTGCAATGCCTTTGCGATTGCTCCGACAAGATACGAGTTTAATAACAATCCTTTTGCAACTTGCGGGGCTGACTTTCCTGGTAGTGTTATTGTGTGCTGGTCGGTCTTCTTAGTAAACACGCCAATTTTTAAATCTAAAACCGCATAATTTGCATTAACTTCAGATACCTTTCCAGTTTCGTCAGTAGAATATTCCGCGAACTGTGCAGATCCAAACTCGTCGTAGTTAATGTCCTCTAAAAGAATAGCAACCCTTGGATAAAAATTAGTAGTGTCTTCTGGTGTGTATGGAAATATCCATTGCTTTTCCCTTGCTGTTGGTAAAGCTGAACGGCGGGTGTTAATATCGGGTACATTTGTTCGTATAATATTCTCTACAAGATTATACGCATCAATTAACGGATTATTATTTATAGCCATGTCTTCACCAGTTATTAGGTAATTATTACTATACGTCTGTTATTAGACATATAAATATATTTATCGGTAATATGTTTATAAACATATTTAATTTTTTAATCTAGAAGTGACTTCTGCATAAAAAATTTTCTCTATTTGTTTATCAAACTCTTTCCACGTCTTAGTATCATTCATTGTTTTATCAATAAACCTACGTCCCTCGAAACCAGGATGACGAACCATTTTTGCATACACGTATCCGTCTGCTTCAAACGCCTGATTGCCTGGTATCTTCTCGTATGTAGACTTTCGCGTCTTAGTCTTTTTAAATTTCAGAAATTTTTTGTTCTTTGCAGATATTATCATCTTTGGTATTCCGTGCTCTTGAGCATATATCTCAAAAAAATTAGGATTAACAAACTGAAAGTGTAGATAATTTTTTGTCTTTTTAAGCTGCCAATCAGACATAATTCTTGCCTTATTTACTGTTTTTCTGCCAACAAACGTATTTTTCTGTAAGTTCTTGAAAAACGTTTGTGCTACAGCACGAAAAACAACATCATTTATCTCGGATTTATAAAGCTTTACTTTCATGGTGCTCTCATTGTAGTATATTCAAGATTAAATTGTTGAAATATAATTTCGCCATTTTTAAGACCGTCTCTTAAATTATTTATTTTAAAATACTTATTAGCAAACAGTATTAGATCTTCTGGTGTTAAATTGACGTCGTTTTTCACATAACACTCTATTACGCCTTTTGGCGGCTCAATACCTTGTGTCAATCTAATAATATCGTCGTTTGTGCCTTGTAGACTAATCTTTATTTTAGTTCTAGATATTGTGCCGGAACCAGATTCTCCGAAAAAGTCGCCCGCCTGTG
>JAQUUA010000105.1 GCA_028694055.1 Candidatus Methanomethylophilaceae archaeon | reverse complement strand
GGTTTGACGGCAGACTGCACAGGCCTGCGGGTGGACGGCCCAGGTCTGCAGATGATCCGTCCAGCATTCGGAGGGAATGTTCTGGCCAATGTGGTCTGTCACACCCTCCCTCAGATGGCCACCCTGCGGCCGGGGGCATTCCCCCTTCCCGACCCCCAGACGGGGCGGAAGGGTACGGTCATGACCTGGACATACCGTCCACAACCTTCGGCATCAAGGATTCTGTCTGTGCTGAAAGAACCCTCGTCGTATGATGAGGGCTCCGAGGCCCTGGTATCTCTGGGAGCAGGCATGTGCAGCGAGGATGACATCAAGACCGCCGAGACCTTGGCATCCTTGTTGGGAGGAAGTGTTTCCTGCTCCCGTGCAGTGGTGGAACAGGGATTCATGACCGCAGACCGGCAAGTGGGTCAGAGCGGGCGGGTGGTGCGACCCCGGGTCTATCTGGCATTCGGAATTTCCGGTGCCTTGCAGCATCGGGTGGGAATGTCCGATTCCCAGTTCATAATAGCCGTCAACAGTGACGCTGAGGCTCCCATTCATGCCATGGCCGACATCAGCGTTGTAGCGGATGGCCGGCTAGTGATGCAAGCCATGATCGATCGTTTGAGGAAGCGCTGAGAATCAGGCACGGCGATGCAGGGACCGCACCTTCTCCAGCACCGCAGCTGCATGGCCCTTGACCTTCACGTTCCTCCATTCCGCCTCTATGGCCCCATCCGGCCCGATTACGAAAGTGCTCCGCTCCGTGCCCATGAACTCCCTGCCATACATCTTCTTCAGTCTCCAGACGCCCATGGCCTCCTGCAGCTTCTGCTCAGAATCGCTGAGGAGCTTCACCTTCAGCTCGTTCTTGCGTTGGAAGGACTTCAGTTTCTCCACGGTGTTGGAGCTCACGCCTACTATGGGAACGTTCATGGTCATGAATGTGGGATAGAGGCTGGTGAAGTCCAGAGCCTCCTGGGTGCAGCCGGGGGTGCCGGCGTTGGGATAGAAGTACAGCACCCATCGCAATCCCTGCAACATCTGGTCTTGGAAAAACTCCCCGTTCTCGTCCGGCAGGGAGAATGACGGCACCATGCGCCCCTCCATCTTCTCGGTCATGGGTGCGACAACGCTATGCGGGGATAATATCATATCGCGGCCTTGAGGAAGAAGGGAGATATGGCGCAGAGGGGGAGATTCGAACTCCCGAGGCGAGACGCCACCGGTTTTCAAGACCGGCGCCTTGGTCCAGGCTCAGCCACCTCTGCCTGTTTGAGCTTATCG
Organism: Candidatus Methanomethylophilaceae archaeon; assembly: GCA_028694055.1. Classification (GTDB taxonomy): domain Archaea; phylum Thermoplasmatota; class Thermoplasmata; order Methanomassiliicoccales; family Methanomethylophilaceae; genus JAQUUA01. The sequence goes on along the minus strand of JAQUUA010000105.1, from coordinate 2,804 downwards.
TTTCGTGATATTTAATTGAACCGTGGCTCAGAAGATGGCATCCCCTTTGCCCGAAAGGAGCAGGACGGTGTCCAGTTCGAAAGCGGCCACAGGATAGCCAAGCCCGAAATTGACGATGGTCTGGGGGCTGAGCTCTCCGAAGCTCCCCACGCATTGGTTATCATGGATGATGTCCGCTCCTCGGCCAGACACATAGCAGCCCCGGTCTGAGCCGACGATGCTGAAGGATATGTCCATCTCCCTTAGCAGGGACTCTACTGTTGATTTGATCTCGGTGAACGATGCCTTGGAATGGATGCTCATTCCGGCCAAGCTACGGCGCCTCTGGTGTCCAACCAGGACGTCTCCGGCCTCGAAGATCCGCTGTGGCAGGTCCCTATGCTTGTTGCGACGTAGAATCCTCAGCAGGCTGGGCATGAGGTTCCGTCGCAGACAGGTGTGGTCCTCGGTTATGGGGTTTTTTATGGATACCACATCCTCTTCCTCCAATCCGCATAGGTGGAACTCGTCCCTCTCGGAGCTAAGCATGAGGGTATTGACCTCCGTGTATCCAAGGCCTATCATAACGTCGCGGAGACGTTCAGAAACCCGCGTGCTGGGAAGCAACCCTCCCACGGTTTGATATGTGGTATGAGCACAGCCGAACCTCTCAAAGCCGTGACCGATGGCCACATCCTCCATGAGGTCTACTGGATGCAGGATGTCCAAGCGGGTGCTGGGGGCCAGAACCTTAAGGAGGTCTCCCTCTGCCTGGGCGTCATGGCCCATCCTCTGCAAGCCAATCACCATGTCTTCCGCAGAAAGTGATGGACTGAGGAGGCGACGGCACTCTGGAATCGAGACCTCCCAATAGGAGGGTTCAAGGTCAGGATGCACGGCGTCATAGGCACCTCTGAGGGTAACATCGCCGATGGAGCCGCCCCTCTCGGCCAATGCCGTGACCAATATCTGCAGGGCGCCTTCCACGGCACGGGCATCGGTTCCGGTGACATCTATGAATATGTTCTTGGTCTCCTCGGTGACTGTGGTCAGGCGACCATTGATGACCGGTGGGAATGACAGGACATCGTCATTGGCGTCCAAAATGACAGGGTAGCGGTCCTTTCCCTGGAGGAGGTGGGCATAATCTCTTCCTTTCTCATGCTTATCCAGGATCTCCTCCAGGTCCCATTCCTCCTCTTTGCCCAGGGGAACGAATCGCAGAACATGGGGTTCGACGGCCAGATAACGGAAGGGTGGGCGGACCTTATCTAGATCGTGCACCCCGATGGCCACTTTGGACCTCTTCCGGCCGATGGTGGTGTGCAGCTTCTCCTGCACCTCCATCAAGGAACGTATGAAACGGTCATCGATCTCCACGTCGAAGACCGCGGCACAGACTATGTATGGCCGGACAGTCAAGACGCTGTCCTCCACGTGCATTACGATATCGGTCTCCTCCGATTCGTACTCATGCATACCCGGTTCCAAGCCGAGGAATGCCCGCAGGGAGCGCGCCAATCCCTCGACGCAGAAGAGGTCAGGACGGTCTGGGAAGAATTCCACCGACATCTCGTCCTCGATGCCCTCCATATCATGCATGTCCGCTCCCATCATAGGGATCCTCTCTATGAGAACCTCACGAGGGACTTCCTCGCCCAGGAGGTGGCATAAGTCATGATAGTTGAAGTTTATCACGGGCATAGCCCTATGAAATGCGAGGGCGTATAATAAATCTATCACCTGGGTAGATTCAACGTCCCAGTTCGCCGTGGGCTTTGCCCAGATGACCAGCAGCCTGCGCCCCTAAGGTGGACAATTCCCCTGCCAGGACGGTGGCGGCAACGATCTCCGCTAGTTTTGGAGCCTTGCCGTTGCCTAAGCAGTCCATTATGCGGAGGGCCTCAGATTGGCAGGGCAGCCGGGTACCGCCTCCCACCGTGCCCACCTCCACCGCCGGTAGGCGCACCGAGATGTACAGGTCGCCGTCCACATTCTCGCATAGGGTGCTGCAAAGGCTCCCCTCCACCACTTGTGCCGGATCCTGTCCGGTGGCGATATACAGGGCGGCGATCATGTTGGCGGCATGGGCGTTGCCGCCTAGTAGCCCGGCCATCTGGCTGCCGACAAGGTTCTTGCGCTCCGCGGTCTCCACCACGGAATCAACGCTGCAGTGCAGGGATCCTTCAACAACCGTGGAAGGTATGGTGATGTCCGCCAGCACGGTCTTGCCACGGCCGAGGATCTGGTTGATGGCTGCAGGCTTCTTGTCCGAGCAGACGTTGCCGGATACTGAGACCATGGTGGCGCCGGTCTCCCTCTCGATGAGGCGGCAGGCGGATTCGGTGGCGATGGTGGCCATGTTCATTCCCATGGCATCGCCGGTGTAATAGGAGAAACGGAGAAACAGGTTACGTCCGTTGGGAAGGCACAGCACATCCAAGAGCTTGCCATGGGAGGTGGTCTTCGCGACTTCAGTCTGCAGGGAATCCATGTTGCGGCCGATCCAATCGATCACCGATTGGGAATGGGCGATGTCCTTGACACGCATCACCGGTGCTCGAGTCATTGCGTCATGGAAGACCGCGGTCTTGACCGGAGCACTCTTGCGGATGATGGCACAGCCACGGTTCACGGAGGCCAATAGCGCCCCTTCAGTGGTGGCCAAGGGGATGTAGAAATCACCCTTCGCGGCTTCGCCGTCGATGGGAAGCGGTCCGCAGAATCCCAACGGAACCTGGATGACACCGATCATGTTCTCGATGTTCTTCTGAGCCTGCAGAGGGTCGAAGGAGTAGGCTGCGATATTGTTCAACTCTGTCCCG
>JAQUUA010000104.1 GCA_028694055.1 Candidatus Methanomethylophilaceae archaeon | reverse complement strand
ATGCCTTGGTGAGGGATAAACCGGATGACTTGGAGCTGCCTAGCGCCAATGAGGTGCATCATTACCTCTCGGATGGCGAGCTGGTGGAAGACCCTTATGATCTGGATGACGTCATAGAGAGCATCCCGGTTAGAAGAGCCCTGCGGATGGTATTCGGCGGAGGTAGGAAATTCTGGCCTTTGGCAATATGGTTTTTTCTCATCTATGGCTCGGTGATAACCTATCAAGGCCTTTGGGCGGCGCCTTTCTTCCGCGAGACCCTGGGATGGGATGTGGAGACAGCTGGATTGACGTTGTCATTCATCGGTGTAGGGATAATCTTGGGGGCCCCTGTGTCAGGATATCTGTCCGATAGGGTGTTGAGGTCCAGGAAACAGGTTCTCATCCTGGGAACCGCTATGTACACCTTGATTTGGGCGGCTATATGGTGGCTCTCCGGGATTATGACAGAGCCAAGTGAATACATGACACTGCATTTCTTCTTTGGTTTCTTCGGTGGATTCTATGTGGTCAGCTTCGCACAGATCAAGGAACTGTTCCCTGTTGCCATAATCGGAACCTGCACGGCTTCTTTGAACATCTTCCCCTTCGCCGGGGCGGCCATCATGCAACAGCTCAGTGCGATGTTCATAGGCGATCATTCCGTGGCGTCCTATCAGGCGGTTTGGTTCTTCATTCTGTTCTGCCTGCTCATATCGCTCCTTTCATTGTCGCTTTCTGTGGAGAAGAAGGGCCTTTGAACAGGTTAACGTTAATAATTGCATTCTCATCTATTCTTTGGAAAAGATGACGACCGAAGCCAAGATCCAAGTGCTCTGTGTTGACGATGAGCCCATGCTCCTAGACCTTACCAAGACCTTCTTGGAGAGAGAAGGAGGGGTGGAGGTCGAAATCTGCGATGATTCCGGACAGGCTCTGCGTAAGGTGAGGGACAATAGCTATGATGTCATTGTATCCGACTATCAGATGCCGGGTCTGGACGGCATATCCTTTCTCAAGGCCATAAGGTCCATGGGAATAGAGATACCTTTCGTGGTTTTCACCGGCAGGGGTCGGGAGAGCGTTGCCATGGAGGCCCTCAACAATGGTGCCGATTTCTATCTCCACAAGGGAGGGGACCCCAGGAGCCAATTCGCCGAGCTCAACAACGTCATCAACCTATTGTATTCCCGTAGGCGGTCCCAGATGCTTCTTTCCCGTAGCGAGGACCGTTACCGGGCCTTCATCAGCGCCACCCGCACCGGGGCGTGGGAGTACGACCACCAGACCGGACAGCTTTGGCTAAGCCCGGAGTACCTCAAGATGCTGGATTATGATCCGGCACTTTTCTCTCCCAACCCAGGACCGCTCCAGACCTGGGTGGATCTGATGCATCCTGATGACCGGGAAGCATCGACCAAGGCCTTCCAGGATTATCTTGAATCGGGTTCCCAAGGCATGTATGAGACCTATTTCCGTGTCCGTTGCAAGGATGGCGATTACATATGGGTGTGCTCCCGTGGACAAACTCTTCTGGACAAGGACGGAAGGAACTCCCATATCACGGTGGGCACCCATATCGACATCGACTTACTGAAACGATTGGAAGAGGATCTGAGGGAGGAGAAGAACCGTTTCCGGGACCTAGCAGACAACGGCAAGACCTTGATATGGTCCTCCGACACCTCGGGCGGATGCTATTACTTCAACAAGCCTTGGCTGGATTTCACCGGTAGAACGCTGGAGCAGGAATACGGCAACGGATGGGCCCAAGGTGTGCATCCAGAAGACTTCGATCGCTGCCTGGAGATCTATACCTCGGCCTTCTCCAAACGTGTACCATTTGGAATGATGTACAGATTGAGGAGGCATGACGGTTCCTATCGATGGATACAGGACGACGGCACACCTAGATGGACCGATAAAGGCGAATTCCTGGGTTACATAGGTCATTGCTTCGATGTCCACGACCTCCGTCTAATGGAGGAGTCGTTATTGCTCACCAACAAAAAACTGCATCTCCTCAGTTCCCTCACCCGTCATGACATCTTGAACCAGCTCACCACTTTGCGTGGCTTCCTCGATCTGGCCTTGGATGATTCCGAAGAGGAAACGATTGTCCGATATTTACAGAAATGCGAATCTGCCGCTTCTTCCATCCAAAGGCAGATTGAATTCACTAGACAGTATGAAGAGCTAGGGGTGAAGAAACCGATATGGCAGTGTTTGGAGAAGCTTTGGGAAGAGATACCGGTCACCCTCTTGCATCTGGAGCACCGGGTCAAGGGCCTGGAACTCTTCGCCGACCCCATGCTGGACAATGCCTTCCGGAACCTGGTGGACAACACCATCCGTCACGCTGATGGAGCCACACGTTTGGATGTGTTCTATGAGGTGGAGCAGGACGGTCATCTCAGATTGATAATCCAGGATGATGGCCCAGGTATAGAGGATGACCAGAAGGAGATTGTTTTCAACAAGGGCGTAGGGAAGAATACCGGCCTCGGCCTGTTCTTCGTTCGGGAGATCCTCTCCATGACCGGCATCTCGATCCGTGAGAATGGTGAGCTTGGCAAAGGGGCACGATTCGAGATCACGGTGCCTGTGGACAGGTACCGTTTCTCCTGATGCCTGATTCAGACCTCTTCCTCCTCTGGGACGTCCTTCCTCTCCGAGAGCCGGGTGTTGAAGCGGGCTTCTTTGGTGATGAGCCCGGGCAGACTCGATTCCAGCTGGGCACGGAAATCGTCATCTTTGGTTAGCATTTCCTGCAATGAGGCGTTGTCCAAGGATGTCATCATGTTCCAAACTTCCGCTTCATGCAGGTAGGCGATGAGCTTCTCCTGCTCTTTACTGTTCTTTCTGGGTAATTGGAAGGATTCTTTCTTGGTGACCTTCACCTTGTGCCTGCTGCCATAAACGGTGTTGAGCCCATGCTGCTGCGAGAAATGGACGATGCTCTCCTCCAAGGATTCCAGCTCTTTCTCGTAAGGTCTCTGAATTTCCTTGAGTTCCAATTTCAAGGAAGCGTACCGGTCCACCATCTCCTGCCCCTCTTCCGGGGAATAGTCCGTGGATTCATTCTTGAGGTCGCAGGAGTGTTTGAATTCTGGGCAGATGGATTGGTACTCGCACCAAGAACAGAGGGCGGAGCGGGATGGGGGGAAATCGTGGCAGGATTCGATTCTTCGTATCAGTTCCAGGGTCTCATCCTTCAAGGACTGCAACTGCGACGGTTTGCGTTTCGATACGATGGTTTCATCGAAGGCCAGATAATGCCAGACCAGGTCCACTTCTTCTACAGCCGGGTACATCTCCTTAACCATCAAAGCATAGAGGGCGAGTTGACGGTCGGCATCCGCTTCCTGCTGGGTGAGCAAACGGTTACCGGTCTTGTAATCGTGTATCTGGAGGTGGTGTTCATCAATCTTCGATAAACGGTCGATGTACCCGACGATCTGTACGCCATCCATCTCCAAATCGATCCTGATCTCCAAACCGAGTGTTCGGGACTCGTCGAAGGGGTGATGTCGATTATAATAGTCACACAGGAAGCGTCTTCCCATACGCCGATAATTATCTTGATCGTACTCCTGGTTGACTATGATGACATCCGAACCCCATTCCTTGTCCCAAATGGATTCATAGTATGACAGGAGGTCTTCGAGGCTCAACATCCTCTCATACATGAGGTCCTTGTAGAGTTTCTCCAGAGCCTCATGCACCCGGCTGCCTAGGAAAGCCTCCACTCCTCTCGCACTTTCAATCTTGATTCTATCGATGTGTCTGAATCTATAACGTAACGGACATTGCTGGAATAACGAGAGCCGGGTATGGGAAAACATCCATCTGGAAACAGGTTCTCAAGGGACATAAATGTGAGCATGTTTGTCAAATGATAATTTCGACAATCTTAAACACCTGCAGGCGTTGTATTCACATGGCCATAGAATGGTTTTATCCATAGGCCAGGAAGCAATCATCATGGTTCAGGATCATTGGAAGGACATACCCACAGGACCGGACATCCCTAACGTGGTTTACGCCGTAATCGAGATCCCCAAAGGGGGCAGGAACAAGTTCGAGTACTCCAAAAAATTCGGCACCTATGTCCTAGACCGGGTATTGAGCAGCCCCATGCATTAC
>JAQUUA010000103.1 GCA_028694055.1 Candidatus Methanomethylophilaceae archaeon | reverse complement strand
ACAATCGGCATGGGAAAGGGGTGGTGGCCTTGAATGATGTGTCGTTACGCATCGAGGAGGGGGAGTTCCTCTGCCTCATAGGCTCCAGTGGCTGTGGCAAGAGCACCACCTTGAATCTTCTGGCGGGCTTCGAGCGTCCCACGCAGGGGGAGGTCTTGTTTCAAGGTGAGAACGTGCAGGGCCCATCCCCGCGCCGAGGGGTGGTGTTCCAAGAATACAGCCTGTTCCCATGGATGGATGTGCTGCGGAACGTCATGTTCTCCGTCCAAGGTGGGGATGATGGCCGGGAGTGGAAGCGTGAGAAAGCCATGGACAATCTGCGGTTAGTGGGTCTGGAGGTCTATGCCAATTCCCGCCCCAACGACCTCTCAGGAGGCATGAGGCAGAGGGTGGCCATAGCCCGGGCCTTGGCCATGGACCCTGATTTGCTCCTAATGGACGAGCCCTTCGGGAGCTTGGATGAGAGGACGAGAGGGAAGCTGGACAACGAAGTCCTGAACATCTGGAAACGGGAAGGGAAGACCGTTGTTTTCGTCACTCACAACATAGATGAGGCTTTAGCATTGGGCACCAGGGTGGTGTTGATGTCGGCATCCCCTGGACGGGTAGCGAGGGAATGGAGCATCCCTCAGGATTGGCCCCGAGACCCCAGCAGCCCGGATATGATGCGGTTAAAAAGAGAGATGGTGGACGAGCTGCAGGCCTGCTCATGTGCTGCCGGCGCCCCGTCATCTCCTCTGATCCCCATAACAGAGATTTGAAGGAGTAATCGGTATGGTTAAGATGAAAGTGGTGGCCGTTACGATGGCATCGTTGGTTCTGATCGCCTCTCTGGCTCTAGGGATGACGCTGTTGGCCGATTCTGACGTGAAGGTGGCCTATTCCGAGAAGGTGAACTATGAGACCTTGATCGTGGCCAATGAGAAGGGATGGTTGGAAGGGAACGGGATACAGGGTGTCCTGGTGACCGGAGGGATACAGGCGGCAGAGGCTTTGATAACCGGCTCCGTGGACATGGCGGTAATGGGTGACGGTCCCGCCGTGCAGCTCATAACCAAAGGCATCGGGGCCAAGATAGTGGCCAGGTTCATCGGCGGGGAGGGGGTGCATCGATTCATCGCCAATGCCAGCATCTTGGTGCCCACGGACATCGAAGGTAAGACCGTGGGACTGCAAGGGAGCTCCAGCAGCCACGCCGCTTTCCTGAACTGGGCCCAGGAGAACGGCGTCAACATGTCCAACGTCACCGTGTTGCCCATGAATCCCATGGACATACCTTTGGCCATGCAGAATGGCGACATACAGGTGATGGCCGGCAGCGAGCCCTGGGCGGTGAACACCGAGAACCGCTGCGGGGATGCTGTGCACGAGATAGGCAACTCATCCGGTCTGGGGAGCATCTATCCCATGGTCCTGGTGGCATCAGAGAAGGTCCTGCGCGACAATCCTGATTCCGTGAGGGCCATGGTGGAGGTCATGGTGAGGGCGAACGAGTTCATCAATGAAAACTGGACCGAGGCCATGGAGATGTGCTCATCCCGTACCGGGCTCTCCCTGGATGACCAAGCCCGTTGCAGCGCTGTGCAGTTCTATGAGGTGGGATTCAATGAGACGGATGTCGAGAGCATCAACATAGCGGCAGAAGCCATGCTGGCATTCAACAAGATCAACCACCTGCCAGAAGTCTGGACCCATGTGGACACCCGATTCCTGCCCACGGACGAATAAGCATGACTGGCAAGGATCTGTTCTTGAGCAATCTCCTCCTTCGAGGCACGGATGCGGTGCCGGTTTTCCTCCGCGACTTGACATTGGCCCTGGATGAGACCGGCTACAGTACGCCGGAGGTATGTGCTGGAAGATATGATGCCGTCAAATCCGCCAGGTCTGTTCTGGCGCTGCATCGGAGGCTGGGCCAGGATGCCGTGGTGGGATGCGTTCATCATGTGGGCATGGACATTGAGGCCCTCGGAGGGGAGGTGTGCTATCCGCTGGAAGGCATCCCGAGCATCGTCAAGCACCCTCTTCGGGACATGTCCAGTGGACTGCCGGAGCCCGATGTGTCAGGCCAGATGCCGCAGGTCTCGGAATCCTATCGCATGGTCTCGGAAGGCCTGCAGGGAAGAGCAGCTTTGGCCTGTAACCTGGAGGGGCCGGTCACGAAGGCGGCCTTATTGAGAGGGATGGAGAACCTGGTCATGGATATGGAGCTGCAACCGGACCTGGCACGTGAGATCGTCGGGTTCGCCGTCGAACAGTGCTCGTTGTTCATGGAGGCAGTCTATGCAGCATCCTCTCCCGATTTCATTTTCATAGCCGCTGCCACCGACAACCCGGACATACTCGGTGAGAGGAATGTCAGATGTCACAGCCTCCCTGGTCTGCATTCCCTGTTGAGGAAAGCCCGTGCACTGGGCACCCCATCCGTCTTCCACCCGCACGGTGATTTCAGCGATGAATGCAAATCCTCCTTATTGGAGGACCTCCTGGGGACCGGGATCGATGGCTTCCAGTTCGCAGAGGGCAATGACCCTGTCAGGATGCGGGATGTTTTGAGTGGAAGGGCCTGTGTCATGGGGGGCATCGATGCCTTCACCACCCTGTTGATGGGTCCAATGTCCAGGATCGACCAGGAGGCCCGTTGTTTCCTGGATGTCTTCCGCCACCAACCCGGTTATGTGTTCATGTGCTCCTGTTCTCTGCACAGGGGCTTGCCCCTGTCGAACGTGGATGCCCTGATGCGCAGCATTCGGTCCTATGTGCGGTAATGATCACTCCACATCCCGATCGTCCTGGCCAAACTCCCAGTCCCGGAAGGCATCGGTCTCTGGGAAGTCTAGGTTCAGGCTGGGGGTGCGGTCCATGTCCACCTGCATGTTGCTGATATTGAGGTCCATGACACGCCCGCCTATGCTGAGGTCGTCAGCCAGGAAATGCATGTGGTAGTCGTGGAGGTTCACGCCCGACAATGAGACCGGGAACCACATCACCACCAAGGTGCCGGTGACGTTCCAATCGTAGAAGTAGGCGGAGGTGGCGTTGCTCAAGGGAGGATATGGTTCATCGAAGGGGGCGAAGGAACGGGTGCATACGGAATCCAAGGTCCCGTGGGCCACGAAGACATAGATGTAATTATCGGAGTCCCGCATAGCATCCAGGGCAGATTTGGTCTGAGAGAGGTTCAGATCCTGCAGTTCGCCAGAAGCATCGACGTCGAACCATGTCAGCATCACCAAGGGGGCGGTCATATCGCTGCTGACGGTGTTCACGCTGCCATTGTAGCAGATCTGGTAGAATTTACCTCCGAAGGCGATCATCTCTCCGTCCACGGCATGGAATGTGCCTAGTCCAGTGTCCCCGTGGGCATACAGCTCTCCGTAGGAGATCAATCCATCATACTGTCCGTCCAGGAAAGCGTCCAAGGTGTTCAGCTGATAAAGGGTCTCACGTTCCTGGTCATCTCCACCGGTTCCGAGTATGGCGAAAGGGATCAACAAGAACATGGCCGCAACCGCTACCACCAGAATCGTGGCGGAAGTTGGTGAAGATGACATGACGCCAAATATATCCATAATTTTATTAAACTTCCCCTTGCTGGATTGCCTTCAAGGTCCGTCATCATCACCGTAACCAGGTTTCTTGGACAATTTAACAGTATCATATTATATTCAGCAGCTCCATCTTCATTCCATCTTGGAGGACATGACACCTATGCCGGCAAGAAGGGTCGAGAACGCCATGAAGGACTCTGAATTCCTGGAGGCCGTCATAGAGGGCCTCTGTGATCCCCTGGCATGGCTGGATGTCGATGGAAGCCTGCTTTTCTCCAACCGTCCCATGCGCGAGTACCTGGATTCATGCGACTGCGAGGAACAGGGCTGTTTCCTGTTGGCATGCATACACCCGGAGGACCGCGATTCATTCCAGTCCTGGCTTCAGATGCCGGTGTCTGGCGGTAGGCGCATGCATGTCCGCATCCGTTCCAAGAACTCCCGATGGGACCATAAGATATGCCGGAGCATACCATTCCAGAATGATGGTCGGCTGGTGATGTTCACTGCCGTGCCAGACAACGACCCGGAGATCGCGGAGTTCCTCATGGTGAGCGACCCGGTCTTCAAGAAGGT